>JAEPOK010000003.1 GCA_017642935.1 Hyphomicrobiales bacterium
AACTTGGTGAAGATGAGCCAGAAACTCTCACTTATGCAATCAGCTCAATTGATCCCGTGAGCGCTGACGGGGAACAGCTTTCGTCGGTGGCAGCGATGATTGGATCGCTGCGTTTAACCGACGGAGATATCAATGACCGAACTGGACATGATCACAGATACGATTGCCAGGCTGGAGGCGACGGTTGAGGCGGCTGCGGCACCCTTGACAGAAGCTGCTCAGCCTTTGACTGGAGCACCTGAGGCGCCACGGGCAAAGCGCACCAAGAAGCCCTCACCGCAATCTGCTGTTGCGCCAGCCAATCCAGAAGCGCGCAAGAAAGGTGCCGGTGCGACAACAACCAAGTCGCCACGCAGCAAGAAGGCTGTGTTGGTGGGTCTGCTGAGCCGTAAGAGCGGGGCAACGATGCAGGCCATGATGACGGCTACAGGGTGGCAAGCGCATAGCGTGCGCGCTGGCCTATCTGGTCTTCGCAAAAATGGCTTTAAACTGGAACGGCGGTCCAACCGCAAAGGCGAGACCGTTTACGCCATTGTCGAGCCCAGCGCAGTCTGATGCCGGCCCGCCAACATGAAAGAGAAGCTGGGGCACCTGTGCTTTCCCGGGCCAACCTGCAACGTCGCTTGGCCGCCATTGCGCAAGCAAAACGCGGTAATCTGCAACACCAGTGGCTCGACGTGTTTGGATCGAGACCACCCAAGCGCCTGAGCACTGCCCTGCTGGTGCTGGCTCTCAGCTATCATGCCCAAGCCGACAAGGATGATGGATTACGAGAAAGCGAATGCGCTGCGCTCGGCCTGCCCCCCGAGGGATGGCTTGGAGGTAGCACCAAGCAGCGCAGAAGGCGCAATGCTGTGTCAGCTTCCAGCACCCCGCGGCGATCATCTGCCTGCAACGCGGGTTCGGATGCTTCGCGCTTGCCACGTATCGAAACGGCAGGTCGGGCGGACGAGCATTCCATCGGGTGCGAAGAGGACGCAAACCACGTACGCGAAACCGCGCTGGTCTCAATACCGCGCCCCTCACCTCGCCCGGTTCGCAGATCGATCAAGCCAGGCACGCGTCTGCTACGTCAGTGGCAGGGGCAGACTCATGAAGTGGTCGCCGATGGCAGCAGTGGATTCATCTATCGCGGGCAGACCTATGGATCGCTCAGCGCGGTGGCACGTCTCATCACCGGAACGCGATGGTCAGGGCCAACCTTCTTCGGGATCGCCACCAAGGCGCAAGCGGATCGATCTGTGGGACAGCAAGATGCTTGAGGTGGAAGGCCAGCGTGGACGTGCTCGGGAAGCCGTTGCCAGCTCTGCGGGTGCTGGTAGTCGTAAGCCATCAAAGCCTTCGTCTAACCAGCGGGTCAGGCATTGCGCGATTTACACCCGCAAGTCGTCGGAGGAAGGACTGGAGCAAAGCTTCAACTCGCTGGATGCCCAGCGCGAGGCATGTGAAGCCTATATCGCCAGCCAGAAGCATGAAGGCTGGGTGTTGGTACCTACAGCCTATGATGATGGTGGGTTGTCGGGCGGGACCATGAACCGCCCTGCCCTGCAGGCGCTGCTGGCAGACATCGGTGGTGGGCGGGTCGATGTGGTGGTGGTCTATAAGGTCGATCGTCTGACGCGGTCCCTGGCCGACTTCGCCAAGCTGACAGATCTACTGGATGCAGCGGGCGCTTCGTTCGTATCGGTCACGCAGGCCTTCAACACTTCAACCAGCATGGGACGGCTCACGCTGAATGTGTTGCTGTCCTTTGCCCAGTTCGAGCGGGAGGTCGCTGGAGAGCGGATCCGGGACAAGATCGCGGCCTCTAAGAAGCGCGGCATGTGGATGGGTGGTATGCCACCCCTTGGATACGACGTTCGAGACAAGCAGTTGGTCGTGAATCAAAAAGAGGCAAAGACCGTTCAAACCATCTTCGAAAGCTACTTGAAGCTTGGTGCAGTCAAGGCCTTGAAGGCAGCGATGGACGCTCAAGGCGCCGTCTCCAAAGCGCGCACCATCGAGGGCAAGCCAAGCGGTGGCCTGCCAATATCGCGTAATGGCTATCACACCATCCTCAAGTGCCCGCTCTACATCGGGAAAACCCATCACAAAGGTCAACTTTATCCCGGCAACCACAAAGCCATCATAAACGATGAACTCTGGCAGGTCGTTCAAGAGCAACTAGCAGCAAACAGCTCCAACGGTGTGACCTATGGTGGTATTTGCACACGCACTGGCATTCCAAGCCATGGGACTTCAACTGCTTGTCAGGGGCAGTCGCACCGCAACACAAAAGGCTCGCACCTGCTTAAAGGCATCCTGTTCGATGCAGGCGGAGAGCGTCTGTCACCCAGCCACAGCACCAAGCGCATCAAGGGCACTCGCATCCGGGGTAGCAGCACCCGACGCTATAACTACTATGTCTCAGCATCGCTGATGCGTGGACAGTCCAAATCGGACGGCGGCGGCAAGAACGGCCTGCGTCTGTCGGCAACGGAGCTTGATGCATTGGTGATGCAGAGCCTGAAAGCGCATCTGCGCAACCGGGAATGGGTTGGCTTGATCATAAATGATCGCCTGCCGCTGGAACAGCGCAAGGACCTCATGAGCCGTTGCATCGCGCTATCCAAGGAGCTCGACGATCACCAAGCGAGCAGGTTGCGTGAGCGGGTCACCATCCATCGAGATGCGATAACAATCACGATCAACCAGCAGGCGCTGGCTCAGCAACTTGGAACTGATCCCGATGCACTCAACCCGGAATCCATCTGCATAACCCAGGCTGCAAGTATCCTACGTCAGGGACGATCTTCGAAGCTGGTGGTCGGGTCGGTGACGGTGGATGATCCTTACATCAACGACGCTTTAGTGGATCAGCTTAAGCTCGCCCATCGATGGTGGCAGGCGATGGTCACAGGAAAAGCGTCGAGCATCACTGATCTAGCAGCCCGCGAGCGTGTCGATCCATCAGAGGTCAGCCGCACCATCACGCTGGCCTTCCTCGCACCCGACATCGTCCGCGCAATCCTCAATGGGACCCAGCCGCCATCCTTGTCCCCCGACGCATTGCGACGCGCGCGACCGTTGCCAGCGGATTGGGAACAGCAGCGGAAGGCGTTACTGAGCAACTAGAAGCAGCCCGACATAGCTAAGCGGAATCGCGCAACTTCATCTGGCAAGAAACACCCCGCAACTGTCCAAGCGCAACTTCACTTGGCAGCAAATCGAGCTGCTACGCCGGCGCGCAAGTTCGTTGGGCAGCGGTGAGCGCACTGGAACTTGAAACTACACGATTATCGCAATGGCCCGTGATCCAAAACCTCGGCACCCAAGATCCACCAGGCGCCTCGGCCAAAGCGTCATAAAATCCGACAACCATGATTTGGGAAATGGCCACCGGAGAAACTCGCCCCAAATTTACCCATTCTCCCCGAAATCACTCGAAACAGAGACCGAAAATGCTGCACAATACCCAGCCAAACGCCTGAAAAGAAAACGCTTCTCCAGACGCGGACAAAAACACTCAGTTCGATCAAAAAAGGCTGGCTGGGGCGGCTGGATTCGAACCAGCGCATGGCGATACCAAAAACCGCTGCCTTACCACTTGGCTACGCCCCAATGCGCGATGGCGTTCCCTCCCATAGCTCCGATTCGAGGTCAAGGCCCTGCCTGGCCCGGGGCTTTTCCGCATGGGGATAAGGTCGAGAGAAATCCCCTCCCCCTGACACTGCCTCACTGTCGTCGGCACGCCATCGTCTGCGCCCACGCCAACCTGTTGAGGTCTCCATGGACACAAGTCCGCGCTTCGCCCTGCCCCTGATCATCGCCTCGCAAGCGCAAAAACACCTCACCCACAATGAGGCGTTGGCGCAGCTGGAAACGCTGGTTCAGCCGGTGGTGCAGGACATGGCCGCGCTTGTCCCGCCAGCCAGTCCGGCCGATGCGGAGTGTGTCGTGGTCGGCGTTGGCGCGAGTGCGGATTTTGCTGGCAAAGATGGGATGATCGCCGCCTGGATCGCCGATGCCTGGCACTTTCATATCCCGGAATCCGGCTGGATGGTGGTGCGGGCAAACGATGGCCTGGCGTTCGTGTTCGATGGCAGCACTTGGGGGCCGCTGGTTGATCTGGCCGTGCAGGACAATCTCACCCAGGTCGGTATCAACGCTGCAGCCTCGACGACCAATCGGTTGACGGTGGCCAGCGATGCCAGCCTTTTCACCAGCGCGTCCAATGACCACCGGATGGTCATCAACAAGGCCAATGCCGGTGCGACGGCGAGCATCGTCTATCAATCCGGTTGGTCCGGACGCGCCGAGATGGGGCTCTCCGGTCAGGATGGTTTGGCAATTAAGGTGAGCGCTAATGGATCGGCTTGGCACGATGCACTCTCGATCACGCCGGATACCGGGCATGTGCGCCTGCCCGCGCGTCCGCTGGGCACGTTCTACTTGGACGGCGGCACGCGCTCGTTCAGTGGCGGTGATGTTGCCGGATTTTCTGGAACCACGCGCAGTCAGGGTGGTCTGGCGCTTGGCGCTGCGCTCACAGCACCGGCCACCGGCGCTGGGCTCGCTATCACAGCCGACGGGTTCTACCAGATCACGCTATCGCTCAAAGTCGAGACGCTCGGCGGGCTGACCCTGTTAAAGAACGGCGTCGATGCAATGGCTACCTGGGAGGCCGGTCTCACCTCGGTCGGTGGGCGGACCGTCACCCTGTCGGCGATGATCGATCTCTACAATGGAGACAGCCTGGCGCTGCGTTTTGATGCAGCGGCGACGCTGTACTGCTATTCCGGCACGACGGTGATGGATGTGGTTTCGCTCTAGAACCGAGTGCCTTTCGGCGATTGACCTGTCCGATCAATCAGGGCAGGTGTCAGGCGATGAAGCGCCTCACCCTTCCCTTCCTTGCTCTCAGCCTTTGGGTCTTTGCCGCACTACCGGCGGCGGCCCAAACGCAGGCCGAAACCGATGCGGCGCTATCGCGGCTAGCTGAAATTCTTGGCGCCCTCTCGCATTTGGAAGTGGTCTGTAATGAGCCGGCGCGCTCGCGTGGCGATATGGAAGCGCTGCTGGCCAGCGAAGAACTTTCTACCGTGCGCCAATCGGTGCTGATCGACGCGTTCAATCGCGGTTTTCGAGGCGTCGCCAACACCCACCAGCGTTGCACATCGGCCAGCGAACGGCTGATCGAACGGCACCATCAGCGCGGCGCGAGCATCGTGGCGAGCCTCCTCGACGAGTAGTGGCCTCGCCTCCCGCCGCCCAAATGGTTAACGGCGGTCAACCTTTCGTTTACGCTTTGTTGAGGGATTTGCCCACTGGCGCGGGGCCTGTGATAGGCATTGGTCAGTGACGTTGGAGACGACCCTTGACCCTTGCTGCTCCCACCCCGCCCGCTCCCGAGCCGGAGAGCGATCGACGCGAGGCGATTGCCTTCATGCTGGACGCCTTCGATGCTGGCCGCGAGGCCGGCATTGAAAACCGGGCGCTGACACGGGCGGCGCTGTTTCAATCGATCATGCACATTGTCGATGAACTGGGCGAAGAGGGCGCGGCACGCTTTTTGCGCACCAGCGCCAAGGGCGTGCAGTCGGGCTACTACTCGCGGCCCGACACCGTCAATTAGGGTGTTTTGCGTTTAGCTTGAATCGCAATTCGCTGCCTCTCCCTTCGGTCGAACGCGATTTGCGATCAGACTGTCTCAGATAAAACGCAAACGCCTTAGTCGCGACTTCGACCCTGTTGGTCGCGACAAACAGCAGTTTGTTCCAGACGGAAGGCCAATTTGGTCGCGACAAACGGCCAGACCGTCTGGTTCCGTCTGGTCGAAACGCTACCCCGCGACAGGCCCGAGAGTTTCAACAAAACTTGCCGCCTCACCCGTTGAGGGCGTGGCAAGATCACCCTCCCACATCACGCGATGACCGCGCACGACGGTGCCGACCGGCCAGCCTGACACCTCCATACCGGCATAGGGCGTCCAGCCGCAGATCGAGGCAATCCAATCATCGGTGATGGTCTGCCGGCGCTTCAGATCGACGATGGTGAAATCGGCATCATAGCCGCGGGCGATGCGGCCCTTTCCGGCCAGGCCAAACAGCCGTTGCGGCCCGTGGCTGGTCATGTCGACGAACCGCGCCAGCGACAGGCGACCTTCAGCGACATGATTCAGCATCACCGGCACAAGCGTCTGAACGCCCGGCATCCCCGCCGGGCTTTGCGGATAGGGCTTGTCTTTTTCTTCGCGGCTATGCGGCGCGTGGTCGGACCCGATGACATCGGCAACGCCCTGTTCAACGCCCCACCAAATGCCAGCGCGGTGCTCGGGTGAACGGACCGGCGGGTTCATCTGCAAATAATTCCCAAGGCGCGGATAGTCATCGGAGGACAGCGTCAAATGATGCGGCGTCACTTCCACCGTGGCGTGGCGCTTGTGCTTGGCGAGGAACGGCATCTCATCGGCGGTTGAAATGTGCAGCACATGAATGCGCGCGCCGGTTTCTTCGGCCAACGCAACCAGGCGCTTGGTACATTTCAGCGCTGCTTCGGCATCGCGCCAAACCGGATGCGAGGACGGATCGCCCTCAACACGCAGATGCGCGCGCTCACGCAGGCGTGGTTCGTCCTCGGAGTGGAAGGCGGCGCGACGGGCGATGTTGGAAAGAATTTCGCGCACGCCAGCATCGTCTTCGACCAACAGATTGCCGGTGGACGACCCCATGAAAACCTTGATGCCAGCCGCGCCCGGCAGACGCTCCAGTTCGCCGACCTCATGAGCGTTTTCGCGCGTGCCGCCGACCCAGAACGCAAAGTCGCAATGCATGCGATGATGGCCGCGGCGGACCTTGTCGGCGAGCGCGGCCTCATCGGTCGTGGTCGGGTTGGTGTTGGGCATTTCGAACACGCAGGTGACGCCACCCATGACCGCCGCACGTGAGCCGGTTTCAAGGTTCTCTTTGTGCTCGGCGCCCGGCTCGCGAAAGTGCACCTGGCTGTCGATGACGCCGGGCAAAATGTGCAGGCCGGTGCAGTCGATGACGTCGCCAGACTGGCTGGCATCGAGGTTGCCGATGGCAACGATCTTGCCGTCGGTGACGCCGACATCGCGCAAACCCTCGCCGTCATGATTGACGACGGTGCCGCCCTTAAAAATTCGGTCGAACGTATCTTGCGGCATGGTTTGGCTCCCTTCGCAGCCACGTCTATCAGCCTCGCCACACGCACGGAAGGGCGATTGCTACCTACTCATCTTAACATAGGTTAAGCCCCCGAAAAAAAAGAATAATTTCTGCGGAACCAACAATCTTGCACTCCGTTTGATCGTCATTGGCAGCGCTGTGCTGCCCTTCTCAAAGGGAGACTTCTCATGAAACAATTGCTTGCAACCACGGCCATCGTAGCGGCCCTCGGCTCGACCGCGTATGCCGACGATCATATGTCCACAGCGCTGCTCGATTATCAGGTTCAATCGGAGACTGACCTGGCAGCATCCGATCTGATCGGCATGCGCATCTACGCATCCGAAAACGACATGGAAACCGGCACCACGATCAACGTCGGTGACAATCAGGAATGGGACGATCTGGGCGAAATCAATGACCTGTTCGTGACCCGCGATGGTGAGGTGGCCGCTGTCATTCTTGGAATTGGCGGTTTCCTGGGCATCGGCGAACGCGACGTCGCCGTGGACATGTCAGAGATCCGTTTCGTCAACGAAGACGGCGAGAACGGCGAGTTCTTCCTGGTCATCAATGCGAGCCAAGCTGAGCTGGAAAACGCACCAGCCTTTGAGCGCCACGACTCCGCTGCGAACCAGATGGAAGATGGCATGGCTGCAACCGAAACGCCGATGAATGCCGATGCAGAAACTGACCGTATGCGCGAACGGTTCACGACACCGGTGGTCGAGCGCGACGGTTACGTTGAAGCAGGCCGCGCCGAACTGACCACCGAGATGATGACCGGTGCCCGCGTTTACGACACCAATGATGCCGACATTGGTGAGGTCAGCCAGCTGATGGTGTCCGATGACGGCATGATCGACAACGTCATCATCGATGTCGGTGGCTTCCTCGGCTTGGGCGAAAAGCCGATCGCCGTCTCCTTCGATGAGCTGCGCATTCTGCGTACTGACGATGGCACCGATATCCGCGTTTACATCGACGCCACGGAGTCGCAGTTGGAAGAGCAGCCAGCCTTTTCCGGCTAAGCTTAGACCCAACACAAAATCAATTTTGGGGTCGGCCTGTGCCGGCCCCTTTTTCTTGCGTGGTCGCGCCGACGCACAGATCGAACGCTGGCATCCGCGATCAACCGTGCTATGCGCGCGCCATGGAAACGCTGATCCTTGCTCTCAACGAACCGACCTGGCGCGACCGAGCGCTTGGCGTGCTGCGCGCGGGCGGCGTTGTCGGCGTGCCGACCGAAACGGTCTATGGGCTGGCAGGCGATGCAACGCGGGCCGACGCCGTGGCCGCGATCTACGCCGCCAAGGGGCGGCCATCGCACAACCCATTGATTGCCCATGTCGCGGACCTCAGGATGGCCGAGCGCTTGGCCCTCTTCGATGCGCGCGCCCTCAAGCTGGCCAATGCTTTTTGGCCAGGGCCTTTGACGCTCGTCCTGCCGCTCCGCGAAGTGGCCGGCCTTGCGCCGGCTGTGACCGCCGGTGGCGATAGCTTGGCGGTCCGCTGCCCGAGCGGACCCTTGCGCGAGTTGGCGGAAGCCCTTGACGCTCCCCTTGCCGCGCCAAGCGCCAATCGATCGGGTCACGTGTCATCCACGACCGCGCATCACGTGTTGAGCGATCTGGAAGGCAGAATACCCCTGATCCTCGATGGTGGCGCCACAGCACTCGGCTTGGAGTCGACCATTGTGGACGTTCGCGGACCCAAGGCGCTGCTCTTGCGGCCAGGGGCGATTGACGCTGATCGGCTGGAGGCAGTTCTCGGGGAGATGATCACCACACCTACAGCCTCTGAGGCCGCTCCAGTCGCACCCGGGCAATTGGCCAGCCATTACGCGCCAAGCGTGCCGGTGCGGCTCAATGTGCCGGTCGAGGCGGTGCGCCCAGGCGAAGCCTATTTGGGGTTTGGCGATCATGCCCTCAATGACCATCCCAATCTTTCAAAAAAGGGTGATCTCGCAGAGGCCGGTGAGCAGCTTTATGCGCTGCTTCGAGTGCTGGACAACAAGAATCCGACCGCCATCGCCATCGCGCCAATCCCCACCAACGGGCTTGGCCAAGCGCTCAATGACAGGCTGCAACGGGCCGCCGCGCCACGAGGGTGAGATGGGTGTTGCAGCGCCAAATTGATGGCGTTATACGGGTGCCTCGCCGCCGAAGACCGACCAGGACTTCACCGAAAAAAGCGGCCTGTCGGAGCGTAGCGCAGCCTGGTAGCGCACCTCGTTCGGGACGAGGGGGTCGGAGGTTCAAATCCTCTCGCTCCGACCATTTCTGCCAGCTCGTCACACCACCGAATGAACCCTGGGCCGCGTCAAAACGACCCCAGAAAACTGCTGTTCATCGGCGTTTCATGCATGCCCAATCGCGCGATATCTGATAGAGGCAGGCTGTAAGCGAGTCCCAGAAGACTGCGGCGCGGATGATTTTGTCTGCAGAGTCCGCTCATGAATAGCGGTACGACGACCTATGCCCGACCCTTCCGTTTCAACGACCGATGTGCCGCCAACGCGTGATCCCCGCGACTGGGTAAAAATCCTTTCGCGCTATCGCGAGCCAAGCGCGCCGCGCAGTTGGTTCGAGCTTGCCGTCACGTTGGGGCCCTTCGTCCTGTTGTGGGGTTTGGCCTGGTGGTCGCTGGGCGTCAGCTATTGGTTGACCTTTGCGCTGTCGCTTCTCAACGCTGCGTTCCTGTTGCGCCTGTTCGCCATTCAGCACGATTGCGGCCATGGCTCGTTCTTCAAGAACCGCACCATCGGGGATTGGCTTGGACGGGTGATCGGCGTGCTGACGCTAACCCCTTACGATGTCTGGCGGCGCACCCACGCCATCCATCACGGCGCGTCGGGCAATCTTGGACGGCGCGGCATTGGCGACGTTCAAACGCTGACGGTGGAAGAGTATCGCGCGCTCAAACCGCTCAATCGCTGGCTCTACCGGCTCTATCGTAATCCGATCATTCTGTTCGGTCTGGGTCCTGGTTATCTGTTTTTCCTGGAGTACAGGCTGCCCATCGGGCTGATGGCGCAGGCGAAATACTGGGTCAGCGCAATGGCGACGAACGCCGCGATCTTACTGGCACTGCTGGTTGTTTTCTTCACTGGCGGCTTAATGCCCATCCTGCTGATCTTTTTGCCGACCACGCTTTTGGCGGCGATGGCCGGGGTGTGGCTGTTCTATGTGCAGCATCAGTTCGAGACCACGCATTGGGCCACCAACGATGACTGGCAATTGCACGAGGCCGCCCTTGAAGGCAGCTCGCATTATGTGCTGCCCAAGGTTCTGCAGTGGGTCACGGCCAATATCGGCATCCATCATGTGCATCACCTTTACAGTCCGATACCGTTTTATCGGCTGCCCGAAGCGCTGCGCGATCACCGAGAATTGGCCGATACCAATCGCATGACGATCCGCCAGAGCCTGGCCTGCGCGCGGCTCCATCTTTGGGACGAGCGCAGTCATCGGCTGCTCTCCTTCTCCCAAGCGCGGGCCTGCCCCGTTTAGGCCACAACGGGTCCGCCGGACGGGGGTCAGCGCGACGCTTTGCGCCATTTGGCCCCAAACTTGCGTCACATTTGAACCGAATGCCGTTCACGCGATGCTTACGAAGCCGCGCTAAGGTGGGCGGATTCAAAGCTTTGTCGCTGTCTGCCCCATTGTCCGCTGCCTAACCGAGCCACCTCCATGCAACCATCCTTCTCCGTTACCGACCCTCTTTGGCTGATCATCGCCTTCGGTCTGGGGTTCGGCGCGCGCGCTATTGGGCTTCCCCCCATGGTGGGGTACCTGGTGGCAGGCTTCGCGCTGGCAGGATTTGGGATGCAATCCGGCCCGCTGCTGGAAGGGCTCGCCAATCTCGGCATCACGCTGATGCTGTTCACGATTGGCCTGAAGATCTCGCTGAAAACGCTGCGCTCGCCGGAGATTCTAGGCGTTGCGACAACCCACATGGCCATCACGTTTGCGGTCGCGACGCTGTTCGTCATGGGCCTCGGCGTGGTTGGTCTGGCGCTGTTCGACGGCATCAGCTGGCAGACGGCGGCACTGGTCGGCTTTGCCCTGTCGTTCTCGTCGACTGTTTTCGCCGTCAAAGTGCTCGATGAAAAGGGCGAGATCGCCTCCCGCCACGGACGCATCGCCATCGGCATCCTGGTCATCCAGGACATCATCGCGGTGGTCTTCATGGCGGCGTCGGAAGGCGTGATGCCAAGTGTTTTCGCGCTCGGCCTGTTCGCCCTGGTGTTTGCGCGCAAACCGCTCGACAAACTGGCCAACAAGGCGGGCCATGGCGAGCTGCTGCTTTTGTTTGGGTTTGGCATGGCGATCACTGGCTACGCACTGTTCAGCGCGGTCGGCCTTAAGGGCGATCTGGGCGCCCTCATCTTCGGGCTGCTGCTGGCCAGTTCCAGCAAGGCTGATGAGCTCAACAAGGCGCTTGGCGTCTTCAAGGATGTGTTCCTGATCGGCTTCTTCCTGTCGATCGGGCAATATGGCCTGCCTGATGTTACCGTCGCGGTTACCGCCATCGTGCTGTTGATCTTCATGGTCGCCAAGACCAGCCTGTGGATGGTGCTCTTCTCGCGCTTTCACTTGCGCGCGCGGGTGAGCTTTCTCTCCACGCTGACGCTTGCCAATTACTCGGAGTTTGCGCTGATTGTGGCCGCCGTTGCCTTCGAGGCCGGATGGATCGAGGCTGAGTGGCTGGTCGCTTTGGCGGTGTTGGTGGCGCTCTCCTTCTGTGTTTCCGCGCCGCTTTCCAGCAACGCCAACGCGCTGTTCGCCAAATGGCGGCCAAAGCTTCAACAGTTGGAATCGCCGCGTTTCCTGAAGGAAGATCAGCCCATTCCGCTGGGCGATGCGCGGGTTCTCATCTTCGGCATGGGCCGCGTTGGATCGGCGGCGTTTTTGAACGTTGCCAATGATGACCCTGAAACGGTGATCGGTTTCGACATCGACAACACTGTGGTCGACAAACACTATGACCTCGGGCGCCACGTGCTGCGCGGGGATGCCAACAACCCAGAACTCTGGGCCAAGCTGAAAGGCTTCAAAACCCATATCGGACTGATCGTTTTGGCAACGCCGCACCAGCAATCGAACCTATCGGCGATCGCGCTGCTGCGCTCGGAAGGCTACCGCAAAAAGATCGCGACCATCGCCTTCTATCCGGACGATGAAATGGAGCTTTATGCCGCCGGCGCCGACAGCGTCTACAATGTCTATCAGGAAGCCGGCGACGGCATCGCTCAAGAAATTGGCGGCATCCTGCGCCCTGCCGCTTAAGGCCTGCCTGACTCACCCGGCATGAAAGGTGCGGCAATCGGTGTCAGGGCGAAAGCCGGGGCCGGGTTGATCCAAAACAATGGCAATGCTGTAAGCTCGTTTAGAACGTGTCTAAACGTGTGATCCGTCTGTAAGGCATCCGCTCTAAGACCCTTGCCCATTGGTGGGGATGCGGATGGTACAATGTTAGGATTTGCGCATGATGATGCGGCATTGGCCCGTTTAGGCGCCAAACACGGACAAGATGGCGTCGGGACCCGGGAGCACGCAGATGAATTACGAAGGCTTTTTTCAATCCGCGCTGGATGGGTTGAAAGAGGAAGGCCGCTACCGCGTCTTCGCCGATCTGGAACGCCACCGCGGCAATTTTCCAAAAGCGACCCGCCACCGCGAAGACGGCACCGTGCAGGAAGTCACGGTGTGGTGCTCCAACGATTATCTGGGCATGGGCCAGCACCCCAATGTCATCAATGCGATGCATGAGGCGGTGAACCGCTGCGGCTCTGGCGCCGGCGGCACGCGCAACATTTCCGGCACCAACCATTATCATGTGAAGCTTGAGCGTGAACTTGCCGATCTGCATGGCAAAGAGTCCGCATTGCTCTTCACCTCCGGCTATGTGTCGAACTGGGCCTCGCTCTCCACGCTGGCGGCCAAGCTGCCCGATTGCGTGGTGATTTCCGACGCCAAGAACCACGCCTCGATGATCGAAGGCATTCGGCACTCACGCGCTGAAAAAATGATCTTCAAGCATAATGATCCCGAAGACCTGGAGCGTAAGCTCGCCAGCATTGCGCCTGGTCGGGCGAAGATCGTGGCGTTTGAATCGGTTTACTCGATGGATGGCGACATCGCGCCGATCAAAGAGATTTGTGACGTTGCCGACAAGTATGGCGCGATGACCTATCTGGACGAAGTGCACGCCGTTGGCATGTACGGTCCGCGCGGCGGCGGTGTGGCCGAGCGCGAAGGCTTGATGGACCGCCTCACTGTGATCGAAGGCACGCTAGGCAAGGCCTTCGGTGTGATGGGCGGCTACATCACGGCCTCTGAAGCACTGTGCGATTTCGTGCGCTCGTTTGCGTCGGGTTTCATCTTCACCACGTCGCTTCCACCGGCGCTGGCTGCTGGCGCGTTGGCGTCCATCCAGCACCTGAAGGAAAGCGCCAGCGAGCGTGAAGGCCAGCAGGCGGCTGTCGCCAAGGTGCGCAAGCTGCTCGACAAGGTCGGCATTCCTTATATGCCCGCGCCAAGCCACATCATCCCGGTGATGGTCGGCGATGCGAAGAAGTGCAAGTTCATCTCCGACGTGCTGCTTGATCAGTATGGAATTTATATCCAGCCGATCAACTATCCGACCGTGGACAAAGGCACCGAGCGCCTGCGCATCACGCCGGGACCGCTGCACACGGACGAAGATATCGGCAATCTGGTGAACGCACTATCCGACCTCTGGTCGCAATGCGCGCTTTCGCGGGCTGTCGCCTAAAAAGCTTTTCTAACCGTTCTTCGCGCCGCATTGCAGCATTGGCGTTTGTCCTCGTGCTAGCCCCTTGCTAAGGTTGCCGCGTGGGCGGCGATCAATGGTGAGTGGTGTGAGGATGCGGGACAACGTGCCTCCAACCAACGACAGATCTGCACGCCTTAAGGCGGCGCTTAGAGACGTTGTACGCAGCTGCGACGGCGACCGTTTGGCGCGCCATCTTGGACTGCGCAGCGCTGCCGCTGCCGAAGCCCTGCGCGCCAATGAGGCCGCTCTTGATCATCTTGTTTTGCGATTGGCTGAAGGCTGCAAAGGCCTGGACGCCGCCGATGCCGCCGCGCACGCGCGCACGCTCTTCAAACCCTCTTTGGGAGGTGCTGGCGATGCGTAAGGTTCTTTCCGCCCAGGAACTGGCCACACAGCTTGAGGGCCAAACGCCTAGCCCATCGCTGGACGAAATTGTGACGCCAACAGCGGACGATCTTCTGGCACTTACCGAGGCTGCGATCGGCGATGTTGAGGATGTGCTGCCCCTAACCGACGCGCAACGTGAGGCGTTGCGCATGGCGCTGCGGCAGCGGCTGTTTGGGTCTCTGGCGGGCGACACGGACGGCATGTGATGAACCGGCTCGACCCGCGCCTGGAAGCACGCAGCACGAGCCGCGTGCTCGACTCTGAACTGCTGTCGCGCTGGTCGGCCGACGGGTTCGCTCTGGCCCAAAAACTCGCTCGGGCGCCACTGACAGTCACTGGCGGGTTCGCCAACACGCGTTTGACGCTGGCCCTGCCATCCGGAACACCCGAACCTCCAGACATCCTGGTACCGGTCCCGGTTGACGGCCACGAGGTCGAAATGGCGTTCAGCGCCTCGGCTCTTGATTGGCTGGTTGGCTTGCTCGACCGCGACCAAGCGCCAGGCGCTGGACGAACGCTTTCCTTCGATGCGATGGAAGCCCTGCTTGCAGGCTTGCTCGCGCCGCTTAACTTGGGCGGAATCGGTCGAGCTCGGCTCGCCACGACTAGCGATAACAATGACGTTGCAAGCGCAGTTGCCGTGCTCCATGGCGAGGGCACCGCAATCCCTGTGCTGGGCACCGACGCTGCGCTTCTGGCGTTCCACGCGCGCATCGCCGCGAAGACCGACCGGCTGGTCGCGGCGCCGCTATCCTATTTGCGCGTGCCGGATTTCGCCTCCCCCGCAGTGATGGTGGAGACCCTTGTTGGCATGGTCCGGCTTGATGCGGATGAGCGTGGCGCGCTGGAAGCCGGTGGTGGTGTGCGCCTTGATGCCCATTGGCCCGGCGGCCGTTGCTCGGTCGGTCGCCGTTTTGTGGCCGACCAAGAGGCTTGGCGCATTGATGCCTGCCTCTCCGGTGATCCTTTGATCGTGCGTTCCGGCATGGCCGCGCGGCCATTGGATGATCCGGCGCTCGCCACGACATTGATCGACGATGGCGCGCTGGAGCTTCTTGACGGGGATAAGGTCGTCGCGACCGGTCATCTGGTGAGCCTTGCTGAGCAGGGCCAACCGCATCCTATCTTTGTTTTGGATGGTACGGCGTCGCGTCCTTAAGACGCTTGGCATCCTTGCGCTTCTTGCGGGCACGACGCACCGGGTCCTTGCTCATCAGCGCATTCACCGCCTCTTCGGCCCACAGAGCATAGCCCTCGGCGTTCACATGGAACCCGTCGGCTGCAAAGCCAGACTGCGGGAACGTCATGCGGCGCTCGAAACGCTCAATGCCGCGCCCGGCCGACAGGCAGGCGGCGAGCGCATCCAAAACGTCGGAGCGGAAGGTAAGACAGGTCTTGAGCGGCTGCGGCAGCACCGGAAAGATCGTCATCGGCGAGATTGGCCAATGGGCGATCATTGCGCTGGGGAACCGCGCTTTCATGGCGTAGATCAGGCCGCCGAAACCATCGATGAACCGACGCGCTGTGTGGAAATTTTTTGCATCGTTCATGCCGATGACGACAAAGACCAGATCGAAGGCATCGTTTGGCAGGTTCGGCACCACATGATCGCGCAAATCCGCGCTGGTGGCCGACGAGTTGCCGGAGATGCGCAACGCGATGGGACGATTGAGACGGTCCGATAGGCGCGTCGCCATCTGCATAGCGAGCCCGTCATCCAGATCAGCGGCACCGATGCTGGAAACCGAGGAATCGCCGATGATCAAGACACGGTAGGCTTTGCCCGTCAGGTGGCCACCGACCAGGCCATCAACCGGCCCATTGGGCGGCAGCAGCGAGATGGTGCTGCGGCGAATGCGCAGCCCCTGCCAGAAACAGACCGGCAGAAGGAGCCAACTCGCCCAGGCTTTCAGCCGATTGGAGCGGACGATGCGCGCCAACGCGTTTTCGCGCGGCGCCCTGCCGTCCGTTGCCAACCGGCCGAACAAGGGTTTGTTACCCGCGCGGTTTGAGCAGCGCCATACCGGCCGGCACGGCGAGCGCGGCGAGCGCAAGCTTGGTGGCATCGCCCAGCAGGAACGGCAGCACGCCATGGGTGATGGCGCCATTGAACCCGATCAATGTCGACAGCCACGCAACGCCGAGCACGAACAGGGCGGTCAGACCTACCAGCATGGCGAGCGCCATTTTCGGGATGGATGTCGACCAGCCGCGGTCCGCCGCTGCACCAACAATGGCGGCGCAGACCACGAAGCCGGCCAGATACCCACCGGTCGGGCCCATCATGTAGGCAAGGCCGATGCCGCGCTCAGGTGAACCGGTAAAGACCGGCAGGCCCATGGCGCCCTGGGCGAGATAGAGCAGCACCGTGGCGATCGCGAGATTGCGGCCATAAGCAGCCGCCAGCGCCAAGATCATGAAGGTCTGCATGGTCATTTCGACCGGATAGAACGGAACCTTGATCTTGGCCGAAAGCGTCAAGAGCAACGTGCCCACCAGCGCCAGGCCGACAAAACGCAAAGCGCGGAACGCGGGGCTGGTCTCGGCCGATTGCGGCCAAAGACGGTCGGCCAAAGTGGGAGCAAAGCCAGAAGGGGCAAGGGAAGCGGTGGCCATTAAGTGGTCTCCATGGATCGGACGGATGTGTTTGACCTTGCTTAAACCGCTGCTAAACGGCCTGCAAGGGACGCGGGGTCCCGCCAATGGGCTAGTGAGTGGCTTATGAGTGATGCCGATGCAGTTTGATCGCACGTTCAAAGCACAGCCTGGCGAGGTCGTTGAAATCCGGCCAGGCATCCGGCGGATCACCGCACCTAATCCCGGCCCGATGACCTTTACGGGAACCAACAGCTATCTGATCGGCACCGACCGGCTGGCGGTTCTGGACCCGGGTCCGCAGGACGAGGCGCATCTTGACGCGTTGCTCTCCGCAATTGGTTCAGCACCGGTGGATGCCATTCTGGTTACCCACACGCACAGAGATCATTCGCCCCTGGCGCGGGCGCTGAAGTCAGCCACCGGCGCGCCAATCCTGGGCGCTGGCCCCCATCGCTTCGCCCGCGAGGTTCGCGATGGCGATGCCTCGCTTGATGTCGCGGTGGACCAGGACCATGCTCCCGATCATGTGCTCGACCATGGCGCACGGATCGACGTCGGTGGCGGCACAATCGAAGTGGTCGCGACGCCGGGGCACACGGTGAACCATCTGTGCTTTGCGCTCGAAGCTAGCGGGGTTTTATTCTCCGGCGATCATGTGATGGCTTGGTCAACAAGTCTGATTGCGCCGCCCGATGGCGACATGAGCACCTATCTGGAAAGCCTCCAACGCCTGCTTCGGCGTCAGGATGCGCTCTACCTGCCGGGCCATGGTGCCAAGCTCAACGATCCGCTGAGCTATGTCGAAGCGCTGTTCGCCCACCGGATGGGCCGGGAGAGCGCTATCCTGGCGGCGCTGGAATTTGACACCTTGTCGGTAAGCAGTCTCGTTGACCGGCTGTATGACGGGCTTGATCCGCGCCTGCGCGGCGCGGCGGGGCTGTCGGTTCTGGCGCATCTCGAGCGGCTTGAGGCGCTTGGACAGGCGTCCAGCATTCCCGGGTCGGACGCGCTCTGGCAGGCCGGCCCGTTGGCGTTCGATAGAAACGATTAAAGGTCGGAGACGGGCGGCGGCGTCGCTTCGATGGCCAGAAGAAAACGCTGCAAGACATCGTCGAGCACCGGCGCGTTGGTGCCAAAATCGTGCAACGGGATGTTGGCCAACGCACGCGCATCGATGGTCGAGCCTTCGCCGTCATCGGCGATCCGCATGGCGATGTCGTGTTCGACCAGGAGCAGCGAGCCAGGCACGCTGAACTCGGCCTCAAAACTCAGACCGTTTTCGGTGTCGAGACGTGCCAGTTCCCATCCGGTGGAGGCGGCAAACGCCTCCAGCACCTCAGCCACATGCCAGCCGGGCCGCTCGACATAGGCGGTGGTGAGATCAGGATGGGCAAGGCGCAGCCGAATGCGATCGCCGGGCGAGGCTGCATCCAACGGCAGTTGGGCTGCTTCGCTATTGCCCTCCTGGCCAAGGATCTCAAACTGAGGCGGGTTGTTCACATTGGTGGCAAGGTCGGGATAGCTTGGCGTTTGGGTGACGATGTAGGTGAGCGCCGTCACGCTGACCAAAACCGGAAGCGACCAGATCAGGGCCAGCGTGGCGTCGGCGGTGCCAAGCCCGGTGTTCGCCCAGATGTAGTTGAGGCTGTAGATCGCCAGCGCCAACGCGACTGTCCCCAGGGTCGCAGATGCAGCCAGCCCAACCAGCGCGCCGGGTAGTGTCACGACGCCGGCACCGGCCAAGGCGACCGCCGCCAGTAATGTCATCAAGGACAAGGCGGCCAGTACGCGGGCGCGGCGCGGAGCGTTGAACGGTCGTCTGATGGGGCGAAAGCGCATGGCGCGTGTTGGCCTGAAACGATGCGGGAGGAGGCGATACCGGCGCGAGCTATGCCGAGAATCACTGCTTTGGGCAAGCGCTGCGGCGTTGTTGCACTCTGGTTGACGGAATTTTGCGCCTTTGCGTGGCCGCTGCCATGGTTTGGCCGCAAGATGATGAGAGCTGACCGACGCGCTGCACCGAAGGTGTAGCGTTTTCTTTTTTTCACCTGAACAAAGGACTGAGAACCTAGTGACCCTTGCCACCTCCGGTGCAGACCAATTCAACGACACTTCGTACAGCACCGACGCAACGCCTGCCGTCAAGACGGCCTTTGATTGCGATATCTTGACCCTTGCCCGCGACGCCAATGCCCATGCCAAAGGCGCCCGCACCAAAGCTGCTGACCAGCGTGATCCGCTGGATGCGCTTTACAAGCCACTGGGCAACAAAGATGTCGCCTGCGTTCTGAAGGCGGTGGGGCGCTAAACCCCTCAATCTCATATGCGATTACGGATAAAGGCGGGTGCTCGTCCAAGACGCATCCGCCTTTTGCCGTTCAAAGACCACCCGGTCGTGCAGGCGAAATTCGCCGTCCTGCCAGAGCTCAAAAATCTGCGGTTCCAGTTGAAACCCCGACCAGTGCGGCGGACGCGGCACCGGCTTGCCGGTTTCATCATCGGCGCCATACTGCTCGGTGAGGTCAGCGACCCGCCTGCGCAACGCATCGTTTGTCTCCAGCGGGCTTGATTGCTTGGAGGCCCAAGCGCCGATGCGGCTGCCGCGTGGGCGGCTGGCGAAATAGGCATCGGCCGTTGCATCGCTGACTTGGGCAATCGAACCGCGCACGCGGACCTGGCGCCGCAGGGTTTTCCAATGAAAACACAATGCCGCCTTTTTGGCGCCAAGAAGCTCTTCCCCTTTGGTGCTGGTTAGATTTGTGTAGAAAACAAACCCCGCTTGCGCCACCGCCTTGACCAAAACGATCCGCGCATTGGGCAGCCCTTCGGCATCGACCGTGGCGAGCGTCGCGGAATTGGGATCGTTGGGTTCGGACGCGCTGGCATCGGCCAGCCAGGCGTCAAAAACAGCGTAGGGATCAGGCGCGTTCAGGAATTCGGTGCTCATTAACACTTCCCACAGGCTTTGGTGGAACACTAGACCATGGCTGATGTCGCCTGTTCGTGCGGCATTGTCCAGCGAGATGGGACATGCGCGACGGGGAGCTATCGTCGCATGTCTTGATGCAAGGCCCGCCCAGTGTGTGCGTAATAGGGGGCGCCCGGTCATGGTGAACCAAATCAATATGCGTGTGAGCGCAGCACCTTTACGGCTTGTTGCAGTGGGCGGTTTAGCGCTTGCCCTGAGCGGTTGTGCGAGCGTGTCCGTGCCGTTTGGCAACGTGTTCGGTGCCAAACCTGAGCCTTTGCACACCGCATCCATCGACACGACCGATACTGACTCTGAACCCTCCGTCGATGCGCCGATGCCGCCGGAGCTTTCCGCCGTTGCGCCCGTTGCGCCGGCAGCGCCAAGCGAGCCGTCTGAGCGCCCGGCCGATGATCTTATCGCCAGCCTGCCGAGCGAAAGCGAGCCGCGGGTGACGCTGACGCAGGCCGATCTTAATGCGATGGGCCGCGCACTCACCCATGTTCTCTCTACGGACGAGGATGCAGGCACCTTTTCCTGGTCGCACGAGGCGACTGGCCGATCTGGCCTGATGACACCGTTCCGTCAGCTAAGTTCATCGAGCCAAGGCGCCTGCCGCGTCGTCAGCGTGGAAATCACCGACAATGGCAAGGACACGATCTTGCTTGCCGACGCCTGCATGCAGAACGGGTCGTGGGTGTTCGTGACCCCACGCGCCGGTCAAGTTCTTTAAGGCTGGCTTTTAGGCATAAAAACCTATCGGTGCTGGTAATCGGCGCCCTGCACACTTACATACCGGCAGAATTCGTTTCTCCCCCCGCAACCGGTATGTCCGAGTTTGGTGATTCATGCGTGACCCGTATTCCGTTCTTGGTGTGACCAAAGGCGCGGACAGCGCGGCGATCAAGTCCGCGTACCGCAAGCTCGCCAAGAAGTACCATCCCGATCAAAACCCCGATGACCCCAAGGCCAAAGAGCGCTTTGCCGAGGTTTCGTCGGCCTATGATATCGTCGGTGACGATGAAAAACGCCGAGCGTTCGATCGCGGCGAAATCGATGCCGAAGGCAATCCGACTATGGCTGGCTTTAACCCGTTCGGTGGTGGCGGGCGGTCACGTGCCCAAGGCGGAGCCAACCCGGCGTTTGAAGACCTTTTTGCGACCTTCACGCAGGGCCGCGGCCCCAACTATCGCAGCGCTGGATTCTCCTCCGGCGGCGGTTCAGCGGAAGACATTTTGAAATCCATGTTTGGCGGCGGTGGCCCGGACATGGGCGGCATGGGCGGCGCCGGAATGGGTGCCGACCCGCGTATGGGTGGTGCCGGTATGGGCGGACCCGGAATGGGTGGCGCTGGCATGGGTGGTCAGGCCCGGCGGCAGCCACGCCCGGCCAAGGGCGACGATATCAAAGCGACCGCCCGCGTGACCCTGGAAGAGGTGTTGGCTGGCGACAAGGTTCAGGTTTCGCTGCCCGGACAAGGCGCGGTGAAGATCGCCCTGCCTGAAGGCGTTGAAGACGGTCAGACGATCCGCCTTAAGGGCAAAGGCAAAGCCTCGGCGACCGGCGGCAAGCTAGGTGATGCTCTGGTGACGGTGAAGTACGCTTCGCATCCGAGCTTCAAAACCGATGGCAGCACGTTGTTGATGGAGCTGCCGGTAACGCTGGATGAGGCGGTTCTTGGCGCGCGCATCAGCGTCGAAACACTCGATGGCAAGGTGGCACTCACCCTGCCAGAAAACGCGCAATCAGGACGGACCATGCGGCTGAAGGAACGTGGCCTGCCGACCAAAGGCGGCAAACGCGGCGACCTCTTGATCAAAGTGCTGATCAAGCTGCCCGAAGAAGGCGACGAGGCGCTCGCCGCGCTGATGAAGCGTTGGCGCACCGACGGTCGTTACACGGTGCGGTAGCTTCCCGTTACGCGGGTAGCGTTTGGGCGAGGACCGCGCGCAAGCCGGCGTCGGTGTAGGGTTTGGTGAGGACCAGTTTTTCGCGCAACGCATTGGGCATATCAGCTGAATCCCCATAGCCGCTGGCAAAGACGAACGGGATCGACCGCGCCTCCAAGGCTTCGGCGACTGGTATGCTGGTTTCATCACCAAGATTGATGTCCAGTAGCGCCACCCGAGGCGGAGCCTTGTCCAGCGAGGTCAGTGCCGCGTCGACTGTGCTCGCGACGGTTACCTGATCAAATCCAAGACCGAGCAGCGTATCTTCCGCGTCCATGGCGATGACCACATTGTCTTCGACGAGCAAGACATGCCCCTCGAACGTCGTTGCATCGACCGTGGTCTCGACCATGTCTTGCTTGCGTGGTGCCACCGGTGAGGTGTCCTCGGTGACAAAACGGCCGGGCACCAGAAAGTTGGCGCGTACGCCCGTGACGGCATAATCGATGGTTGCCTCGCCTTGCAGTTCGAACGGAATGGACCGTTCGATAATGGTCGAACCGAAGCCGCGCCGGCTCGGTGCCTTGACCGGCGGGCCGCCTTTTTCGCTCCAATCGACGACCAACGAGCCGGTGTCATCGATCTGCCAATCGATATTGATTTGGCCGCGACTGTCCGACAGCGCGCCATATTTGGCCGAGTTGGTCACCATCTCATGGAAAACGAGCGCCATGGTGGTGAACGACTGCGGATCGAGAAGCACCCGCGGGCCATCGAAGCGCACCCGTTTGGCTTTGTCGCCAAGGTAGGCCTCGACCTCGTTCTCCAGCATGGCTTTCAAGCTGGTCGGCGACCATTGGTCGTTCGTGAGTTGATCATGGGCTCGGGCCAGTGCCTGGATACGACCGCCAACTTCGGAGGCGAATTCCGCTACCGTGGAGCTGCCGTCGCCCGTCTGCGCGACGATGCCGCGCACCAAGGTCAGTATGTTGCGGACCCGGTGGTTGAGCTCGGCGATCAGAAGGTCCTGCGTGGCTTGCGCCTGCTCACGCACCTTGTTGCTTTCATCGACGGAACGAAGAATGACCTCGAGCAGTGTGGTGCGCAGCGACTCAGCCAGCTCCAACTCCGTGGGGGACCAAGGCTGTGATTTGCCGCGCACCATTTCGCGCCAGGCATCAAAGCTCTTGCGTGGCGTGAGCCGGACACCATTCGGCCCCAGCTCAACTGGTTTGTCCGGGTTACCGGCCCAGGTCACCGAGCGCGCCACCTCACCACGGGTCAGAACGAGATAGTCGCGCGGTTTGCGCGAAACCGGGATGGCAAGAATACCTGCAACACGATCAACGTAATCGCTGGCCGGTTCGTGGTGGGCTGCCAAATTGTCGGTGGCGTAAATTCGGCTCGCGCCGGTCTGGTTGAGGAATCGAACCAGGCCCTGCATGTCCTCCTGAGTCAGCCCGCGGCCGGTGGCGGCAAACGCGCCGTCCACCCAAATCGACGCACCATCGGCTGCGATGACATCCTGAAAACTGTCAATCAGCGACTCAAGGTTTTCAAACACTGACCCCTGCACGGAGATTGTCGCCATCAGCCTGTCGTGGACGGCGCGGCCATCGCGTTCGATGTGTGAGCGTTCGCGGCGCTCGCGGTTGGCCAGTTCCAGCGAGAACATCTGGCCGAACAATTCCGCGATGGTCCGCCGCTCAAAGCCAACCACTTTTGGACTGAAATTGTGGCAGGCGAACAGGCCCCAAAGCTCGCCATCGACGATGATGGAAATCGACATGGAGGCGGCCACACCCATGTTGCGCAGATATTCCAGGTGGATGGGTGATACAGCCCGCAGCGTGCTCATGGATAGATCGAGCGGTTCGCCTTCTGGCGAGATGTCGGGCACGATTGGCGCGGTCGCACCGTCAACATCGGCAATGATCCGCAACGGGTTGCGCAGATAGAGCGCGCGTGCTTGTTTGGGAATGTCCGAGGCCGGATATCGAAGGCCGAGAAAGCTTTCCACGCCTGCACCGCACGCATCGGCGATCACCTCGCCGCTATCGTCGGGCAAAAACCGATAGACCATGACGCGATCGAACTCAGTGACGAAGCGCACCTGGCGCGCCGCCTGTGTGAAGAACCGGTCCATTCGCTCTTGTTGGGCGAGCTTGGCCATCATCGAGCGGACCATCGGCACCGCATCGAGCGCCGTGTCGTCTTGGGTCGGCTCGAACTCAATGACGATCAGATCATCGGAGAGATGGACCGCCACGTCGAAACGGCGATCATCGCCAAAAAGATCAAGCGCAAACAGGCGTTCGTTGATACCAGCGATCTGGAGCCATTGCAGGCGGTTGCGAAGATCGTGGATCGCCCCGTCCGTCAGAACTTCGGAGGCCTGCAATCCCAGAAGCGCGTCGGCCGACTTATCGCAGACCTCTCCGATGTTCGCGGAAGCACGCGCAATGATCCAATCCGCGGACACCGCCAAAAGGTAGCCGAAAGCCTGGACGGCGCCCGACAAATGGATCGGCTCACGGTCGCAATTGGTGATGTCGACCGCTTGCTCCTCGGGGCGCGAGGACGGAGAATTTTTCATGGACTTGGTACAAGGCCGCTAAGCTGGGAAACCGACAAGACCCTATGGGTTCGCGATCAACCCGTCCATAATCTAAGTTAAATAAAGTCGAATGCGCAAAACCGGTTTATCCCGCTTTTTACTTGCTAAGCCGACACGCAAATTTGCATGAAAATACTCGTTCAGCGTTTTCTGGGCTTTGGTTCGCCAAGAACACCGTGGCCGCGCACCCTTGATCCTTGGCAAAGGTTGATCCCGCCAAGGCGGCTATGACACTGTCGTTACGCGCATAAGATGCGCACCGGGCCGCCCTCACCTGCAAGAATAACAAGCGGCGGCCAACGACCAAGTCCGGGGGACCTGCATGCACCAGACGCTCTACCTGTCGCACCCGTCCTATCTGGACCATGCGACACCGACCGGGCACCCGGAACGACCGGACCGCATTCGCGCCATCGACAGGGCGTTGGAGGCCGAGGCGTTCATGTGCCTGGACCGTGACGTCGCACCCTGGGGCACGCTCGATCAGGTCGCGCTGGCGCATCCGCTCAACTACGCCACCGATATCCGCGATGCCTGCCCCGATGAAGGTTTGGTTCGGATCGACGCCGACACAACCGTGTCGCCGGGAACATGGGAAGCGGCCATGCGCGCCGTTGGCGCCGCCTGTCAGGCCGTCGATGAAGTGATGACGCGCAAGGTCAAAAACGCGTTCTCCGCCTCGCGTCCACCCGGACACCATGCCGAATATGCCCAATCGATGGGGTTTTGTTTTTTCAACAATGCTGCCATCGCCGCGCGGCACGCCAAGGCCGAGCATGGCGCAGAGCGCGTGGCGATCATCGATTTCGATGTTCATCACGGCAATGGCACGCAGGATATTCTCTGGAACGACCCGTCGATTATGTACGCCTCGACCCATCAGGCACCGCTTTATCCGGGGACAGGCGCGGTGATCGAGACCGGTGAGCACGACACGATCGTCAACGCGCCGCTGGCCTCCGGCGATGGCGCTGAGCAGTTCAACGAGGCGTTCGTAGAAGTGCTGTTGCCGCGTTTGCACGCGTTCAAGCCCGACCTGGTGATCATCTCCGCCGGCTTTGATATGCATTCACGCGATCCGCTGGCCAACATCCATCTACACGAGCCGGACTTTGTTTGGGTGACGGAAAAACTGATGAAGCTTGCCGAAGCGACAGCCGGCGGGCGCGTGGTTTCCCTGCTCGAAGGCGGCTACGATCTTCAAGGCTTGTCACGGTCGGTCGCGGCGCACGTATCGACGCTTATGCAGGCCTAATTTGGCCTTCACCACCGGTTGCTCTTGACCTAGCGCGCCCGATCCCGCCACGCTTTTGGGCAGTAACAGGAGCGCATCATGAGCGAATCGGACGAAAACTCCGTCGACAGCCTGACCTTTGAGACCGCGATGGCGGAGCTTGAGCGCATCGTCGATCGGCTGGAGCGCGGCGAGGTGGCGCTGGAGGATTCCATTGCGATCTACGAGCGTGGCGAAGCCCTGAAAGGCCGCTGCGAAGCCCTGCTGAAAGCCGCCGAAGAACGGGTGGAAAAAATCCGCCTGTCCTCAACCGGCGAGCCGGCAGGCACAGAGCCGCTTGATTCCTAACCCATGACGGGACGCTGACCCTTGCTTGGACCGTTCGCGCTGTTTTGCGGGGTGGTCATTCTGGCCGGCTGGTTCTTTCTGATCCGCGATTGGCTGGCTAGCGCCAACTGGTCGTCGGTGCGCGGCACGGTGCGCGGCGTTGATGTGGCGGCCATGCAATCCACCGACCCGCTGCGCCCTTGGAAGCAGGTGGAGGGTTTCCGGGCCATCATTCGCTATGCCTATGAGGTGGACGAGCAGACCTATGTGGGCGAGCGGTTTTCGGCGACGCGTGACCCGTTCTTTGCCACCGAAGCCGACGCCAACGCCTTTTTGCAGCGCTTTCCGCTTCGCTCGCAGGTGAGCGTGCGCATCGATCCGCGCAATCCAAAGCAATCCTTGCTGCAACGACGCCTGTCGCCCGCCGATGCCCTGCCAGGCTATCTCGGGCTCGGCTGCCTGATGGTGGGACTGCTTCTGCTCTAGGCTGAATCACGAACGATCTGCCGTCCAATGTCACAAAAACTTTGACAGTGTGTCGTGCCGCCAGCGCATCGACAGCGGCCTGTGCCAGCCCTACCTTTCTGCCAACGTTCTCCTTCACGAAAGGTCCAGGCCAATGAGCTGGCAACCCAATATGGATCCGACCCTCGGTGATCCGAAGTCCTGTGACGCGATCGAAACCTTGATCGTACCGCGCGCCCGCGACCTTGGCGGGTTTGAGGTGCGCCGCGCGCTACCATCAGGCAAACGCCAGATGGTTGGCCCGTTCATCTTCTTTGACCAGATGGGCCCGGCGGAGTTTCTCGTCGGCGGCGGTATCGACGTGCGCCCTCACCCGCATATCGGTCTGGCGACGGTCACCTACCTGTTTGAAGGTGAAGTGATGCACCGCGATTCGCTGGGCACCGAGCTGTCGATCAAACCTGGCGAGCTCAATCTGATGTCCGCTGGCAAGGGGATCGTGCATTCTGAACGGACGTCGGAAGCCGCCAAGGCGCTCGGGCCGAAGCTCTTCGGCATTCAAAGCTGGGTGGCGCTGCCGGAAAGCCATGAAGAAAGCGCGCCTGCCTTCATCCATTATGGCGCTGACGAATTGCCGATGCTCAACGATCACGGGGTGAGCGTGCGGGTGATCGCCGGTGAGGTGATGGGTGTCAAAGCACCGACACAAACGGCCTGGCCGACGCTCTACGCAGATGCCGTTCTAGCGCCGGGTGCGTCGATCCCGCTTGATCCAACGTTCGATGAACGCGGCATCTACACGGTGAAAGGCACGGTTGATATCGCTGGCGACACGTTCGGCCCCGGCCAGCTTTTGGTGTTCAAGCCCGGCGATACGATCACCATCAAGGCAACCGAAGACGCGCGGTTCATCATTCTTGGCGGCGAACCGATGGATTCAAAACGCTATATCTGGTGGAACTTCGTCTCCTCGTCCAAAGAACGTATTGAACAAGCCAAGGCGGACTGGAAAGAAAAGCGCTTCGACATCGTGCCAGGCGATGAGGAAGAGTTTATCCCGCTGCCAGACAAGTAGGTTGCCTCACTTAGACGAAAGTCAAATTTATTGGACACTTTGAGTGTCAGACTTTCTTTACAGTCAAAGTCGGCGTAGGGTGGACGATACCGTTCTGCCCTACGCGTCACGATGGCGCGTACTTCTGACCCAATTGATGCGCTAGTGTGACACCATGGAAATCATTGAACGCCCCGACACGCCGCTTCTCGATGCAATTGAAAATCCCAGTGATTTGAAAGGTTTGTCACATGACGAGCTGGCCCAAATCGCCGAAGAAGTGCGCGCAGAAATGATCTCAGCCGTCTCCGTGACAGGCGGCCATCTTGGCGCTGGGCTAGGCGTGGTTGAGCTGACGGTTGCTCTGCACGCGGTGTTCGATACACCCGATGACAAGCTCATCTGGGATGTCGGGCACCAATGCTACCCGCATAAAATTCTGACCGGACGGCGCGATCGCATCCGTACCATTCGCCAGGGTGGCGGGTTGTCAGGCTTCACCAAACGCGCCGAAAGCCCCTACGATCCGTTCGGCGCCGCGCACTCCTCGACGTCCATTTCCGCTGGTCTTGGCATGGCGGTGGCGCGCGATCTTTCCGGGCGCACCAACAATGTGGTGTCGGTGATTGGCGACGGATCCATGTCGGCCGGCATGGCCTATGAGGCGATGAACAATGCCGGTGCGATGGACGCTCGTCTGATCGTCATCCTCAACGACAATGACATGTCGATTGCCCCGCCGACGGGCGCGATGAGCGCTTATCTGGCGCGGCTGGTCTCCGGCAATTTCTATCGGTCCGTGCGCGAAGGGCTGAAGCGGGTGGCGAAAAAACTGCCACCCTATTGGCACAAGAAAGCCGCCCAGGCTGAAGAGTTCACCCGTTCGTTCTTCACCGGCGGAACGATGTTTGAAGAGCTCGGTTTTTACTATGTCGGGCCGATCGACGGTCACAACATCCATCACCTGATGCCGGTGCTTGAAAATGTCCGCGACAGCGAACAGGGGCCGATCCTGGTCCATGTGCGCACGCAAAAGGGCAAGGGTTACGGCCCGGCAGAAGCCTCCTCGGACAAATATCACGGCGTTTCGAAGTTCAACGTCATCACCGGCGAGCAGGCGAAATCCAAGCCCAATGCCCCCGCATACACCCGCGTCTTCGGGCAATCACTGATCCGCGAGGCCGAAGAGGATGACCGGGTTGTCGGCATCACGGCGGCCATGCCGGGCGGCACCGGGATCGATATGTTTGGCCAGGCGTTTCCGACGCGAACTTTCGATGTTGGCATCGCCGAGCAACATGCGGTCACGTTCGCGGCCGGTCTTGCCAGCGATGGCATGAAGCCGTTCTGCGCGATCTATTCGACATTCCTACAGCGCGGCTACGACCAGGTGGTGCACGACGTCTCGATCCAGGGACTGCCGGTGCGCTTTCCCATCGACCGTGCAGGACTGGTCGGCGCCGACGGGCCAACCCATGCCGGATCGTTCGATATCGCCTATCTCGGCTGCCTGCCGGGCTTCACCATCATGGCCGCCGGCGATGAAGCCGAGCTGGTCCACATGGTGCGCACCGCTGCGGCCTATGATGAAGGCCCGATTGCGTTCCGCTATCCGCGCGGCGAAGGGGTTGGCGTTGATCTGCCGGACCGCGGTTCCATCCTCGAGATCGGCAAGGGCCGGATCGTGCGCGAAGGGTCAACGGTCGCTATTCTGTCGCTCGGCTCCCGCCTGAAAGATGCGCTGGTGGCCGCGGATACGCTCGAGACCGAAGGGCTTTCGACAACGGTTGCCGATGCGCGCTTCGCCAAACCTCTGGACGTCGATTTGGTGACCCGTCTTGCACGCGAGCACGAGGTTCTGATCACGGTTGAAGAAGGCGCGATGGGCGGCTTCGGCTCGTTTGTGCTGCACACGCTCAACGATGCGGCGCTGCTTGATGGCCGCCTGAAACTGGCCACGCTGACGCTTCCTGACCGCTATATCGATCAGGACAGCCCGGCGAAAATGGTCGCCGAGGCAGGCCTTGATGCGGACGGTATTGTGCGCAGCGTCTTTAAGCTGCTAGGGCGCGAGGAATATGTTGCCCCAGTAAGAGCCTAGCCGGCTGCGGGGCTAGACCCCGCACATTAGGCGAACCCATGGGCGCACTCGCTCCCTTCACAGCTTTGCTCATCTCCACGGCATTGTTGGTGTCAGGCTATTCGTTGCAGAATGCGCTGATACCGCTGCGCGGCGAGGCCGAAGCGTTTGGCGCCTTTTGGGTTGGCGGCCTGGGTTCGGGCTTCTTCCTGGGGTTTGCGCTCGGCTGTTGGTTCGCCCCGGCGCTTGTCGCCCGCGCCGGGCACATCCGCGTATTTGCCGCGTTCGTCGGGCTGATGTCCGGCACGATCCTGCTGCACCCACTGGCGATTGAGCCTGCCTTCTGGGTGCTCCTGCGGATGATCACGGGCTTTGCGATGGCCGCGCTCTACATCATCCTGGAAAGCTGGCTCAACGAGCGCACCGACAACGCCAATCGCGGCACGGTGATGTCGTTCTACGTCATGGTCAATTTCGCGATGATCGCCGCCGGTCAGATGCTTCTGACCACCTATCCACTGGACAGTTTTGCGCTGTTCACCATCGCCTCGGTGTTGATCTCCTTTGCCGCCCTGCCCTTGGCGTTGAGCAAGGCAACGCAGCCCGCGCCGCTTTATGACGTCAGGCTTAACATCCGCAAAGTCTACGAAACCTCGCCCGTGGGTCTGATCAGCATCATCGGGGTTGGCCTGACAACGGGGAGTTTTTGGGCCTTCGGTGGGATTTTTGCCACGCGGTCGGGCATGGATAGCGACGGCGCCGCGCTCTTCCTGACGGTCGCAATCATGGGGGCGGCCCTCTTCCAATGGCCGATCGGGCGCGCCTCCGATAACATTGACCGCCGTTTCGTCATGGTTGTGTTGAACATCTTCGCGGTGCTTGTGTGCGTGACGGTGAGCCTGTTCAGCCCCGATCAGCCGGGCTTGATCCTGCTCGCCGGATTTCTGTTCGGCGCCGTCGTCTTCCCGACCTATGCGCTGGCCGTGGCCCACACATTCGACCACGCCGAAGCCGATCAACATGTCACTATCGCCTCGGGTCTACTTCTGGCGTTTGCCATGGGCTCAACCATCGGGCCGCTGGCGGCCTCTCTTGCCGTCAATCAATTGGGCGGTGCGGGGCTTTTTGCCTACGCCGCACTGGTTCAAGCCTTGATGGTCCTATTTCTCGGGTTTCGTATCGCCCGGCGCGGCGCGATTGCCGAGGAGGAGAAAGAAGACTTCACCCTCTACGCCACGGCTCCGGTGGGCGCGGTTCTGGTGGATTCAGAATTGGGCGATCAGGACATCGACTTGTTTGAGCCCGAGCCGGTTGTTTTTGAGCCAGAGCAGAGTGATGAAGAGGGCCAAACGGGCTAACTGCGGCATCGCGCTCGCTTGCAACACTGAGGCTTTGGCCTAAAAGACGTCCTATGCGCCCACTTCAAACCTTTCTCCACCTGCGCGCGCCTTTGGCGACACTGGCGCTCTGTGCCTTGCTGGGTCAGCAGATGGTTGGGTTTGTGTTCACCGCCTCTCCGGCGCTGGCGATAGAGAGCGGCTTCTCGCTTTGCCTGTCCGGCCCGCCGGAAGCCGATGACGATCCCAAAGACATGGTCAGCGGCGCCAGCTTTTGCCCCTGCACGCTGACGGTTGGTCTGGCGCTGTTGCCGCCATCATCTCCGCTGGTGGTCGCGCCGCTGCTATCGTCGGCGGCGCTGACTTTCATCCCGCACGCGCGCTTGCTCATTGACAATGGGCCGACCGGTCCGCCGCCAGCACGCGCGCCCCCTGCCACCCTTCACAGCTGAACGATTTCTCATTTTTCGTCTTTGTGAAGGACACTTGATATGACCAAATTTGCATTCCTGACCGCAGGCGCGCTGGCGCTTGCCCTCTCCTCCTCGATCGCGTTGGCGCATGATGGCGGCCACGGCCATGATCATGGCGATGACATGACGATGGTCGGCGATCTTGAGCTCTCCAACTTGCGCGTCATCGAAACACCGCCCAACGCCCGCAATGCCGGCGGGTTTTTGACCATCATGAACATGGGCGACAGCGATGACCGGCTGGTGGCGGCTTTCTCACCGGCTGCCGAACGCGTGGAACTCCACACCATGACCATGGACGGCGATGTGATGCGCATGCGCGAGCTGGAGGACGGCATCGCCCTGCCCGCAGGCGAGATGGTTGAGCTTGCCCCCGGCGGCCTGCACGTGATGTTCATTGGCCTCACCGGTCCCTTTGTCGCCGGTGAAACCGTGGCGGTCACCCTGACCTTTGAAAGCGGCGCGAGCCAGGACCTCACCTTGCCGGTGATCGAACGCGCCATGGAAATGAACCATGGCGGCCACGGCACACATGGGAGCACCAACTGATGCGCGCCTTCCGCTTTGTCCTTTGGGGATTGGTCGGCCTTGTCGTGCTGGGCATGGGGGCGTTTCTGACGCTGACCTATCTGCGCGGCCAAGCGCCGGACCAGGCCGCGCTTTTTGAAGGCGTCGATAGCGTAGGGGGCCCCTTCACCCTGGTGCGCTCCGACACCGGCGCAACGGTCACTGAGGCCGACTTTGCCGACAAACCCAAAGCGATCTTCTTTGGCTTCACCTATTGCCCGGACGTCTGCCCAACGACCTTGTTTGAGCTTTCAACCTATCTCGATCAGCTCGGCCCGCTTGCCGATGACATCCATGTGTTGATGGTGAGCGTCGATCCGGAGCGCGATACGCCGGAGTTCTTAGAACAGTATGTGGCGGCTTTCTCCGACCAGATTGTCGGCCTGACCGGCACGCCGGAAGCGGTGGACGAGGCGGTCGCCAACTACCGCGTCTATGCCCGCCGCGTTGAGCTTGATGATGGCGACTACACCATGGATCACACCGCCTCGATTTTTCTGATGAACGAGGACAATCAGCTGGTTGGCACCATCGCCTATCAGGAAAGCCCGGAAACGGCGTTGCCCAAGCTGGAGCGGTTGGCACGCCTCGGCAGCTAGACCCGGCGTGCCTGGCAGGCCTGCGACCATAAACACCGATGGCCGGCCCTTGTCGGGGGCTGCCATCGGCGCCATTTTTCTTTCACCTGTTGGGAGAGATGATGGCTGAGACGACCCCATTGAGCCTGTCAAAGCTGGCGACACGCGCGCGCTATGTCGCCCGCCAAGGTACGCGCGTCGGGTGGTACGCCGGCCAGGCCTATCGCATGCAGCGCCTGCAAAGACGGGCAGTGAAGCGCGATCCCACCCTCAAAACCGATGTGAAACCGCCGCAGACAAAAGTGCCCGGCCTACCGGAGCTGTTGCGCGGGGTGGCGGCCCTATCGGCGCGGGACTTGGCCAACATTGAAGCCGGTCTCTATCCAGCGCCGCGCGAGGACGAACGCTGGACGGATCGCATTCGCGATGCCCGCGCCTTCTTCGCCGATGCGCCGGAGGTTGCGCGCAGGCGGGCCGAGAAACGTCACCAGGAAGCGCGTGAGGCACCGCACGCCGACAAACGCCCGCGCTACTACCAGCAGAACTTCCATTTTCAGACTGATGGCTGGATGAGCGACGAGTCCGCGCGGCTCTATGACACGCAGGTTGAGGTGCTGTTCACCGGGGCGACGGCGGCTATGCGGCGCATGGGCCTGGTGCCGATCGCACAACGGATGCAAGGCAAAGATCAACGCCGACTTCAGGCTGTCGATCTGGCCACCGGGCCTGGCAATTTTGCCGATGCGCTCGCGCAAGCCTATCCGCGCATGCCGCTGATCGCGCTGGACCTGTCGGAAGCCTATGCGTCCCACGCGTTGAAACGGTTCAAGCGCTATCGCCACCAGCAGGGCATGGTCGCCAAGGCCGAAGAGATGCCGTTTGCCGACGGCGCGCTCGACCTCACCTCAGCAGTGTTTCTCTTCCACGAGCTGCCACCGAAAATCCGCCTGGCCGTGGCCCAAGAGATCGCGCGGGTGCTGAAGCCCGGCGGGCTGTTCGTGTTTGTTGACAGCCTGCAACCGGGCGACACGCCGGCCTATGACGGGCTACTTGAGCTCTTCCCACAGCTCTTCCATGAGCCCTATTACACGACCTATGCGGACACCGATTTGGTCGGATTGTTCGAAGGTGCGGGCCTGAAGGCCGTACACGAAGACACGGCTTTCTTTTCCAAGGTTCTCGCCTTCGAAAAGCCGCTCTAACCCATCAGTAAGACGCCATTGGTCATTATTAAAATAGAGACACTGAAGAGGCTGGAAGGCGAAGCGTGACAAAGATCGTGAAAGGCTGGCTACTGCGCATTGTCGGCTGGGGGCTCGCGCTCCTAGGCCTGGTGATGTTCGTGCTGCCGATCCCGCTCGGCATCCCGGTCATGGCATTCGGCTTGGTGATCCTGATCACCACGTCACGGACCGCTCGGCGCATGATCCGCTGGCTGCGCATGCGTTCAGGGCCTGTCGACCGAAGCTTCACCTATCTGGAAACACGCGTTCCCGCTCGCCTTGGTGCGATTTTGCGCAAAACGCGATTCCGGCGGATCGGACGGCGTGTGGCCGAGGCGGCACAAGCGGTCGCCAAGCCCTAACGGGCGTTAGGCGATATCGATATCCAGCCCGAGGTCTAGCGATGGTGCCGACGAGGTGAGCCAGCCGGACGAGATGTAATCGACACCGCTTTCGGCAACGCTGGCAATGGTGTCGAGCGTGATACCGCCGGAGGCTTCGAGCGTCACAGGCTTGCCCGATGCCTCGTTGTTCATCGCCACGCCCTCGGCCAATGTGGCTGGGTCCATATTGTCCAGCATCACCACATCGGGGCGTTGACGGTCCAGCAATTCTAAGATCAGCGCGAACTGGTCGAGCGTATCCACCTCGACCTCAATGGCCATCAAGTGCCCGGCATAGGCTTTGGCGGCTTGCACCGCTTCAACCACGCCGCCGCAGACCGCGATGTGGTTGTCCTTGATGAGGATCGCGTCATCGAGCCCGAAACGGTGGTTCGACCCGCCGCCGGCGCGCACGGCATATTTTTGCGCGGCGCGCAGACCCGGCAAAGTCTTGCGTGTGCAAGTCACTTTGGCGTTGGTGTGGGCGATGGCATCGGCGAAAGTGCGTGTCGCGGTGGCGATACCAGACAGATGGGTCAGGAAATTCAGTCCCACCCGCTCGGCAGAAAGAAGCAGCAGTGCCGGGCCCTCGATGGTCGCCACTTCATCGCCCGGCTGGAGACGATCGCCATCCCCGGTCTTTGGCGCGAAGCGCAGCCCCTCGCCGATCTGTCGAAAGGCGGATTCTGCAAACGGCAGACCGGCCAGGGTTCCGGGCACACGCGCGCGGATAACCGCTTCGGCCTTGGCATCCGGCCGCAAACAGGCCTGACTTGTCACATCGCCAGCGCGGCCAAGATCTTCCAGAAGTGCGGCGCGCACCAGTTCATCAATGATGGGGCGCGGTAGACTGTTGGCGATGGCAGACATGGTTCAATCTCGGCTTGCGGCCTAAGCGGCTTTGGGCACGTCATCAACCGCTGCGCGCAAATTGGCAAGGGTCCAGAAAGAGCGCTTGGCTTGCCCCGGATCAGTGTCCGGATAGTCGGCGCGGGCATGACCGCCGCGGCTTTCAGTGCGTTTGAGCGCGCTGGCGGTGACAATCCAGGCGGCGAGCGCCATGTTGCGCACCGAGAGATTGATCGCATTGTCTTTTATCGAGCCAAGGGTTTCCAGCGCTGCTTGAAGCCCCTCGCCGCTGCGTTCTACGCCCACATGCTGGCCCATCACCATACGGATTGCCCGCATGGCTTCCTCGTCGGAATGAGACAGGACAACCGAGCCGGTGCTCGCGCCGACTTCGGCATGGCGCAGCTCCGGCACCGGCATCAGGCGCAAGATATCTTCAGCAATGCGTGCAGAGAACACCACCGCCTCAAGCAGCGAGTTCGACGCCAAACGGTTGGCGCCATGGGCGCCGGTGGAGGACACTTCGCCCGCTGCCCACAGGCCATCCAAGGACGTGCGTCCGTAAGCGTCGGTGAGAATGCCGCCCATATGGTAGTGCGCGGCGGGTTCGACCGGCAGCATCTCCGTCACCGGATCGATGCCGGCCTCCATGGCGCTTTCATAGACGGTGGGAAACGCCTCAGGAAACTTCGCGCCAATCGCTTCGCGGCAATCGAGAAACGCGCCTTTGCCGGACTGCACGGCGCGGTGGATAGCGCGAGCGACGATGTCGCGTGGTGCCAGTTCCAAATCTTCGTGAATGCCTTCCATCAGGCGCGAGCCATCGCCGTAATGGAGCGTCGCGCCCTTGCCGCGCAAAGCCTCGGTGGCGAGCGGCGCCGGGTCTCTGCCGACCGCCAGCGCGGTTGGGTGGAACTGCACGAACTCGGCGTCGGCTATGATCGCGCCGGCACGGGCGGCCATGGCCAAGCCCTGCCCGCGCGCTTCGACCGGGTTGGTCGTCACGGCGTAAAGCCCGCCGGTGCCTCCAGACGTGAGAACAACGGCGCGGGTGTGCAGGGTGGTCGGCACTTCGGCCTGACCGCCATCGCCACGCGATTGCAGACCCACAACTTGGCGGCCCTCGGTAAGAATGGCCTCAACGACGTGGTTTTCGATCACGCGGATCGATGGCGTCTTCGCCACCGTGTCGATAAGCGCGGCCATGATCGCCTTGCCGGCGCGGTCGCCCTGGACATGGACGATGCGGTCGGCGGAATGGGCCGCCTCACGACCAAAGGTCAGTCGGCCCTGCAGGTCGGTGTCGAACGGCACGCCGTAGGTCAGCAAATCCTGGATGCGGACATTGGCTTCCTTGACCAGAAGCCGGGCCATGTTTTCATCGACCAGCCCGGCACCGGCGGCAATGGTGTCAGCCAGATGCGCTTGCCAGGTGTCGCCTTCGGCAATGGCGGCAGCGATGCCGCCCTGCGCCCAGGCCGATGAGGCGCCAAGGCCCAAGGGCGCGGCCGTCACAATAGTAACCGGCCGCGGCGCCAGCTTGAGGGCACAGAAGAGCCCCGCCAACCCGCCGCCGACAATGACGACGTCATCGACCAAAACGCTCATGATGGCCTCCTTAGTGGCTTTTCTGGCAGCCTTTGCGGCTGCCCCGCCTTAATTGTTGAGGTTCACCATGGCTTCGACCGAGGCGCGGGCACGCTTGGCCATTTCCGGCGCGATCAGAACCTCGCCTTCCATGGTGAGCAGCGTGTCGAGGATCTTCGGCAGCGTGATGCGCTTCATGTGCGGGCAAAGATTGCACGGGCGCACAAACTCCACATCCGGCGCCGCCGCAGCGACATTGTCGGCCATGGAACACTCAGTGACCATGAGCACCTTGCCCTCGCCGCGCTCGACCACCCAATCGATGATACCAGCGGTGGAGCCGGTGAAATCGGCCTCAGCGATTACGTCAGGCGGACATTCGGGGTGGGCGATCACTTTGATCGACGGATCGGACGCCTTGTAGTCGCGCAGCTCAGCGCCAGTGAACCGTTCATGCACCTCGCAAGCGCCCTTCCAAGCGATGATGTCGACCTCGGTCTGCGTCGCGACCCAACGTGCCAGATACTGGTCCGGCAGGAAGATCACGCGCTCGGTGCCAAGGCTTTCGACCACCTGCACGGCGTTTGACGAGGTGCAGCAAATGTCGACCTCGGCCTTCACATCGGCGGACGTGTTCACATAGGCAACGACCGGCACACCAGGATAGGCAGCTTTGAGTGCGCGCACATCCGCCCCCGTGATCGAGGAGGCAAGGGAACAGCCAGCCTTCATATCTGGGATGAGCACCGTTTTTTCCGGGTTCAAGAGCTTGGACGTCTCAGCCATGAAGTGCACACCGCACTGGATGATCACATCGGCATCCACTTTGGTCGCTTCCTTGGCCAGCTGCAGACTGTCGCCGACAATGTCCGACACGCCATGGAAGATTTCCGGCGTTTGATAGTTGTGCGCCAGGATCGCGGCACCGCGCTGTTTTTTAAGCTCGTTGATCGCCTTGATGTAAGGCGCATGCACGGGCCATTCGATACGCGGAATGGCATGGCTCATTTTCTCATAGAGATGGCCGACAGCAGCCTCGACTTCGGGCGTGTAGGTGAGGTCGGGCATCGGCAAGCGCTCAAAGGTGCGCGCGGGCGCAGGCGCCGGAGCATCGTGCCAATCGGGCGTTGGGACGCGGGTGATGGTGCGCGGGCTTTCAACGCGAAACTCGCGTTCTTGAACTGCTGTCATGATCTGCCTCCTCCAGGCAAACGCCCCGAGGCCTTGGAAGGGCCTTAATCGGAGCTATTTCTCATTTAGAGCATAAGTCGACCAAACGGACTTTTGCTCATGTTGAGTTTTAGTATAGGGATTTTCGCTTTGTCTGGCAAGGTGGGCCGAGCATCGAACTGTTCGGTACGGGCTTGTGAACGACATTTTGACGCAAGAAATCTCCGCCTTTTCGGGCCTTTCGGTTCAATATTCCTGATGCGAGCTTTCAGGAATTTGAGTTGGTTGCGCCCAACAAAGCGGTGTAGCTAGGGGATCGAAGGGTCGGTTGACCCAGGCAATGTGTGGAGCCTCACCCCATCATGGCGAATCGATCTCAACCTCTCAGCAATCCGCCTGGTTCGTCGGGCGTGCCGATGACGGCGCTTTGGCTCGTCATTGTCTGCGGCTGTCTGATTTCATTGTTGTCCTTCGGGCCGCGCTCGGTGCTCGGCCTGTTTCTGGTGCCGATGACGGAAGCGCAAGGATGGAGCCGCGAGGTTTTCGCGCTGTCGCTTGCCATTCAGAACCTGATCTGGGGCATCGGTCAGCCTTTTGCCGGTGCCGTTGCCGACCGCTACGGCACCGGCCGGGTGCTCGCCTTGGGCGGTCTGATCTACGCTGGCGGCCTGGTTTTGATGGCGTGGGCGCCAACGCCTGCCTGGCTACACGTATCGGCTGGCCTGATGATCGGGCTTGGCATGGCCGCCGCCTCTTTCTCCATCGTGCTTGCCGCCTTTGGGCGCCGCGTCCCACCTGAAAAGCGCCCGATGGTGTTCGGCATTGGCACGGCGGCAGGCTCGATGGGGCAGTTTCTGTTCGCGCCGATGGGCCGGGCCTTCATCGCCGACTATGGCTGGGAACAAGCGCTGATCCTGCTCGGCGTTATCATGCTCGCCATCCCGGTCTTGGCATTTGCCTTGCGGGGCCGTTCTGACCAATCGGCGGCCGCCGATTTCATCAAGGATCAAACGCTGACGCAGGCGGTTACCCAGGCGTTCGCCCACCGCTCTTACGTGCTGTTGGTGATCGGCTTTTTCGTTTGCGGCTTCCATGTTGCGTTCATCACGGCCCACCTGCCGGCCTATCTGGAAGACCTTGGGATGGATCCAACTCTCGGCGCTTGGTCTCTGGCGCTGATCGGCCTGTTCAATGTCATCGGCTCGCTGGCGTCGGGCGTGATTGCGGGCAAGTACTCCAAGCCGATTTTTCTGGCGCTGATCTATCTAGCCCGCGCCGCGATTATTGCGCTCTTCCTCATTCTGCCGATCTCACCGCTGACCGTGCTCGTCTTCTCAGCGACGATGGGCCTGCTCTGGCTTTCCACCGTTCCGCCGACCTCGGCACTGGTAGCGATCATGTTCGGGCCGAAATACATGGCGACCTTGATGGGTATCGTCTTCTTCAACCATCAGCTTGGCGCGTTCCTCGGCGTCTGGCTCGGCGGACGCCTCTACGACACGACCGGCTCCTACGATGTTGTCTGGTACCTCGGGATCGCTCTTGGCATTTTGGCTGCCATCGTGCATTGGCCTATCAGAGAGGCGCGGGCGGACACCCCGCTGGCGACGCCTGCTGAGTGAGGAGCCCGACCATGAGCCTACCGACCGAGCCGTTCCGAGCGATCTGGATCACCAGCGACGATGGCAAACGCGCCAAGCCTGCCGTCGTCAACGAGATCACGCTTGATGATCTGATGCCCGGCGATGTGACGTTGAAAGTCACGCACACGACGGTGAACTTCAAAGACGGTTTGGCGATGACGGCAAAGGGGCCGATCGCGCGCAAGTTCCCGATGATCCCAGGCGTTGATATGGCCGGCACGGTGATTGCCTCAGAACGCGATGATTTCGCCGTGGGCGATGAGGTGATCCTCAACGGCTTCGGTGTTGGCGAAGGCCATATGGGTGCCTATGCCGACTACGCGCGCGTCTCCGGCGATTGGCTGATCCATCGCCCGGACGGGCTAACGGGCGCACAGGCCATGGCCATCGGCACGGCTGGCTACACGGCGATGCTCTGCGTCATGGCGCTCGACAAGGCAGGCGTTAAGCCGGACGACGGTCCGGTTCTGGTGACCGGATCAGCAGGCGGGGTCGGTTCCGTCGCCATCGCGATCCTTGCCAAGCGCGGCTATCACGTTGTCGCCTCCACCGGGCGTCCGGAGGAAGAGGACTATCTGAAAGGCTTGGGTGCGGCGGAAATCGTCGACCGAAACGAATTCAACAGTGATGTGCGTCCACTGGCTCGGGAAAAATGGGCGGGCGCCGTCGATGCGGTGGGTTCGAAGACCCTCGCCAACGTTCTCAGCCAAGTGAAATATGGCGGCGCTGTCGCGGCCTGCGGCCTGGCGCAAGGCGGTGATCTGCCGTCCTTCGTGCATCCATTCATTCTGCGCGCCGTGCAGTTGATTGGTGTGGAATCGGTGATGACCCCGATCTCAGTGCGCAAAGCGGCCTACGAACAGCTCGCCAAGGACCTCGACATGGCCAAGCTTGACGCCATGACCACACATATCGGCTTTGACGACTTGCTCGATGCCGGACAGCAGATCATGGACGGCAAAGTGCGCGGGCGGTTGGTCGCCACGCTTTAACGGGCTGCCTGGAAACGCTTTAGCGCACCAGTTCAGCAACATCGTTCACTGGCCGGTGAACGGCGCTGGTGCGCACCTCTTCTTCAGCCATCGTCAGAATCGTGGGTGTTTTGGTCTGCGCATAGCGCAGCATTTCCACGCGCTGCGCCAGATCATGGATCGGTGCGACCTCACCCTTGGTGTCGGACATCATCCAACCAGCCACCATGCCAGCCATCATGGCCGGTACGGCAACGCCCAGAAGTGTCTGCGCGTAGCGCTTGTAAAACCGCTTGGAACGGTGGGCGGGCAGCGCGTCATGGCGACGCCCTGTCCCGCCCATTTCTGTTAGCCCCTGCATTCAAACTCACCATTTTTGTTGCTTGGTGTTGATTGGCAGGTAGCACAGGCGAGTCGGAGAAACCGTTACCGATTGCGGCTTTCGCGTGGCAATTGCAAGGCATGCCAAACGGACCGTAAACGGGTTAATGAAGCTTTTTCAAGCATTTAACAGAAGGTTGAGGCGAGCTAACGCACCACTGGCTGGCCAAAACGCAGGCCTGCGGACGGCCGTTCGGCGATGACGTCGCGGCGGAAACGATAAAGCGCGGCCGGTCTGCCACCGGTCGCCTGGGTGGTGGCGCCGGTTGGCTCGACCAGGCCCGCATTGTCAACCAGGCGGCGGAAATTCTGCTTGTGCAGGCGACGCCCGGCAATCGCCTCGACCGCCGATTGCAGGCCGGTCAGCGTGAAGCTTTCCGGCATCAACTCAAAAACCACCGGGCGGTATTTCATTTTTCCACGCAGTCTTGCGATGGCGGTGGCGAGGATGCGGCGGTGGTCGAGCGCCATGGGTCGGCCGATGCTTTGCACATCCAGCGCGGTGGATTGGTCGCGACCATCGCGAGTGGCTTCCTGGGCAAGGCCCGCCTCATAAAGCAGTTCGTAGCGCTCCAGGACGCGTTCTTCGTCCCAGGCGAGATTCCCCTCACCGCCCTCACCGGGTGCATCGCCAAAGGCCAGCGCCACACGACGCGCGCGGCTGAGTGACCGACCCGGCGGTTCATCGCCACTCGCCTTGCCGAGCCAAGCATGGAGGGCTGGCAGAATGACCGTGTCCAGCATCGCCGGGCGGCCAGCGCGCCAATCCTCCCAGGGAAAGAACTGGTACCAGCTCTGCCAGGACCAAGGCGCGTCCTCACTCTCGCCAGCATCGTTGCGCGTCAGCGCCAGATAGCCGATCGACATAACGTGTGGCGCCGAGGATGGTGAAGTCGCGTGGCGGCCACGGTCGCCAAAGGTGTAGAGTTGCTCGATGTAGCCAAGCCGGAATCCGGTCTGGTCTTCCACGAAACCGCGCAGGCCAAGTTCCAGCGTCCGATGGCGCAGCGGCGCAAACGGCCCCGATGGCAAAGCGCTGCCATCGGTGTCTGGGTCGCGCGAGGGCACGGTGAGAATTGCCGGCGACCCACCGACCAGAGCGGTGACCGCAGCGGTCAGATCAATGCCAATGGTCTGATCGGCGACGCTAGCCATGGTCGTCAGCGGTATGGCCGACCGTTTCACCAACCGGAAGCGCGAACGGCTTGCCCTCATAGGCCATGGCGCCGCGCCCGATGGCGGCGATGGCATCCTTCATCGCGCCTTTGGCGCCCAATAATTCGTCGGCAAAGCTCACCATGCGGCCATTGGGCGTTGCCCAAGGCGCGCGGGCGCGCAAAAGGCGGGCAAGATCATAGGGATCGCTGTCGGGTGTCAGGGCGTGGGAGAGTATGTAACCGGCGGCCGTCGAGCGGCTGACGCCCGCCCAGCAATGCACCACCATCGGCGCTTTGCGATCCCAGCTTTGGCCGAACGCCAGGATTTTTTCCACATGGGCTGGGCTTGGCGGCACCAGGCCCTGCGCCGGGGCGGTGATGTCGTTGAACTCAAGGAAGAGGTGATTGTCTTCGGTGATGCTCTTGGGTCGGTCGACCTGCGTGCCGCCGCTGATCACGGTCAAGAGGTGCGACGCGCCAGTGCGGGCGACAACGTCGTGGATGGCGGCAAGCGAGCAGATGTAAAGCGTCATGAGGAAAGGCCTATCACGTTACGTGCGCGCCGTGGGAGGTTTTGGGCGCACTGCCAAATGGGCCAGATGGGCCGCAAACAGGTCGCCATGGCGGGTCAGGAAGGCCGTCTCTGCATCCAAGGCCGACATTGGCTGAAGGGTGATGGTGGCCAGCGAACCCGGTGGCTTACCGAACAGTTTTTCAGCCTCGTCGAGCGCAAAGCCAGCCAATTGCGAGGCTTCCAGAAAAGCCGACACGCTGTCGGCCTGCTTGATCAGTTTGTGCATCGGCACGGGCAGGCTTGCGGGCAGTTGGTGGCGCAGATGAATCGCGGCGGCAAGCCGAGCTTCGATGCTGCGATAGCCATCGCCGAGCAGCGCTTTGAACGGCGAAATCATATCGCCGATCACATATTCCGGTCCGTCATGGAGAAGTGCGGCGAGGCGCAGATCGGCGGGCGTTTCTTGCTCAAAGAGCACATCGACAAGGTCGACGACCAGCAGGCAATGCTGCGCCACCGAAAAAGCGTGATCGCCGATCGTCTGCCCGTTCCAACGGGCGACACGCGCCAGGCCATGGGCAATGTCTTCGATCTCGATATCAAGCGGTGACGGGTCGGCCAGGTCGAGCCTCCGGCCCGACAGCATGCGCTGCCAGACGCGCGCAGGCTGGTCAGATCGTGATATCTTGCGCGGCACGGCCGGTCCTACGTCGCCTCTGATTCCGTCTTAGGCTCAAGGCTGTAGGTGGCGTAGGGCGGCGGGGCAAGAGTGACCGGCGCGCCGCCGACTGTAAGCGCGCCTTTCAACTGGTCGATGCGCACGACGGCAACGCCTTGCGAGCCAGCAACCAAACGCACGGTCCCAACCTCGCGCTCACCGGCCATGACCGGCGCGCCCTGTTCCAGGCCATCACCACTCACCAGCACCGGACGGCGGCGGGCGGTGCCGCGATGTTTGACGCGGCTCACCACCTCCTGGCCGACGAAGCAGCCTTTGGCAAAAGAGACGGCGCTGGTGAAGTCGAGCGCCACATCATGCGGAAAGTCCTGATTGGCAAGTATCTCCGACGGGCCTTCCAAAACACCAAGCGACGCGCGAAGGGCATGGTAGGTTTCAACCGGTTCTGAGGCGTTTGCAGCGCCATAATGGCGGTGACCCATGTCCGGGTGGCGCGTGTCTTCAAGCCCGCCCGATCCACCGGCGTAAATGGGAAGGTCCGAGGGTGTGAGCGTCACCTTGGCCCGCAGCTTGTAGAGCGTCAGGCGTTTTGTGAGGTCGGTGATCTCGCTGGCATCGCATTCCAGCACGAAACCGTCCTCGTAGCGGCTGACCAAAAACGAGAACAGCAGCTTGCCCTGTGGCGTCAGTAGCGCCGAGCCGCGCGCCTCCCCGGCCTGCGGCAGGTCGGAGGTGATCAAACCTTCCAAAAAGTGCGCCGCGTCCTCGCCTTCAACGAGGAGCAGCGCACGATGGGGAAGCTGAGCAAGGGGCGTCTTGGGCGACATGGCGGCGGCACAACCGTGATGGAGGAAAAGGGTCTGCCACCGCAGATAAGCGCCTTACTGGACGATCTCAAGATCAGGTTCGAAGGCGTGAACGACGAAAGCGAACGTGACATCATGGACGACGGGTTCTCCATCCATGGTCACCGTGATGTTGCCGACGTCGCGGCCCTCGGCGATGATTTCATCGTCCAAGGCCGAGGCCTGGCCGGCAGCAAACGTGACGTCGATGCCGTCCTGGCTATAGCTTCCCTCTTCGGCGAGCTTGGCCGTGGACACGGCGAACTCGGTGTCGCCATGACGCACCATGACCACCCGTTGCAGCGGCGCGATGCCATCGGGAAACGGGCCATTGTAGAGGAAGGGCTGGGACGACGTGTCGTAACCGCGATAGGGGTTCATGCCATAGGGGCGACGGAACTGCGCCGGGTCTTCCAGCACCACGGCATCCGGGTGGGCTTCGGCAAACCGCTCCCAGCTGATCAATTGTGATGGCAGCATGGTGAGTTCGGTACCGGCGTAGGACCCGGTGATCGATTCGCCGGAGAATTGCTGCCACCAGCTGTCGGTCTGGCGATCATACATGACCAGATCGGAACGGCGCAGCTTGCCGGTTGTGCCGAAATCTAGGATCTCACCGTTCACATTGCGGTCGAAGACGATGGCGGCATTGCACAACGGGCAATAGGTGACCGAAACCGGCAAGCCGCCAACCTCATCATTGACGATCTCGTGGAATGTCATCACGCGCAACGGATAGGCGCGGGTTTCGCCATTGTGCGTGAAGCTCATCACCGGATCGAGCGGGCCGAGATGATCAACCTCGGAAACCGGCATGAAGCTTGGATTATCGATCGGCGGAATGCCATCGCGGCGCGGGCCGCCATCCATGATTTCTCCCAGATCGACGGTTGTTTGGGTGAAGTCGGTTGCCCAGCCTTCACGTTGCCAACGGTCGGGATTGGCAAAGGCTTGCGTTGCAACTGTCGCGGCGAGCGCGAGGCCAGCGACAAAAAGGGCGGATTTGACGAGCGCGGCACGCGGATCAGGCATCGCGCGCACCTTGGCAGATTCTTTGCGGAAAGACATGGCGGTCGAGCCTCCTTTTGGTGGCTCTTATAGTGCGGCGCCTGTGCGAGGGTTTCCACACACCGTTGATCAACTTGCCGCGAGCACCGAAAATTCTGCTCTTTGACCCGTGCTAGCTGAAAAGCTCGTCGACGGCGTCCTGCGCGCGCATCTTCGCTTCGTCCGTGGCCGGGCCGACCCTTGCCAGATCGTCGGTCGCGTTGATGATCGCGCTTGCCCGATCGATCGAGGGGCGCAGATCATTGACGATGGTCAGCATCAGCCTATCGGCCAGTGCCGGGTCCATCGGTGCGGCCATATCAACGCCGGAAAGCATGATCTGAATGTCGATGATCTGTTTATCGAGATCGGCAATGACGGCATCGAACCGCGCTTTGGTGCAGTCGGGCGCCGCCTGATAGGCCTCGATCGCCAAGGCCCTATCGGCGAAAACGGACTGCTCGAAATGCTCGGTATAGCCGCGCGGCTCCCACGCCACCACGTCAGCGATCATATCGGGCATATCCGGCACCATTTCCATCAGCATCACCACTTCGTTGAAATGGTTGAGGTAGTCCGTGGCCAGAAAACTGGACGGATTGATGTTGGCAGCAGCCAATGCATCGGGACTGAAAGGTGAAAGAGACAGCATCAAACGCGAATACTTGGTGACGACCAGAACCCACAACTTACGCGGGAATAGGTTACCAGAACCTTGTATGCTGGCCTTGTGCGTCGCTACGCCTGAGGCCACTCTGAGCAGCGGAGCAGAAGGGGACTAGGCGATGTGCGGGCGGTTTGTTTTGGCGGCGTCGAAAAACGCGCTTGGCGCGCTCTTCAAGATTATTGTCGATGGACCCTATGAGCCGCGCTACAACATCGCGCCAACGCAGCCTGTGCTCCACATCCACAAGTTCAGCGGCGAGGTGCGCGCCGACTATGCCCGTTGGGGCCTGATCCCTTCGTGGCACAAGGATCCGGAAAACGCGCAGCTTCTCATCAATGCACGCTCTGAAACGGTGTTGGAAAAACCATCCTTCAAGAACGCCATCCGCCACCGCCGCGTGCTTGTGCCAGCGACGCACTTTTATGAATGGCGCCGTGAGGGCAAGGCCAAACAACCCTATGCGGTGGAGCGCACACGGCCGGACGGCGAAGAGGGTCTTTTTGCCATGGCAGGGATTGTCGATGAATGGGCCGGCAAGGATGGCGAGGTTCTCTCGACCCTGGCGATCCTCACCCAGCAGGCCATCGGCGACATTGCCGACATCCACCACCGGATGCCGATGGTCGTGCCGCCAGAGCATTATGCCAGTTGGCTCGACTGCCGAACCGTCGATGCGCAGATGGCGCTAGAGCCGCTGCGCATAGCCCAGCTAGACGCCTGGCGGCTCTGGCCCGTGGATCGTGTGGTGAACCGCGCCGGCGTCGATGGCGCCCAGCTTCTGGAAAAGGTCGATTTGGAGACTGACCGGCCGCCAAAGCCCGACCCGCAAATGAGCCTGTTTTAGCCGTCGCCAGGGCGTGTCATCCCGGCCTTGAGCCGGGATTGCCTAAGCCGTCCGGGGTGGCACGTCATGGTTTTGCCAGAACCTTGCCCGGGTTCATGATGCCTTTGAGATCGATGGCATCTTTGAGCGTGCGCATCAGTGCCAAAGCCACAGGGTCTTTAACGCCAGGCAGCAAATCGCGCTTCGCCTGGCCGATGCCATGCTCAGCGGAAATCGAGCCGCCATAGCCCGTGGTGATGGCATGCACCCGTTCGTTCATCGCCTCATAGTTGGCCAGAAACGCGGCTCGGTCAGCGCCCTCGGGCTGTGAAACGTTGAAATGAATGTTGCCATCGCCCAGATGGCCGAACGGCACCGGTCGGCATCCGGGCACCATTTCGACGACGGCGGCGATGGCCTCATCGAGGAAATCAGCAACGGCGGCGACCGGCACCGACACATCGTGCTTGATCGACCCGCCTTCGGGTTTTTGCGCTTCAGAAAGCCCGTGGCGCATCGCCCAGAACATGTTCGCCTGCTCCAAAGACTGGGCGATCACCGCATCCTCGACCAATCCGTCTTCAAACGATGTTTCCATTGATTGCATCAATAGCGCTTCAGCATCGTCCTCGCCACGACCGGACGATATCTCCGCCAGCACATACCAAGCGTGTTCGCCCTCAAGCGGATCGCGCATGCCATCCATGTTGCGGGTGAGAAAATCGATGGCGATGCGCGGCATGATCTCAAAGGCTGTGAGCGAGGGCCCGGCCACCTCCTGCATCAAGGAGAACAGTTTTAGCGCCTCGTGGGGCGAGGCAACGCCGATCATCGCTGTGCGCATGCCCTTGGGCTTGGGAAAGAGTTTCAAGCTCGCGCCGGTGATCACACCAAGCGTGCCTTCGGCGCCAATAAACAGATGTTTCAGATCGTAGCCGGTGTTGTCTTTGCGCAGTTTCGACAACCCGTTCCAAAGCCGTCCATCGGGCAGCGCAACCTCCAGTCCGAGCACGAGATCACGCGTGTTGCCATAGGCCAAAACCCCTGTGCCACCGGCGTTTGTCGACAGATTCCCACCGATCATGCAGGAGCCTTCAGCGCCGAGCGACAGGGGAAAAAGGCGACCAGCCTTGTCGGCTTCCTCTTGCAGAGTTTGCAGGACCACGCCGGCATCGACTGTGATCACACCGCCCACCGGATCGACCTCGCGCACCCGGTTGAGCTTGGCCAGCGAGAGCAGGATGGCGTTGCCGGATTGATCGGGTGTTTGGCCGCCGACCAGACCGGTGTTGCCACCTTGCGGCACAACCGGGACACCGTTCTCATGGGCAAAGCGCAGCACCTGGCAGACCTCATCGACCGTGCGCGGCTGGACCACTGCGGCAGCCTTGCCGACATAACGATCACGCCATTCGTGCAGGAAGGGCGCCTGATCATCCGGGTCGGTGATCAGCGCCTGATCGCCCAGCATCTGCGTTAAATCCTTCACGGTATCGGCCAACATTTTCATCAATCTCCCGGGTTGCCACGTCCATGCTCAATCGGCAGGGCTTTTCCTGATCCAACTCCTAGGGTAAGAACCGCCGCACCGCCAGATCGGCGTATCCGCTCCCATTCTTCCACCTTTTCAATCAGAGGGTTATCCTTCGTGTCCGGTCCCATTCTGGAAGGCAAACGTGGCCTGATTCTCGGCCTTGCCAACAACCGCTCCATCGCTTGGGGCATTGCCAAGGCTTGCCGTGCGCACGGCGCGGAACTCGGTTTCACCTATCAGGGCGATGCGCTGAAGAAACGCGTTGAGCCGCTGGCGCAGGAGCTTGATGGCGAGGTTTTTGGCCATTGTGACGTGACTGATCCCGCCTCGATGGATGCGGTGATGGCCGCCGTTGAAGCCAAATGGGGCAAGCTTGATTTTCTGGTTCACGCGATCGCGTTCTCCGACAAGGATGAACTGACAGGGCGCTATGTCGATACAAGTGCGGAAAATTTCGACCGCTCGATGAACATCTCCGTCTACTCGTTCACCGCGCTGATGCAGCGCGCCGAAAAGCTGATGAGCGATGGCGGTTCGGCTTTGACGCTGACCTATTATGGCGCCGAACGCGTCATGCCGCATTACAATGTGATGGGCGTTGCCAAGGCCGCTCTGGAAGCATCTGTACGCTATCTTGCCGTTGATCTGGGTGGCCAGGGTATTCGTGTGAACGCGCTGTCTGCCGGCCCGATCAAGACATTGGCAGCCTCCGGCATCGGCGATTTCCGCTACATTTTGAAGTGGAACGAGTACAACTCGCCGCTGAAGAAAACCGTCTCCATCGACGAAGTTGGCGATGCGGCTGTATACCTGCTGTCACCGCTCTCACGGGGCGTGACGGGCGAAGTGCATCACGTGGATTCCGGCTATCACGTGGTCGGCATGAAGGCGGTCGATGCGCCTGATATTTCTGTCGTCAAAGACTGATAGACCTTTCGTGTGATCAGCCTTCCCCATCCGCTTATCTTCATTCGCCATGGCCAAACCGACTGGAACAAAGAAGGTCGGCTCCAGGGCGGCCAGGATATTCCGATCAACGACACCGGTGCCTGGCAGGCGACCCGCAATGGTCGTCGGCTAAAGGGCGTGTTCGAGGATGAAGCTTTCAGTCTGGAAGACTTCACTTTTGTCGCCTCGCCGCTCGGGCGTTGCATCCGCACGATGGGTCTGGTGCGTGAGGGCCTCGATCTTGATCCGGATGCAGGTTTTGACCGCGATGATCGCCTGAAGGAAATCACGTTCGGAGCCTGGGAAGGCAAGACGTTTGAGGAGTTGCAAGGCCTCGACGCCGAGGCTGTGACGACCCGCGAAGCCAACAAATGGAGCTTCGTGCCGCCAGGCGGTGAAAGCTACGAAATGCTTTCATCGCGCATGCGCCCCTGGCTGGAGAGCCTCGACCGGCCGACTATCGCTGTCTCGCACGGCGGGGTGTCGCGCGTGGTGCGCGGTCTTCTGTTCGATCTGGACAAGGACGAGATTCCCCGCCTCGATGTGCCGCAGGATAAAATCTACCTGGTGCAGGACGGTCAGGGTTTCTGGTTCTAGGCGAACTTGATGGGTTGAAGCCGATTGTCGGTTCTGGTGAGACAGATCGTCTTGGCCGCTACGTTTGACGGCCCTTCAGGCCCGGTGTAGCACCAGCGCACGACACTGCAATTTGGGCTTTCATGTCTCACAACAGTTTTGGACATTTGTTTCGCTTCACCAGTTTTGGTGAAAGCCACGGCCCGGCGCTCGGGTGTGTGGTGGATGGCTGTCCGCCGCTGATTCCGCTCACCGAAGCAGACATTCAGGGCGATCTGGATCGTCGCAAACCCGGCCAAAGCAAATACACCACCCAGCGCCGCGAGGCCGACCAAGTCAAAATCCTCTCTGGCGTGATGGTTGATGAGGATGGCGTTCAGAAGACCACGGGTACGCCGATTGGCCTGATGATCGAAAACACCGATCAACGCTCCAAAGACTATAGCGAGATCAAGACGCGCTACCGTCCCGGCCATGCCGATTACACCTATGATGCGAAATACGGCATCCGCGATTATCGCGGTGGCGGGCGGTCATCGGCCCGTGAAACCGCGGCGCGCGTGGCCGCTGGCGCCATCGCCCGCAAGGTGGTGTCCGGCATGACCATTCGTGGCGCGCTGGTGCAGATGGGCCCGCACAAGGTGAACCGCGAGGCCTGGGACTGGGATCAGGTCGGCCAGAACCCCTTTTTCTGCCCCGATGCCGGAACGGCCGCGCGCTGGGCGGACTATTTGGATGGCATCCGCAAGGATGGATCGTCGGTTGGCGCCGTGATCGAAGTAGTGGCGGAGAACGTGCCTGCCGGGCTTGGCGCGCCTGTTTATGGCAAGCTGGATGGCGACCTAGCCGCCGCGATGATGAGCATCAACGCCGTCAAAGGCGTTGAGATCGGCAATGGATTTGAAGCCGCCGCGATCACCGGCGAGGAAAACGCCGACGAGATGCGCATGGGCGAGGACGGAAAACCCGTTTTCCTCTCCAACAAGGCTGGCGGCGTGCTGGGCGGTATTTCGTCCGGCGAGCCGGTCGTGGTGCGGTTCGCTGTGAAACCAACCTCTTCTATTCTTACACCGCGCCAAAGCGTGACGCGCGAGGGCGAAGAGGTCGATGTGATGACCAAAGGCCGCCACGATCCGTGCGTTGGCATTCGTGCCGTGCCGGTCGGCGAAGCCATGATGGCGCTGGTGCTGGCCGATCACTTTTTGCGCCACAGAGGCCAAGTAGGAGCCTGATTTTGGACCGCGATTTGAGCCATGTGCAGGCCGCTATCGATGCTTTCAAGCATGGCGCGATGCTGGTCGTCACCGACGATGATGACCGCGAGAACGAGGGCGATCTGTTCGTCGCCGCCGAGTACTGCACGCCGGAAGCGATGGCCTTCATCGTGCGCCATACATCCGGCATCGTCTGCGCGCCGATGCCCCCGGCGAGCGCCAAGCGCCTGCGGCTCGACCCGATGGTGTCAGCCAATGACGCGCCGCTGGCAACCGCTTTCACGATCTCGGTTGATGTCAAACATGGGCTGACAACCGGCATCTCAGCTGAGGAACGCACCAACACCGTGCGCGCGCTCGCCAATGGCAATGTCGGCGCCGATGATTTCGTGCGCCCCGGCCATGTCTTTCCGTTGATCGCCCGCGAGGGCGGGGTATTGGTGCGCTCCGGTCATACCGAGGCGTGTGTTGATCTCTGCAAGCTGGCTGGGCTGGAGCCGGTCGGCGTGCTCGCCGAACTCGTCAACGATGATGGCACGGTGAAGCGCGGGCCACAGGTCGCAGACTTTGCCAAGGAGCATGATCTGATTTCGCTGTCCGTTGCCCATCTCATCGCCTGGCGGCAGAAATCCGAACGCCTGGTGAACCGGGTCGATGAGGCCGCCATCGACACCCGGCATGGACCAGCACGCGCCTACAGCTATGAGGTGCCGTTCGATGCCATGCAGCATTTGGCGGTGGTTTACGGCGATGTCGCCGGCGCGGAAAACGTGCCGGTTCGCCTCCATCTGGAGCAGGTGAGCGAGGATGTTTTCGGCGCCCACAGTCGGTTGGACGAGGTGATGGAGCGGTTGTCGCGCGAGGGCCGTGGCGTGATTGTTTATCTGCGCGAGGGCTCGGTTGGCGTCGCGCCGACCAGCGCCCGCCATGCCCGCTCGACGCAAGACATTGATGATGATCACCAGACCGCCAGCTTGCGCGCCAACCAATGGCGCGAGATTGGTCTGGGCGCACAAATCCTGCGGGATCTTGGCCTGACGTCGATACGGCTGTTGTCGAGCCAGAAACGCACCTATGTTGGCCTGGAAGGCTTTGGCCTAACGATCACCGACACGGAAATCTTCTAGATCATGGACGACCCGTTCAGCACCAGCGCGCCGACCCCTCGCTCCTTGGGCGTCAACTATCTGTCGGGGTCCGGCGACATGATGGCCTATGGCGGCATCGTGGTGGCGGCGCTCGGCGTGCTCGCCTTCTTCGTGCAGGGGCAGATGGTGTTCCTGATCATGGTGCCGATCGGGCTTGCCGTTTCGGCCTATTTCTATCCGCTGATCGAAAAAGGCGTTGTGCGCCTCGGCGCCGACGTCCGCGGGCTCTATTTCGAGCGGCTGGGCATCATTCCCTGGGCTGCCATCAAAAGTGTGCGGCATCAGCAAAAAGCGCTGCGCACGCTGCGCCTGCACATTTTGCACGTGGAACTGCGCGCCGCGCCGGAAACCGTGGTCACCGAACGCGATGATGTGCCGTTTTGGAAGATGTTTATGGCCAAGGCTTGGAAGCGCGACGGCAACACGATTTCCATCGACCTGCATCCGCTCGCCAAAGACCCGGTGAACCTTGTGGATCACCTGCTGGCCTTCCGTCCGGACCTCCTCAAAGAGGTTCAGGACGTGCGGGTAGAGTTGGGGTAGGTAATCCCCTGATGTCATCCCTGTGCTTGTCACAGGGATCCATTCCAGAGGCCGTTCGGCAATGTCTATAGCGCGGACCGTTTGCCGGAATGGATCCCCGCCACAAGGGCGAGGATGACGACGGAGAGTTAGTTAGCCCTCAATCTTCGACAGGTCGGCGATCGCGCCGATTTCGCGGCGCACGCCTTCCAGAAGCGCAAGACGGTTGGCGCGGACAGCTTCATCCTCGGCGTTCACCAGCACGGCATCGAAGAATGCATCAATCGGACCGCGCAGTGTCGCCAGCGCGTGCATGGCGGCCTCGAAATCACCCTTCTCGATGGCCTGATGCGAGGTCGTTGCTGTCGCCGCCAAGGCATCATTCAACACGCCTTCTTCAGGGTGGTCGAACAGCGAAGCATCGACAGAGTCTGCGACCGTGGTGCCCTTTTTCTCTTCCGCTGCAAGGATGTTAGCAGCACGGCGGTAACCAGCGAGAAGGTTCTGGCCATCGTCGGATTTCAGTAGCTTGGAGAGCGCTTCGGCGGCCTGAACGGTACGCAGGATATCGCCCTGCCCCGCAGACGCCGACGCATCGACGACATCATGATTGATGCCGTCGTCGCGCAAAGAAACTTTGAGGCGGTCTCGAACGAATCCAGCCAGATCATTCCACTGATCATCGCTGATGTTGAGGTGACCCGCAGCGAGGGAGCTGAGGCTAACCTCCAACCCGTTCTCGCGCACCAAGCGCACAACGCCCAAGGCGGCACGGCGTAGTGCATAGGGATCCTTGGAACCTGTGGGTTTTTCGTCGATGGCCCAAAAGCCGGTCAGCGTGTCGAGCTTGTCGGCCAGAGCCACGGACACGGCGACCAGATCAGTCGGTACAGAGTCCGACGGGCCCTGCGGTTTGTAGTGATCCTCAATCGCCGCGACGACACTCGCATGTTCGCCCTGAATTACGGCGTAGCGAGCGCCCATGAAGCCCTGAAGCTCAGGGAATTCGCCAACCACTTCGGTTTGAAGGTCGGCTTTCGCGAGTTTAGCGCCGCGCTCGGCGAGATCGGAGTCTGCGCCGATGGCCTCGGCGATTGTGCGCGACAGGGCGGCGATGCGAGCGATGCGCTCACCCTGCGTGCCGAGCTTGGCATGGAAGACCACATTCAACGCATCCAAACGCGCGGCGCGTTGATCGAGCGGCTTTGACAGGTCAAGGCCGAGTTTTTCGGCGCTGTCTTCCAGCGCATGCAGGTCCGGCAGGTTCGCCTGGTCGGTTTGCCAGAAATAGAGCGCGTCGGAGAGGCGCGCGGCAATCACCCGCTCATTGCCTTCCACCACGGCCACGCCGCCATCTTCGGGTACGATATTGGACGTCAGAAGAAACTTGTTGGCCAGATCACCCGTCGCGGGATCACGCAGCACGAAGCATTTTTGGTTGGCGCGGATGGTGGCGCGGATCACCGCGTCGGGGATCTGCAAGAACGCTTCATCGAACGAACCCATCATGACCACGGGCCATTCGACGAGCCCCGCCACTTCGTCCAGCAAGCCAGGGTCTTCAACCAGTTCCAACCCCTGCGCGAAGGCGAGGTTTTTCGCTTCGGTCTCGATGATCGCCTTGCGACGCTCGGTGTCGAGCACGACTTTGGCGGTTTCCAGCTTGGTCTGGTAATCGTCGAGACGGCGCACAGCAAAACGGTCTGGCGCGTGGAAACGGTGGCCTTCAGTGGTGTTGCTTGCTGTGATGCCGCCCACCTCGACGGGGATCACAACAGGGTCTTCGGTTTCCGGGCCAAAGGTGCAGAGGATGGAATGCAGCGGGCGCACCCAGCGCAACGAACCCGAGCCCCAGCGCATCGATTTTGGCCAGGGGAAGGTCTCAACGACCTCCTTCACCGCTTCGGAGATAATATCTTCGGCGGCGCGGCCTGGCTTGACGATTTTGGCGACGTAGAACGCGCCCTTCTTCGGGTCCTCCACCGTCTCTGCCTCGTCGATGGAGGCAAGACCGGCACCGCGCACAAAGCCTTCGATGGCTTTGTCGGGCGCACCGACGCGCGGTCCCTTGCGTTCTTCTTTTACGTCAGGCGATCGGGTGGGAATGCCGGCCACATGCAGCGCCAGGCGGCGCGGCGTGACGAAGGCTTTGGCGCCTTCATAGACCAGTCCGGCATCGACCAGGCGGTTGGTGATGCCTTTCTTCAAATCCTCGGCGGCGCGCTGTTGCATGCGCGCGGGGATTTCTTCTGAAAACAGTTCAAGTAGCAGGTCGGGCATGAGGGGATCGCTTAAGGGCTGGGCCGGTTCAGGTCATTCCAGAACGAGTTATTCCAGATCTTGGCCAAACGCGATGTCATGGCCATCCAGGTCCTGAATGCCGAATTCGAGAACGTTGTAGGGTTGCTGGCACAGCGTGTAATCGATCTTTGCGCCGCTTGCTACAAATTCCTCATAGAGCGCCTTGGCATCGTCGACCCAAAAGTAAGCGTTCCACATTTTGTCGACCACTTTCCAGTGCGGCACGATTTCGTGATCGTCCGGCGCCTGGGAAAGCATCACAAAGCAACTGTCACGCCGACCGATGGCAAAGGTGGGTTTCGGATCACCATAGGGACGCAGCTTGAAACCCAGCGCCTCGCGCCAATAGGCCATCGAAGCCTCGATGTCCTTGGCCAAAAGGACCGGCGCCTGTTCAAGCAGCTTGGCCATTCCAATCTCCTTGTGCGGTTTCTACCAGCCGCCGCCGCCTCCGCCGCCGCCACCTCCACCCGATGAGCCACCCCCGCCGCCCGACGATCCGGACGATTTGGGCATCGAGGATGCGTAGGCCGCGCCGATGGTGGACGCGATGGCTGTTGTTGAAGCAGCGATCGACCCTGGGTTAAAGGTGGACCCGCGATAGTAGCCAGGCCGGTAGGATGGGCGATCAGCTGGCGCCATTTTGGCAAGGTGGGATTCCAAGGCTTCAGACCAGGGTTTTTCGACGCCCAGCGCAATGGCGTAGGGCAGAAAGCGCTCAAACAGCTCCAGCGAGAAATCAGGGGCGTCGACCATGTTCATCCGTTCGGCTTCAGCAACGGAAAGGTAGAGGCGGAAACCCTCGATCTCCTCCATCAACTTCTGGCCTTCAAGCGTCGGCGCGAACATCAAGATGGCGAAGGTGGCAATGGTGGCGCCCATGGCGAAGGCGACCAACATCGTCAGCTGCAAAGCCCAACCAGACGCGAACTCACTGGCGGGCGATGTGTGAAAAACGAACATTAGGATGGCAATCACGCCGAGCGCCGTCACCGAAAAGGCAAAAGCAGCAAAGCCATGAATCTGTGGTGCGCGTCCGGTGAAGCGCGCATAGGCTTTGGTGAGCGTAAGACCCACAATCGCGCCACCAAGGAAGTGGAAGATCACGCCGACAACCAGGACTTCGGTTCCAGGGAAGAGCACCAGGAACAGAAACAGGCTGATGACCGCGATGACCACGCCGAGTATCGTGTAGCCAGGATTATGCTTGAAGTATTTGCCGCCGAATTCCTGGCTGATGCTGGCACGAAAGCTCGATGTGGCGCCCATCAACCGGCGTGCATTGGAGCGGTTGAAGGTCAGCGCATCGTTGGACCCCAAGAGCCCACGCATCAGCGCCCGCTCGCCAGGTGGCAGTTCACCATCGGATGGTGATCCCGGTTCGTCGGTTCGGCGCACGGTGACGGTGTTGTCCTGCTCGTCGATCGACAGTTTGCCGCGCGTGCCCAGCGACACCAAGGCTGCCATGAAGCTTTTGCCGGCATTGCCGCCTTTATGGCCGCGGTAATAGACCCAGCTCAACGCCGCCGGCGATAGCCCACGCGGCGGCTCAAAACGCGGGAAAACGACGCCGCGCTGCGGGTCGCGGCCAACCTTCATCCAGCTTGTCAGCATATAGACGAACACCAGAACCGCGCCGATCAGTATCGCCGCAATACCGGCATTGTCGCGCACGGCTTTGAACTGTAAGGCGCCACTCGACGGCTCTTCGATCAGGCCTTTCTGGAACGAGACGGCAACGGTCAGCCCTTCGCGTGCCGCCAGCGTGCTGGTGGTTTCAAAGCGCACCGTGGTCGGGCCGACAATGCTGGCGCGGGCATTGTTCTTGGTCGATCCGAAGCGGCCGGTGAAACTTGCCGTGTTGATGATGTCCGCGCCAGGCGGCAGTTGGATCGTGGCGACGGCGCGCTCGATGGGAAACGACCAGAAATTGCCGGTGGCGTTCCAATAGACCTCATCGAAATCCTCGAAGAACCCCATCTGGTGGCGTGATCGATAGATGATCTCATAGGTGTAGACCGCGGGCGGAATCCAGACGTCCGCGCTACCGATGAAAAGGCGTGTCCCGCCTTCGATCGGCTCTTCATGATGGGGTTCATCGACGCCATCGCGGGTGACCGACATCACCTCAAACGTGGTGCGATCGACCAGACCAGACGGCAGGCGGCGAACCGTGGGAAAATCGCGGAAGATACCGCGCCTGATCTCGAAACCCTCGGCGCGCACGGTGATGCGTTCGGTGACGATGAAATCGCCGTCGATTTCCACATCGATCAGCGTCTCATAGGTGAGGATTTCCTCGCGCGCTTCTGCCTGCGCAACGAATCCAGCGGGCGTTATCGCCCAGGCAGCGGCCAAAAGGAGGAAGGCAAGAAAGCGCATCATGCTCATACGTGTCCCATTGCCTTTGCCAATGCCATCACACTGCGGCTAACTGAAGGACACCTGCGGCGCGGCGCGGTCCGCCGGGTCTTCCAGCTCGAAATATTCAGCCTGCTGGAAGCGGAACTGGTTGGCCACCAGGTTGGACGGGAACTGCTCAACCTGCGTGTTGAAGCCGCGCACCGCGCCATTGTAATAGCGCCGCGCCAGTTGCAGCTTGTCCTCGGTTTCTTCCAGCGCGTCCTGGAATTCCTTGAAATTGGTCGAGGCCTTGAGGTCCGGATAGGCTTCGGCCACCGCCATCAATCGGCCAAGGGCTGCGCCAAGAAGGCTTTCAACACCGGCACGCTCGGCCGGGTGTTCATCACCAACGGCTTGGGCACGGGCGCGCAACGCGGTGACATTTTCCAGCACCTCTTTTTCGTGGCCCATATAGCCTTTGACCGTCTCCAACAGGTTGGGGATGAGATCGGAGCGGCGCTGAAGCTGGACGGATATGCCGGACCAGCCCTCGCGCACCATCTGCCGGCTTTTCACCAGCGCGTTGTAAACCACGATGCCGTAGCCGACGACCGCGATGATGAGCGCAAAGATGATCCATTCCATGGGGCTGTTCCTTCTCTAGGCCGCCTTGTCGGGCGCTGTATCAGCGGTGAGCGCGCCGCCGGCACGGGTGTTAAGCCAGGCCGCGCCGCAGGCTTTGGCCAGTTCGCGCACCTTAAGAATGTAGGACTGGCGTTCTGTAACGGAGATCACACCACGCGCATCGAGCAGGTTGAAAATGTGGCTCGCCTTGATGCACTGATCGTAGGCTGGCAGCACGATGGTGTTGGCGCCGTCACCGTCCGGCGATCCCGCCGCGAGGATGGCGCGGCATTCGGCTTCGGCCTCCTCAAAATGCTTGAAAAGCGCGGCGGTGTTGGCGACTTCAAAATTGTAGCGGGAATACTCCTCCTCGGCCTGCAAGAAGACGTCGCCATAGGTGACCTTGTCGGCGCCTTCGCGGCCATTGAAGTTGAGGTCGTAGACGTTTTCTACGCCCTGGACGTACATGGCGATGCGCTCAAGACCGTAGGTCAGTTCGCCGGAGACCGGGTTGCACTCTTGGCCGCAGACCTGCTGGAAATAGGTGAATTGCGAAACCTCCATGCCGTCGCACCAGCATTCCCAACCCAGACCCCACGCGCCCAGCGTCGGGCTTTCCCAGTCGTCCTCGACGAAACGGATGTCATGCGTCGCGCTGTCGAGCCCGATGGCTGCAAGCGAACGCAGGTACAGATCCTGCAGATCCGGCGGGCTCGGCTTCAGGATCACCTGATACTGGTAGTAATGCTGTAGACGATTGGGGTTTTCGCCGTAACGGCCATCCTTCGGGCGACGCGAAGGCTGCACATAGGCGGCCTTCCAGGGCAGCGGCCCCAGCGCGCGCAGTGTGGTGGCGGGATGGAAGGTGCCGGCACCCATCTCCATGTCGTAGGGCTGAAGGATCGCGCACCCCTGGTCGGCCCAGAACTGCTGCAAGGTCAGGATCAGCCCCTGAAAGGAGCGTTTGGGATCATTGTGGGAGGACATAAGGCCGCCTGCAAAAACATCAGAAAAATCTGACTATCTCGTAGGCAGGTGGGTTTACCGGGTCAAGCACGGAGACCATAGAGGCGTCGTCCTGTGCCTGTCACGGGGATGACGCCTCATGTCGCACTAACTGTCGTCAGCGGGGCGGTACGTGCCCGTGGCTTCGTCCTTCTCAAGCCGCTGGGCGGCTTTGCGCTCACGAGGCGCCGAACGTTGGGCTTCCAGGTTCTGATTGACGCGCTTCCACTCGCGGCGGGCGACGCGGAACACGACCAAGCCACCAAGGGCGATAACAGCGGCACCCAAAAGCGTTGGCATATTGTCCCCTCCCTTATGATCCTACAGCCCGAAACGCTGCCAGTGAACGCGCTCTTCGATGCTTGAGAGCAATCCGTCCACCAAACCGTCGGCTAGCACACTCGGGTTGGCGCCAAAGGCCGGAGCCTGACTGCGAAAAAGGCCGAACAGACCACGCTTTTGCATCGGAATGCCGACCAACTTCACCTTGTCACCAAAGCGGGCCTTCATGGCTTGGTCAAGATTTTCGACGCGGTCGGCCAGGCCCAGCTCCACTGCCTTGCCGCCAGCCCAAAACTCGCCGGTGAAGAGGCTTGTGTTTTCCGCATCGATGCGGCCCTCACGTCGGGTTTTGACGAGGCCGACGAAACCGTCGTGAATGTCCTTCTGAATGGCCTTCAGCCGCTTGATATCGTCAGCTTTTTCCGGGCTGAACGGATCAAGAGCCAGCTTTTTCTCGCCGGCCGTGTAGACGCGGCGCTCTACTCCCCAGCGTTCGATGACACGGTCGAGACCGAAGCCAGCGGATATGACGCCGATGGAGCCAAGGATCGAGCTTTCATCGCAGAGGATTTCATCGCCCGCGCAGGCAAGCATGTAACCGCCGGAGGCACCGACATCTTCGACAAAGACCACGACCTCTTTTTCTTTTTCCGCCGCCAGCTTGCGAATGCGATCATGAATGAGCCGCGACTGCACTGGCGAGCCGCCGGGCGAGTTGATCGAAATGGCAACCACCGGGCCATCAAAGGAGAAGAGTTTCTTGAGCGGTCCGGCGGCGGATGCCAGCGTCAATCCGCGCGAGAACCGGCCCGTTTCTCCCCCGATCACGCCGGTGAGACGCAGGACAGGGACGAGCGGGGTTTTCGAACGCAGGGCTTTAGGAAGGAAACGGCGGAACATGAAGAGCCTTTGTGTTGCTATCTGCGTTCCACATGGTGCGAGGAACCGGCTGGCGCAAGAGTTTCGCCATTTGGCGCATCGCCCTTAAGCGCGATGCTCGCCGTCCCATCCAGGATCGCACGCGCCTCAGCAGTGTAGCTGCCATCCTCGTTATGCACCACCAGCCCAGGCAGGAGGCGTGGCGGTGTCTTGCGACCCTTGATGGCGCGGATCAACACGCGCTCTGCCGGCACGCCGCTACGCGGGTGAAGGCCGAGGACCGAAACCGCGCCGAACCGGCCCTTAAACGCCGCCAAGACGTCCATCAGACCATCGGCGGCGAAGATCAGAGTCAGCGATCCACCGGGCTTCAAGACGCTGGCGGCGGTGCGCATCCAACCGTCCAGATCGCTGTCGCTGACGACATGGGCGGTCTCTTTGGCCGGGTTGGAGCGCACGTGTCCCGCCCTGCGATAGGGCGGGTTGGACAGAACATGGTCGAAAGCAGCGCGCTGCAACCCGCAGGCGATGCGCTTGGGTTCAGCGCTCAGAAGATCAACCTCCAACACCTTCATGCGCGCCGCGAGGGTTGGATTGCGCTCCAGCGATTTGGCGCAGCAAGCGAGCATCTGCTGGTCGCGCTCGGCCAGGGCAATCTCGGCCTCGGGGTTCAAATGGCTCGCCATTAGTCCGACGGCGCCAGCGCCAGCACCCATATCCAAGATGCGACCAGAGGCGCCGCGCAATGTCGCCGCCAGAAACACAGCGTCCGAGCCGGAGCGATGCGCGTCTGTTGCCGGCTGCACCAGCATCACCTGGCCGCCAAGAAACGCATCGGTTGTCGTTGGAAATTCTGCCACCGTTCAGACCGGCATGATGCCTGCTTCGGTCAGCACGCGTTCAGCCTGCGCCTTGCTGTCGGCATCGACCATCACCCGGCGCGGCAGAACGCCGATCGAGCCTTCCAGGATCGACATATGCTCGTCAGCGATGAAGTAGACGATGTCGAACTCCTTCAGCACCGCCTCGGTGGCGGAAATCAACACCATGTCGTTGGTTCGGAAAAGTTCGATCATCGGCTGTCCCCTTGGTCCCTTTCACCTGACGCTATTTGATGGCCAAGACAAGTCCCTGGGCGGTCGTCGGCCAAAGCCGATGGGGGCGTGACCGTTTGCCGGACTGTTCAAGCGCGCCGAGCTGTGCTTTGCACGGGCTCTCATTGCGGGGTGCGCCGGTCGATGACCCGCGATTCCCCTCTCCTCTTCCGGCCAGATGGCCAAACTTAAGGTGTTTGCGTGATGGGTGTTGTCGTCCCGCTGGAGCAAGATCAATCGAAAAGCGCTGGTGGGCCGGCCGGTGGGCAGGCCAATCTCGACCGGGTGATGGCGCTTTCCGGTCCGTCGATGCAGGACGTCAACACGATGATCCTGTCGCGCACCGGGTCCGACGTGAGGATGATCCCGGAAGTCGCGCAGCATCTGATCGATTCCGGTGGCAAACGCCTGCGTCCAATATTGACGCTGCTTTGCGCGGAAATGTTCGGCTACAAGGGCTATGGTCATGTGAAACTTGCCGCGTCCGTTGAGTTCATGCACACCGCCACGCTTCTTCACGATGATGTGGTCGATGAAAGCGACATGCGCCGGGGCAAACCGGCCGCGCGGATGCTCTGGGGCAATCAGGCGAGCGTCCTCGTCGGCGACTTTCTGCTCGGCCAGGCCTTCCAGATGATGGTGGAAGTCGGCTCGATGGACGCGCTGGACGTGCTTTCCAAAGCCTCGGCAATCATTGCCGAAGGCGAAGTGCTTCAGCTCACGACCGCCAAGAACACCAACACCACCGAAGACGATTATCTGCAGGTCATCCGCGCCAAAACAGCCGCACTGTTCTCGGCAGCCTGCGAAGTTGGGCCGATTGTCGCCGGTTTGGGCGAGGTGGAAAGGGCGGCGCTGCGCTCCTATGGCATGAATCTGGGTCTCGCCTTCCAACTGGTTGACGACGCGCTCGACTATGGCGGGTCGGCCAAGGACCTCGGCAAGGACATTGGCGATGATTTCCGTGAGCGCAAAGTCACGCTGCCGGTTATCCTCGCCTACCGCCGCTCGGAAGGTGATGAGAAAGCGTTTTGGGATCGGGTGATCGTTGCCGGTGACCAGAACGATGGCGATCTGGAACGTGGGATCACTTTGGTGAAACAGCGCCAAGGTCTTGCCGACACGATCAGCCGGGCACAGCATTATGGCGCCGTGGCAGCCGACGCGCTCGATGGGCTACCGGCGAGCCCACAAAAGGACGCTCTGCTGGATGCCGTGGCGTTCTGCATCGACCGCGTGACCTAGACCAGCAAGGTTTCTGGGCACAACGGCTCGACTTTAACCGTTCCATCCAATGGACCATGGACCGAAGGACCCGGTGGCGTTAGGGCTTAGGCCCTGATATTGCACCGCACACAGATCAGGCTCACCTAACCCACCCACTGCCCGCCAAGGGACGTTGACCATCATGAATGCATCCACCGCATCTGCTGCCGTTTTGACCGAAACCGCGCATCCAGACACGGCTCACGCATGGGTCTATTCGTTCGGTGGCGGCAGCGCGGACGGCGAAGCGTCCATGCGCAACCTGCTCGGCGGCAAGGGCGCCAATCTGGCCGAGATGAGCCGCATTGGCCTGCCGGTGCCTCCTGGGTTCACGATCACCACCGAGGTGTGCACGCATTTTTATGCCAATGAGCGAACCTATCCCGATGGTCTGATGGATCAGATCGATGGCGCGCTCGCCAAGATCGCGTCGATCACCGGCAAGACCTTCGGCTCGAACGATAATCCGCTGCTCCTGTCCGTGCGGTCCGGCGCGCGTGTCTCCATGCCCGGCATGATGGACACGGTGCTCAATCTCGGCCTCAACGACGTCACCGTCGAGGCGTTGGCACGTTTGTCGGGCGATGAGCGCTTTGCCTGCGACAGCTATCGCCGGTTCATCCAGATGTATGGCGATGTGGTCATGGGTGTCGATCATGAGCTGTTCGAAGACGCGCTCGGCGCCGCCAAGGATACGCGCGGGGTTGAACTCGACACGGATCTGACCGCCGATGATTGGCGCGACCTGATCAAGCAGTTCAAGGCCATCATCGAAGAGGATGCCGGCGAGGCTTTCCCGCAGGACCCGTTCGATCAGTTGCACGGCGCGGTCGGCGCGGTGTTCAAAAGCTGGATGGTGCCGCGCGCCATTACCTACCGCATGCTGCACGACTATCCCGAAACCTGGGGCACGGCGGTCAATGTGCAGGCGATGGTGTTCGGCAATATGGGCGAGCGCTCGGCAACCGGTGTGGCCTTCACGCGCAACCCATCTACGGGCGAAAAAGCGCTTTACGGCGAGTATCTCATCAATGCGCAGGGCGAGGACGTCGTCGCCGGTATTCGAACGCCACGGCCTTTGACCAAAAGGGCGCGTGAGGAGGCTGATGTGGCCTCGCCATCGCTGGAAGAGGCGATGCCCGCCGCGTTTGAGGAATTCACCAAATATTGCGATGTGCTCGAAGCGCATTACCACGACATGCAGGACATGGAGTTCACTGTCGAAAACGGGACGCTCTGGATGCTGCAAACCCGCAGCGGCAAGCGCACCACCAAGGCGGCGATGAAGATTGCCGTCGACATGGTGGCCGAAGGTCTGATCACCTCCGATGAGGCGCTCATGCGGCTTGATCCGGCGGCCATCGATCAGTTGTTGCACCCGACCATCGACGAGAACGCCGAACGCCAGATCATTGCGCGCGGACTTCCGGCCTCGCCCGGCGCAGCGACCGGCGAAATCGTGCTGACCTCGGCGGCGGCTGAAGAAGCGGCGGCCGCTGGCCGCGATTGCATTCTGGTGCGGGTGGAAACCAGCCCCGAAGACATTCACGGCATGCACGCCGCCAAGGGCATTTTGACCGCGCGTGGCGGCATGACCAGCCACGCCGCCGTGGTGGCGCGCGGCATGGGCACGCCCTGCGTGTCCGGCGCAGGTAGCTTACGCATCAACAATGATACCGGCGTCATTTCCTCCGGTCCGACCAAGCTGAAGGCTGGCGACACCATCACGATCGATGGCGCGACCGGCGAGGTGATGCTTGGCGCAGTGGCGATGCAAGAGCCGGAACTGACCGGCGAATTTTCCGCCGTCATGGAATGGGCCGATGCAACGCGCCGGATGACGGTGCGCACCAACGCCGAGACGCCGGCAGATGCTGAAACCGCGCGCAAATATGGTGCTGAAGGCATCGGGCTTTGCCGCACCGAGCACATGTTCTTTGAAGGCGACCGGATTGTCTCGGTGCGACAGATGATCCTCGCTGATGACCCGGCTGAGCGGCAAAAGGCGCTCGACAAGCTGCTGCCGATGCAGCGCGGGGATTTCAAACAGTTGTTTGAAATCATGGCCGGTCTGCCGGTGACGATCCGCCTGCTCGATCCGCCACTACACGAGTTCCTGCCGCGCACCGACGAAGAGATGGACGCGGTCGCCGCCGATATTGGCGTGGATGTCGAGCTGTTGCGCGAGCGTACCAACGAGTTGCACGAGTTCAACCCGATGCTTGGCCATCGCGGCTGCCGTTTGGCGATTTCTTATCCCGAAGTGGCCCGTATGCAGGCCCGGGCTATCTTCGAAGCCGCTATCGAAGCCGCCGCTGCGACCGGCAGCCCGGTGGAACCGGAGGTCATGGTGCCATTGGTGGCCACCAAGGCTGAGCTCGATTTCGTCAAAGCCGCGATTGACGGGGTGGCCGAGGCGGTGATGGCCGAGAAAGGCGTCACGATCCCCTACACGGTGGGCACGATGATCGAACTGCCGCGTGCCGCTCTGCGTGCAGGCGAGATTGCCCAGTCGGCGCAATTCTTCTCGTTTGGCACCAACGATCTGACGCAGACGACGTTTGGCATTTCTCGCGACGATGCCGGGCAGTTCCTGGGCACCTATGAGCGCCTGGGCGTGATGGACAAGGACCCGTTCGTGACGCTCGATCAGGATGGTGTCGGCGAACTGGTCAAAATCGCCACCGAGCGGGGCAAGGCCGTAAGCCCTCAAATGAAGATGGGTATTTGCGGCGAGCATGGCGGCGACCCCGCCTCCATCGGCTTTTGCGAAACCGTTGGGCTTGATTACGTGTCGTGTTCGCCATTCCGCGTGCCGATCGCGCGTCTCGCCGCCGCTCAGGCTGCCCTGCGCGAGAAGCAGTCTGACGGGTCTGGTGCCTCTTGAGGACTTAAAGACCGGCGGCAAGCGCGCGATTGCCCGCGCGCTGTCGCGTCTTGATCGAACGAACCTGACCGTTGAGGATGCGGCGCTTCTTGATGAAGCCTTCGCCGCGCCATTAGGCATGGTGATCGGCCTCACTGGACCGCCCGGCGTTGGCAAAAGCACCCTCACCCAAGCCCTGATCGAACGACTTCGCGCGACCGGGAAATCAGTCGCTGTGATCGCTGTCGATCCATCCTCACAAAAAACCGGTGGTGCGTTGTTGGGCGACCGCACGCGGCTTTCCCTTGACCCGGAAGATGCCAAACTTTTCGTGCGCTCGCTGGCTGCCCGTGATCGACTGGGAGGGCTTTCGGATCACGCCATCGCCGCGACGATGCTGCTGCGCGCTTTGTTCGACGTGGTGCTGGTCGAAACGGTCGGCATAGGCCAGTCGGACGCTGACGTCGCACTGATCGCCGATAGGAGCCTGCTTTGCGTGCAGCCGGGTTCGGGCGATGCCCTGCAGTTCATGAAGGCCGGCATCATGGAATGGCCGGATGTTATCGCCGTGACAAAAGCCGACACAGGCGCGCTCGCCCGCAGGGCGCGGGCCGATGTGGAAGGCGCGCTTGGGCTTGCTGCCTTTGATGGCCAGGGTCCGAGCGTCTGTTTGGTTTCAGCGCGAACCGGCGATGGCGTTGATGAGTTGGTGAGCGCGCTTGTCACTGACGTAAAGATTGACCGACAGGGCCAAGCCGAGCATTTGCTTGACGATGCCGTCACGCGCAGGTTCGGCAGCCATGGCGCCTCGCAATTGGATACAGACGCTGCGCTGCACCAAGCCAATGGCCCCTTCGGCGCAATTCTTCAGGCGGCTGAGAAGCTTTCACGTTAGGCGGCGACGGCCTGCTTGCGTTCCTCGCGCGGCGACATGCCGAACTTGCGCGCATATTCTCGGCTGAATTGGGTTGGGCTTTCATAACCGACATCGAATGCGACGCTCGACACGCTGCGACTCGTTTCGTTCAGCAGCCGTTGGGCTTCTATCAACCTGATCGCCTTTTGGTATTGAAGGGGCGTGTTGCCCGTGACGGCCTTGAAATGCTCGTGAAAGGTCGAGACGCTCATGCCGGCCAGCGCCGCAAGATCACGCACGGCCAGAGGCTCGCGAAAGCTGTCCTGAATACGTCTGATTGCTTTGGCGATCCGCACGGCATGACTATCAATCCGCAATAGCTCGCGCAGCATTCCGCCATGATCTGCCATCAATAGGCGGAAGTGAATCTCGCGGCGGATAAGCGGTTCCAAAACCCGGGCGTCGAGCGGGTTGGTGTGGAGCGCCAGCAGCCGGTGCATGGCATCTGTTAGCCCCTGATCGGCCTCGCCGACATCAATGCTGTAGGCCGCGGTGGTCGATGGCAGCACATCGCTGACTTCATCGTAAAGGCTGCGCACCAGAGCCATGTCCAGTTCGATGACGATGGCAAGATAGGGCTTGGATCGCGATGCCTCCAAGACTTGCGTCGTTACTGGCAAATCATGACTGACGATCATCGATTGACCAGCACGCATAACCAACCGGCGTTGGCCTAAGATCAACTCCTTGGCACCCTGGGCCACCAAACACAGGACGGGCCGATATATCTGCTTACGCCTACATTGCTTCCTATGATCGTGCACGATGGCCATTCGTGGGGCTTCACAGAAGCTCACACCATCGCTCGGTGGATGGTGAGAAGAAAAATCGTAAATATCTGAAATTATTGTGTTTAACACGGTTCGCTCCTGGACTTCTGGGCTTCACTCTCGCACACGACTGAAAAAACGCCAACGATAAATCCTAGCGTTCGGAGAAATAGGCAAAATTTTGCGAGAAATTGGCAGGCGCGACAGCCGCCGCCTGGCTATCTGTTGTTCATCAACCCAACAGGAGCCAATCCATGACCGATTCCACCGCGAAAACCATACTCATCACCGGCGCCTCTTCGGGCATCGGCAAGGCCACCGCCAAACACTTTCAAGCGCAGGGCTGGAACGTGATCGCCACGATGCGCTCGCCGGACACGGAAACTGAACTGACCGCGCTGGATAATGTGCTGGTTACGAAGCTCGACGTGACGGACCAAGCCTCAATTGATGCGGCAGTGGCAGAGGGGTTGGCCCGGTTTGGCGCCATCGACGCTCTGGTCAACAATGCCGGTTACGGCGCCTATGGCCCGTTAGAAGCCTTTGACATGGACGGCATACGCCGGCAGTTCGACACCAATGTCATTGGCCTGCTGGGTACCACCAAGGCGGTTTTGCCCCATATGCGCGCCGCCAAGTCCGGCACCATCGTCAACATCTCATCGATCGGCGGCAAGATGACCTTTCCCTTGGGCACGCTTTATCATGGCAGCAAGTTCGCCGTGGAAGGCCTGTCCGAAGCGCTGCACTATGAGTTGGAACCACTGGGCGTGCGCGTGAAGATCATCGAACCTGGCATGATCAAAACCGACTTTGGCGGTCGCTCGTTCGACTTCCAGAACGACGAGAGCCTTGCAGAGTATCAGGGCACTGTTGCTGCTTTGATGGCGAGTTTTGCCAATGTCGGCGACCAAGCATCTGAACCGAGCCTGGTTGCCGATGTTATCTGGAATGCGGTCAATGATGGTTCCGATCAACTGCGGTACACCGCTGGCGAGGATGCCGCGCAGTATATGGCCAACCGCAAGGCGTTGGACGATGAAACCTTTATCGCCGGCATCAAGGAGCAGTTTGGTCTCTAAAGGCGATTTAGCACCGCCCCTATAGGATAAAGCCGCAGGCGTCTTTTCGCCTGCGGTTTTTCGCGCATGATCTTGCCACACGGCGTCCCTTGTCAGGCCATGATTGATCGCCAAACACACGCGCATCCGCGTCACCTGTACGCTTTGGGTGGGCCGGTTTCTTAGGCTCTTCTTAAGGCGACTTAACCGGCCTTAACCCAACTGTCCCAACTCAAAACGCTTTGTCCTTCAGCGCTTTACGGCTTTGCAAGGTTAACGCTCTATCACCAAGACTGTTCAGATGCGGCGAATGGGAGCTCTCCACATTTGAACAACGGTATGGCGATGGGTTGAACGCCGCACATGTGTGCCGTGCTTCGGTTGGGGTTTTGCGTAGGAGTTGCGAATCCATGTCTGGTGTTGAGCCTGTCGCCAAACACCGCCTGCCTGAAAAACTGACGCTGACGGTCCGTCGTGGACCGTCTGCTGATGATGAGGCAAAGGCGACGAAATCCGGCAAGTGGCTTAGTGCCTCGCTTGCCAAGCTGCGGGCCAATGCGCTCGCCAAATCAACGGCGCTCGCGCTGTTTGGTTCCCTCCTTGCGCTTTCTCAGCCATCGACGACCGGTCATCTGGACGCCGCCCATCTTCTTGGGCTCGACGGTCCGGGCGCCGAGCGGTGGCAGACCTTCTTGATGGCCTCGCCAGCCGGTTCCATTCACGAGGCGACGCTGCATCTTGATGAAGATCGCGGCGAAGGCCTCGCCCATGCCGGCGTCGGTCGCCTTGCCGAGGACGGCGTGCGTCAGGCCGCCATAGCGCCGGCCAACGCGTCCGTTCTGGCCGCCGATCCAATCATCACCGGCTCCATTCCGCAGGATGCAAGGCCCGATGGCCCTGATCCGCTGGTTGCGCGCGATGCACGTGCGAATATGGAGATCACCCCGGTCGTCCACGCGCTGCTCGAAGCGCGCCGCGCGCCAGTATCCTTGTTCACCCAACATCCCTTTGCTCGCGTCGAGATTGCCAGCCTGCCGGCCGATGGTTTTGGCGGCTATATCGGCATGATCGCGCCGGACCCGGACGTCATGATGGCGACCGTGGATGAGCCGCAAGAGGCAGGCGAGGCTTTCGATGAGTTCGGGACGCCAGGCGAAAACATCGCCAGCGACTACGCTATGGCGATGGTCGATCCGTCGGCGGCAACCTCAGCGTTGGCCGAGACCGAAGGGCAGCAGCAGATATCGGCGTTTTTGAATAATGATCGCCAGTTTGAGTGCCTTGCCGAAGGCATCTATTTCGAGGCGCGCGGTGAGCCGCGCCGCGGACAGGTTGCGGTTGCCCAGGTGATCATGAACCGGGTGAACCATGACGAGTTCCCCGACACAATCTGTGGCGTCGTTTATCAGAACCAGCATTGGCGCAATCGCTGCCAGTTCTCCTTCGCTTGCGATGGCGTTCCTGAGCGGATCACCGAACGTGCTGCCTGGGATGTGGCTGAAGGCGTGGCGCGTCAAGTGCTCGAGGGCCGTGACCTGATCGATACCATCGAAGAGTCCACTCACTATCACGCGACCTATGTCCGCCCGCGCTGGGCACCGCGCATGATCCGCCTGGATCGCGTCGGTCTGCACATCTTTTACAAAGGTCGCTACGGCGGCTGGCGTTAGGTCAAAGCACCGCTTGTCACCCACCAATCGGGGTGACCATTCGCCACCTTCTGGGCGAGCGCAGCGGCGTCGTCGGCGGTCTCTAGCAAAGCAAAACACGTCGCACCGGACCCCGACATGCGGGCGAACGGCGCTTGGGTCAGCGCGTCTAGGCAGTTTGAAATCTGCGGTTCCAAACCAATAGCTGGCGCCATCAGGTCATTGCGCGTGATTTGAAGGTAGTCCACCAATTCCTCAAAGGAGGCTGGTTTCGGCCATTCCGGCATTGGCGCATTGGATTTCTGATCAAGCGCCTTGAAGACGTCTGGTGTCGAAACGCCGACGCCTGGATTGACCAGCACCACATGCGCCGCAGGCAAAGAAGCAGGCTGGCGCTCCTCTCCGATGCCGCTGACGATAGCTGGCGTTCCGGCAAGACACATGGGAACGTCGGCACCGAGCGCCAGGCAATCTGCCAGTTCGCTCGCTGACAAATCGCGGCCACGGGTCAGGAGACGGATCAGCGCTGCGGCATCCGCCGACCCACCGCCGATGCCAGAGGCTACGGGTAAGTTCTTGGTCAGATGAATGCGAACCGGATCGCGTGCTTCGCCCCAATGGCGGACCAACGCAAGCGCGGCGCCGAGCGTGTTGTCGGCGAGTGGCGGAACGCCATCAGCGAACGGCCCATCGACTGTCAGCTGATCGGTATCGCTAGGAGATGCTGAAATCTCATCGCCGACATCGGCGAACGCAACCAACGAATGCAGCGTGTGATAGCTGTCGGCACGCTGCCCGGTGACGTGCAGCGCAAGGTTCAGCTTGGCAGGCGCCAGCATGGCGGCTCGCCATCAGCGCATGGTGGGAATTTCATAGCCTTCTGGCCAAATGCCAACCGACTCCACCTCTTCGCGGGTCAGGCCACGCTGAAGTTTGCGTTGGATGGCTTCGGGGTCAATCTCATCGGCATCGTCCAGGTCACGCGCATGGCTCCATTGGAAGCGGGCTTCCAAACGACGCCCCACCATCCAATAAGCATCGCCAAGATGGTCGTGAATGACGGCTTGCGAGGGATCAAGAATGACGGCGCGTTCCAACTGCTCGACCGCGTCGTCAAACCGGCCAAGGCGAAAATAGACCCAGCCGAGAGAGTCGACGATGTAACCGGACTCCGGGCGCATTTCGACCGCACGTTCGAGCATTTCCACAGAGCGCTCGAGGTGCTCGCCGCGATCCACCCAGGTGTAAGCAAGGTAGTTCAGCACATCAGGTTGATCGGGAAACAGATCGAGCGCGGTCAGAAAGTCGGCCTCGGCCTGCGTCCAGCGATCGGTGCGCTCAAAGGCGATGCCGCGCTGGTAGAACAGGCGCCAGTGCTCGCGGCGGTGATCGGTGATGGTCTCGATGCCCAGCGAGTAAACTTCGGCGGCGCGCTCAAAGTCACGGCGAAAGCGCAAAACGGTACCGAAGGTGTTGATCGCTTCCAGATCGGTCGGATCGGCCTCGATCAAAGCCTCCAGGTGCATGTCGGCCTCGTCGGGGCGTTCGAGCTGATCGAGCAAGACGCCTAGGCGAATTTCGGCGGTGCGCTTGAGAGGATGCGAGTCGCCCATGCCCTCATAGGAATCGACAGCACGTTCCCAAAGCTCCAGGGACTCGTAAACACGCGCCAATCCGAAACAGGCAAGGTTGTGTTCGGGGTGCACAAAAAGCGCCAGATTGAGGTAGATCGCGCCGACTTCTTCAGCGCCATCCTGACCCAACGCCAGCCCCAAACCATAAGCAACCTCGGCAACGCCTTGCTGCGGCGTCGTCACGCGGTGACCAATGGGCTGACCGGCCTGCAACGCTTCCAAGTCGGCGAGAATGACCGCATTGAACGGCGCAAGCTCAAGGAAGGTGGTCAGAACCACTTCGGCCTGGGTTTTCTGATCGTTGGCGACCAATGCCTGGGCATAGCCCTGGACGAGGCGCAACGCACCGGCATCGGTGGAATAGGCGCGCTCCATGTCGCGCAGCGCGCCTTCGACATCGCCGGATGCCATACGGATCAGGCCGGCGTGATAGGCACCGTAAAGTTCGACCCAAGCAGGGCCTTCGAGCGCATCGAGTTGTTCCAGCGCTTCGTCCGTATCGCCGCTGCCATGGAACACCCAGGCGCCGACAAGCACGGAGACCAGGTCACCAAAGCCGTCGGTCTGGTAGGTCTCAAGCTCGCGCAGCGCTGCCCTATAAGAACGTTGGCGCACCGCATCCATCGCTAGCGTCAGCCGTGACATGCCGGTGTCGCCGGATTCGGCCAGGATCGCCGCCAGATCAAGCGCGCCGGGCATACGGCCATCGGCGAGCTCCATGGTGAAAGCGCTGTGCAGGAAGCGCTCCGAACTCGGCTCAAGCTCATAGGCTTGGCGGTAAAACTCGGCTGCTGAGGGAATATCGCGCTCAGCTTCAGCAAGGGTTGCCGCAAGATAGAGCCCGGACAGTGATGTGGCGGTTTGCGCTGCAACCGGCGGCGCCAGAGCGTCAGCGTGATGGGTTTGCTGAGCAACCGTGTCGGCATACGCAGGCGATTGAATGCCGAGCGCCAAAGTGATGGCAAGCAGAGAGGATGCGGCGGATTTCAACATCATGGTCCTTTTCGTCGGCCCCAATTGCTCAAGCGGTGCACGCGTGTCGGGTGATTTGCTTTGGCGTTTTGTGCAGCAACCATGGCTTTTTCCCGGCAGCATCACAAGCGTTCAGAACACCGCATGGTCGCCGCGCTCAATGGTCACTTCGCCACGTGCGAGCTTGGCGTAGAAATCAGCCAGCGTGTCAGTGCCATGGGCGGGTGTGGCATCGGCGTCGTAGCGCTGCCCGTCTTCATTCCAGACCAACATGGATTCGGTTGCATAGTAGCGCCCGATGCGGGCCAGTTCGGCCTTCTCGGCGAGTTTGGGCGCCAGTCTTCCCAGGCTCGACAGGGCAGCGATGATCGTGCTGATCAGCGCAACGGGGACATACTTGATCCTTGGCTCCCGCCCAAGAGCCTCAAAGAGAGCCTTGCCCTGATCGAGCGGGGTCAGCGCCGCGCCCGGCCCGCCGATGGGCAGGATGGCGTTTTGGCGGCTCGGGTCGTCCAGGCAAGTTAGGATGAAGTCGGCCAGATCCTCATCGCTAATCGGTTTGCAGGCGGTGAGTGTGCCATCGCCAAACACCAGAAATGGTTTGCCCGCCTTCACCCGATCCAGCTGGCCAGAAAGGGATTTGAAGAAAGCGGTCGGGCGCACGATCGAATAAGTGAGGCCGGAGTCGATGAGGACTTTCTCGAAGGCGAGCTTGGCTTGCTGGAAGGCGAGTTTGGGTCTCTGCACGCAAATGGCTGAGAGCAGAACAAACTGCGGCACGGCGGCTGCTTTGGCGACGTTCAATAGGTTCAGATTGGCCCGGTGATCGATAGCCCACGCGTCTTTGGGCGCACCGGTGCGCGAAGCCAGGCAGGAGATCACGGTATCGAAGCGCTCATCGGCCAAGGCATCTTCAAGCCCGGTCGGGTCGGTGACGTCGGCCACCTGGACGGTCGCACCGGGGAACTGGTCCTCGAGCCCTGCCCGGCGCATCAGGCAAACCGTGTCATGTCCGGCAGCCACTAAGGCACGTGCCACCGCCCGCCCGATGGTGCCGGTGGCGCCAGCCAAAAGCACGCGTTTGGGCGCGGACGTGTTCATCTACATGTTCGGATAGTTTGGCCCGCCCGAGCCTTCGGGCACCGTCCAGATGATGTTCTGGTTGGGGTCTTTGATGTCGCAGGTTTTGCAGTGGACGCAGTTCTGCGCGTTGATCTGAAAGCGCTTATCGCCACTTTGCCCGTCTGCGCCATCATCGACCCATTCATAGACACCGGCCGGGCAGTAACGCGCCGATGGCCCGCCATATTGGCCAAGCTCGCTGCTGCGCTGCAGGCGATCATCCAAGACCTTCAGATGGATCGGCTGGTCTTCCTCGTGATTGGTATTCGACAGGAACACAGAGGAAAGACGGTCGAAGGTTAGCTTGCCGTCTGGCTTGGGATAGGTGATCGGCTTGGCGGCGAACTCCTCGACCGTGGTTTCGTGATCGGCCTTGCCATGGTCCAACGTGCCGAAGAACGACAGACCAAGCTTGCTTGCCATCCACATATCGAGGCCGCCCATCATAACGCCCATACGGGTGCCGTAGCGCGACCAAAGCGGCTTGACGTTGCGCACAGGTTTCAGATCGCGCCCAATCGCGCTGGATCGCCATCCGGCTTCATAGGCCTCCAGCGTGTCGCCGGAGCGACCTTCTTTCAGCGCCGCGATCACCGCGTCTGCGGCCTGCATGCCGGAAAGCACCGCATTGTGCGAGCCCTTAATGCGCGGGACGTTCACGAACCCTGCCGAGCAGCCGAGCAGCGCGCCGCCAGGAAAGGCCAGCTTGGGCACCGACTGGTAGCCGCCCTCGGAGATCGCGCGGGCGCCATAGGCCAGTCGCCGGCCACCTTCAAAGGTTGGCGCGACAGACGGGTGGGTTTTGAAGCGCTGGAACTCCTCGAACGGCGAGAGGTGCGGGTTCTTGTAATTGAGATGGACGACAAAGCCGACCGCCACCTGATTGTCTTCCAAATGGTAGAGGAAGGAACCGCCGCCTGTGGTGTTGTCGAGCGGCCAGCCAAAGGCATGCTCCACGCGGCCGGGATGATGGTTTTCCGGCTTCACCTCCCAGAGCTCTTTCAAGCCCAGACCGTACTTTTGGTGGTCGGCGTCCTTGGCCAAATCAAACCGTTCGATCGCCTGCTTCGACAACGAGCCGCGCACGCCCTCGCCCAGCAGGACGTACTTGCCGTGCAGCTCCATGCCAGGCGTGTAATTGCCGGTGGGCTCGCCATCGCGGCCAACGCCCATATCGCCGGTGGCAACGCCGTACACGGCGCCATCGTCATTGATGAGCAGTTCGGCCGCGGCAAAGCCCGGATAGACTTCGACACCCAGCGCTTCAGCCTTTTCGGCGAGCCAACGACAAACGTTGCCCAGCGAGACGATGTAGTTGCCGTGATTGTTCATCAGCGGCGGCATGGCAAAATTAGGCAAGCGCACCCCACCCGCCGGTCCGAGATAGTAGAAACGGTCCTGGGTGACGTGTGTCTTGAGTGGGTGATCAGGGTCCTCGCGCCAGTCGGGCAGCAGCGCATCAAGACCAATCGGGTCGACAACGGCGCCTGAGAGAATATGCGCGCCGACCTCCGCGCCCTTTTCCAGAACCACCACATTGCAGTCCGGATCGGCCTGTTTCAGTCGTATCGCGGCGGCCAGTCCGGCAGGCCCCGCGCCAACGATGACAACGTCAAACTCCATCGATTCACGTTCGCTCGTCATCGCTCTTGCCCTTCATGCCCATTATGTTGCGCTGCATCTTCTGTGCGCGCGCCCTTTGTTCCGATATAAGAGCGCAAGGTCAACTCGCTCAAAGGTCGCGTCAGTCCGCCATGGATCGTCAGGCACTGAAAGAACTGCTGGATTTCTATGAGGACGCGGGCGTCGATACGGCGCTTGGCGACGCGCCAGTGGACCGTTTTGCGGCACCTGAACTGGCCAAGCAGACTGCGCTTCACCCGGCCCCACTGCCCGCGCAACCGACAGCGCCGCACCCGCGAGCACCGCAGGTTCATGAGATCGAGCCGGCGCACGGTCTGGCCGAAGCCGAAGCTTTGGCCGCTCAGGCGCAATCGCTGGATGCGTTACGCGCGGCGCTGGAAGGGTTTGAGGGCTGTGGCTTGAAGAAGACGGCCCGCCAGTTGGTGTTTGCCGATGGCAATCCAGAGGCCAAGATCATGCTGATCGGCGAAGCGCCCGGTCGCGATGAGGATGCGCAGGGCCTGCCCTTTGTCGGGCGGTCCGGCCAGTTGCTCGACAAGATGCTGGCGGCCATCGGGCTTGATCGCACCAAGGTCTATATCGGCAACGTCATCTATTGGAGACCGCCCGGCAACCGCACACCAACGCCGGATGAGCGGGCGATGTGTGAACCCTTCATCCGCCGCCAGATTGAGCTGGTCGCACCCAAGGTGATGATGTCGCTGGGCGGCTCGGCGCTGTCCGGCCTATTCGGCATTCAGGGCATTATGAAAACACGCGGGCAGGTTTTGACCTATGCCCAAGGCGATCTCTCAATACCTGCGGTACCTACGTTGCATCCAGCGGCGTTGTTGCGCAATCCGGCCAATAAGCGCCTCGCCTGGCAGGATTTGCTGCAGTTGCAATCGCTGATCGAGGAGTATGGCGCTCTATGAGCCGCATTGATGAAAGCCGTCGATTTATTCCGTTGAACATCGCCGTCCTCACCGTGTCCGACACGCGCACTTTGGACGATGACCGATCGGGCGACACGCTGGTTGGTCGGTTGGAGAAGGCTGGGCACAGGCTGGCGGATCGGGCGATCGTGACCGACGACGTAGCGGCCATTGCTGATCAGGTGCAGGCTTGGGTCAAACGCGATGATGTGGACATCGTCATCAGCACCGGCGGCACCGGCTTCACAGGGCGTGATGTGACGCCGGATGCCATCGAGCCGCTGTTCAACAAGCGGATGGAGGGTTTCTCCACGCTGTTTCACCAGATCAGTTTCGAGAAGATCGGCACCTCGACGCTGCAATCGCGCGCGACGGCTGGCCTGATCGGCACAACGTTTGTGTTCTGCCTGCCGGGATCACCGGGCGCCTGCAAGGACGGCTGGGATGGCATCTTGCAGCACCAGTTGGATTATCGCCACATGCCCTGCAATTTCGTGGAGATCATGCCCCGGCTCGACGAGCACTTAAAGCGCGGCGCGGGATAGCTCACCCTGCGAGCGTTCGGCAGCTTCGGCCTTTGCCAGCGGCTCCATAGGCTGCGCGAGATGCGTGCGCGAACGAAGGCGTAGCAGGTTGGTGAGGCGGATCGACGGATCCTTAGAGCCCCAATCGATGCGCGGCGGGCTGCTGCTTTCAAAATCAGCGCGGCGCAGAACGATGCCTTGCGACAGCTTGGCCAACGAGAAAAGTCGGTTCGCTGCCAAGATCAACATGCGACGGCGGACATCGGCGCTGCCCGCTTCCGGCTCGTGCTCGGGTCGGTAAACGGCCGACAGTTTCCCGCGTGCTGAACGCACCCGCTCCTGACGCTCGACAAAGGAGAGAGTCTCATCCAGCCATCCGGGTGACAGAACGGTGGTCTGATCGAGCAACATGATCCAGTGGCCGCGATGGGCGGCTTTGAGCGCCTGATCGGTCTGGTCGGACAACCCTTTGGCCGCGAGCAAGGTGGCGCCGGCGGCATCGGCGATCTGCGGCGTGCCGTCATTGGAGCCGATATCGAGGAAGACGACATCGCGCACCACGCCTTCCGCCGCGGCAGCTACGAGCGGGCGCAGAACGTCAAGCAGGACGTTTTCGCCATTGTGTGTGCGAATGATAACGCTGAGCATGACGGCTTCGTTAGCATGTGCCCGCCACATTTGGCGAGGTTTGCCCGGGTTTTCGGTGAACGGGTCGGTCAAACCGAGGATTTGTTCTTTTTTTGTTCTCATTTCTGCGCTAGTGTCTGCCTAGATGCCGCGAGGCGGTACGAGAAACGGATCGCTTGAGATGGAACAGGATCAAAAGCAACCAAAGGTAAGGCGTGGCCGAGCGGCCAACATCAATGCCAGTGGACGATTTGAGCCGCTGGCGCGCGTCGATATGGACGATGGCTGGGAATCGCTGGCCGATCTGCCACCGCTGAAAACCGAGGTGGCGCTGGAAGCCGCGCGCCACATCATCACCCGCAACACCTCGCCGGATGTGCCCTTCGACCGGTCGATCAACCCCTATCGCGGATGCGAGCATGGTTGCATCTACTGCTTTGCCCGACCGACCCACGCCTATATGGGGCTGTCGCCGGGTTTGGATTTCGAAACGCGGCTTTTTGCCAAGCCGAACGCCGCCAAGCTGCTGCGCGCCGAACTGATGAAGCCCGGTTACAAGCCCAAGCCCATCGCCATCGGCACCAACACTGATCCTTATCAGCCGATTGAGAAGACGCAGCGCATCATGCGCGGTATTCTGGAGGTGTTGGCGGAGCTCAAGCACCCGGTGATGATCACCACCAAGTCGGCCATGGTGGCGCGCGACATTGATGTTCTTGCCGCCATGGCGGAGGACAAGCTTGTGAACGTCACCTTGTCGGTCACCACGCTCGACAAACGGTTGGCGCGGGCGATGGAGCCGCGCGCCTCAACGCCGGTGCGACGGTTATCGGCAATCGAGGCGCTGACGCAGGCTGGGATTCCAACTTGGGTGAATGCCTCGCCAATGATTCCGGCGCTCAACGATCATGAGCTGGAAGGCATCTTGCAGGCGGCTCATCAGGCAGGCGCGTCGGGGGCGAGCTACATCCTGCTACGCTTGCCGCTGGAGGTCCGTGACATCTTCAAAAGCTGGCTGGTGGAACATTATCCCGGGCGTTACCGGCACGTGCTTTCCGTGCTGCGGTCAATGCGTGGCGGGGCTGACTATGATGCGCGTTGGGGCAAGCGGATGGAGGGCACAGGTCCCTTCGCACAGGTGCTCGCCAAGCGGTTCAAGCTGGTAACCGAGCGGCTGGGCATGAAGACCAACAAACCGAATTTGCGCTGCGACCGGTTTCTTGGGCATGCGGCGCAGGTAGCGCAGCTTGATCTATTCGGGGGGGCAACGGTCGTACCGGACACAAAAAGGGGCGCCAGCCAAAGCTGACGCCCCTCGATAACCGGCAGTTGCGCTGTGGCTTAGCCGTCAGCTGGAATGCGCAGAACTTGACCTGGATAGATCTTGTCGGGGTCGGACAGCATCGGCTTGTTGGCTTCGAAAATCTTCATGTACTTCGAGCCGTCGCCATAGGCTTTTTGGGCCACGGCCCACAGCGTGTCGCCTTTTTCCACCGTGTGGAAGTCGGCTGCATCGGATGTGTCTTCGGGCTGAATGTTGTCTTCAACCGAGGCAATACCTTCGACATTGCCAGCTGCGAGAATGATCTTCTCGCGCAGTTCTTGGCTCGGCGCGGAGCCAGCGATGACGACCTTGTCGCCCTCAACCGTCACTTCGACGTCGCCTTCAAGGCCAAGATCGGCCACTTCTTTTTGAATCGCTTCGGCCGGATCGTCGCCGCCGCCGAATAGTTTTTTGCCCGCATCGCGCACAAACGAAAAAAGTCCCATTGCGGTGTCCTTTCAATTCCCCTGATTGGTGTCCCCGATTGCTTCGGGTTTGCCGCGTTAACCACGCCGTTTGCCTATAGAGACGTAAGGCGAGCTTGGAAACCCAAGGTTGAACCTTTGTGCCAGCGCCTGAGCCTGTGCCAAATGGGTAATGGCAGGTAAGGAAAGGAATCATCTTGGTCAAACGCGCACGCGGTGCCTCCTATGGTGCCCAGTCTGGTGCCTTTGTTGCAGCCAAACAGGCAGGTCCTGACGGCCAGTTTGAAGCTCAGGCCCACGGCTTGGGTTTCGCACGCGTTTGCGGCGTAGACGAAGCCGGACGCGGGCCGCTGGCTGGGCCGGTCGTTGCCGCCGCCGTGGTGCTGCCAAGCTGGGATCAGGACGGCGCGCTGTGCTTTCCGGCGAGTTTGGCCGGGCTAAACGATTCCAAGCAGATCAGCGAAGGATTGCGCGATCAGCTGTTTGCCGAGCTCTGCCAGATCGCCGATGTCAGCGCCGCGAGCGTGTCGGCTGCGACCATCGATGCGCGCAACATCCGCAAGGCTTCGCTGGAGGCGATGCGGTTGGCGGTCCTTGGGCTTCCCCATCCGCCGAGCTTCGCTTTGGTGGATGGCAAGGATGAGCCGCCCGGCCTGCCCTGCGCGGCCACAGCGATCATCAAGGGTGATGGGCGCTCGCTGTCGATTGCGGCAGCGTCAGTTTGCGCCAAGGTTGTCCGCGACAGGATGATGGTGGCCGCCGATCGGCTTTATCCTGGCTATGGCTTTGCGACGCACAAAGGCTATGGCACCGAGGTCCACCGCGAGGCGCTCGCCCAGCTCGGCCCCTGCCCGCTTCACCGACGCACCTTTGCGCCGGTGCGCAAGGCACTGATGCATGTCAGTGCTCGCTCGGCATCTGATCGGTAAAGCTGCGCCTGGTGTGAGGCACGGAGCCTACAGATCATCTCGGACACAAGGACAAGGATCCATGGCAGATAGTCGGCCCGTTACCGGGCGTTGTTTGTGTGGCGCCGTCAGGTTTTCGGCCGAATCGAGCACATACGAGGTGGCCGCATGCCATTGTGATATGTGCCGCCGCTGGTCGGCTGGGCCCTTTATGGAACTCTCGTGCCAAAACGTGCGCTTTGAGGGCGAGGACAGCATCAGCCGCATTCGCTCATCAGATTGGGCCGAGCGCGGTTTTTGCAACAAATGCGGATCCAATCTGTTCTACCACATCATGGAAAGCGATGAGTATCAGATCTCAACCGGGTTACTTGATGATCAATCGCAGTTGCACCTCGCACTGCAAGTGTTTGTCGATCGCAAGCCAGCCTTTTACGACTTTGCGCAAAAGACCAAAGAGCTGACAGAAGCGGAAGTCTTCGCGATGTATGCGCCTGATTCTTCGCCCTGACCCCGCGTCCAGTGAATGGATGGCCTGTCATCGCGTGTTGCCCGCGCATGTATTTTCAAGATAACCAGCAACCGGCTGCGTTTAGATTTGCGCAACCCTTTCTCAACACCCCCTTTACCTTAACGGGGCATGATCGCGGCACTTGTTTAGGTGTTGCGTACAGGTTGAGTCATGTCAGTATTGCGTATGGAGGCGCTGCGTACGCGCGCCTCCCTTTCCCCTTCTTCGGCATCGACCGATGACGATCTTGCCCTCTTTCGCAACCAAGTCACGATCGGCGATTCCATCGCTCTAATGGAAAAACTGCCCGCCGGCAGCGTCGATGTCGTCTTCGCCGATCCTCCCTATAATCTGCAGCTGCAGGGCGCTTTGCAGCGGCCCGACCAAAGCGATGTCGATGCGGTTGACGACGCGTGGGACCAGTTTGACAGCTTTGCCTCCTATGACGCGTTTTCCTCCGCCTGGCTGCTGGCCGCGCGGCGGGTCCTGAAACCCAATGGCACGCTCTGGGTGATTGGCAGCTACCACAACATCTTCCGCGTTGGCGCAACGCTGCAAAATCTTGGCTATTGGGTGCTCAACGATGTGGTCTGGCGCAAGACCAACCCGATGCCCAACTTTAAAGGCCGTCGCTTTGCCAACGCCCACGAAACGCTGATCTGGGCTGCGCGCAGCGAGGCCGGCAAGCGCTACACGTTCAATTATGACGCGTTGAAAGCGGCCAATGACGATGTGCAGATGCGCTCTGATTGGACGCTGCCGATCTGTACCGGCGGCGAACGCCTGAAGGATGCGGACGGCAACAAGGTTCACCCGACACAGAAGCCCGAAGCGCTGCTGGCGCGCGTCCTGCTCGCCTCCACCAAGCCGGGCGATGTGGTACTTGACCCGTTCTTTGGGACCGGGACAACGGGTGCCGTCGCCAAAAAGCTTGGGCGCGATTTCATTGGGTTCGAACGCGAACACAGCTACGCGGACGCCGCCCGCGCGCGCATCAAGGCCGTGGAACCCGTGCCGGATGCAGCCCAGGCCATGCTACAGGGCAAACGGGCGCAGCCGCGCGTGCCATTCAATGCGTTGCTCGAAGCCGGTTATGTCATGCCCGGTGAGGAGCTAGTCGACGGCCGGGAGCGTCACGCGGCGCTTGTGCGCGCCGACGGAACCCTCGCCAGTGGTGACCATGAAGGATCCATCCATAAAGTGGGCGCGCTGGTGGAAGCGCGCGAGGCCTGCAATGGCTGGACCTTTTGGCATGCCAAGCGCGATGGCGTGCTGGTCTCCATCGACGATTACCGCACCGAAATCCGCAAACAGGCCGTTTAAGGGTTCTTGCGTTTAAGGCTTCTTGGACGGCTTTTTCGGCCGGATCGTCGCGCCGAGTTCCGGCAGCGCGGCCTTCAGCACTTTGACCATGACTGTCGGCCAGGCTTCCTCGCGAAGCGTGGCGGGCGTTGACCACCAACCATTCTGCGACGGCGGTTCGTCGCCTTCGCGGCGATAGACTTCCAGTGTCAGCGCAAAATGGGTGAAGACGTGCTCGATGCTGCCGACGGGTTCGGCCTCATCAAAAACTCTGGGCGGCTCATCTGACCAAGCCGTCGTCGGCACCTGGGTCATACCGGGCAAAAGACCATCACTGGGCCGCTGTTCGCACCAGACCGCGCCGTCGGATCGCACCACCACCAAAGCAGCACCCAGACGCCGCGGCTTGTCTTTTTTCGGCGCCTTAACCGGATAGGCTTCCATGTCGCCAGCGTGGTGAGCGGCGCAGCCATCCTTCCAGGGGCAAAGCGCGCAGGCGGGGTTTTTCGGCGTGCAGATCGTCGCGCCGAGATCCATCATCGCCTGGGCAAAATCACCGGGTCGGCCGTCTGGAACCAGTGCCTGCACCTTCTCAGCAACCTGCCGCTTGACCTTCGGCATCGGCGTATCGAGACGAGATAGCCGCGTCACCACGCGCTCGACATTGCCATCGACAACCACTACAGGCTCGCCGAATGCGATGGCAGCGATGGCCGCGCTGGTGTAATCGCCAATGCCTGGCAGGTCTTTTAGTTCAGCGGCGGTTTCCGGGAACACACCACCGCTTGCGGCGACCGCTTTGGCGCAGGCGTGCAGATTGGCAGCGCGGCGGTAATAGCCCAGCCCAGCCCAGGCCGCGCGCACTTCATTGTCCGACGCGGTAGCCAGATCATTGACGGTTGGCCAGCGCGCCAGAAAGTTCTGAAAATAGGGAATGACAGCTGCAACCGTGGTCTGTTGCAGCATGATCTCCGAAAGCCAGACCTTATAGGGGTCTTGGCGACTACCCTGCTTGCTCTCGGTCGGTCCGATGCGCCAGGGCAGCTGGCGGGCTTGCCGGTCGTACCAGGCAAGCAGATCGCTCGCCTGGATGGCTTCGGTCACTGAGTTAATTGATGCGGGCCTTCACATCGTCAATCGCGCTGTCGATCAAATCGGCGGCGGTCTTACCTTTGGCCTGTTCGGCCAGAAGCTTCTCCGAAGCCGCGATCGCGATGTCTGTTGCGCGAGCGCGCACTTCGCCGAGTGCCTGGGCTTCTGCCTGAGCAATACGGCTCTCGGCAGCAGCGGTGCGACGGGCGATCATTTCTTCCAGCGCCTCTTCGGTTTCAGCCGTCATGCGTTCGGCTTCAGCCTTGGCCTGGGCGAGAATGGCGTCGGCCTCTTCGTCGGCGCTTTGGGTCTTGCGGCGGAAATCGGCGAGCACGGCCTGCGCTTCTTCACGCAAGCGGCGGGCTTCCTCCAGTTCGCTGCGCACTTTTTCAGCGCGCGCGTCCAACGCCTTGGTGATCATGCCAGGCACTTTGAGATAAACGATCAGCGCCAGGAAAAGGATGAGGGCGATCAGCGCCCAGAATGAAGCGTCCATACTCGTCTTCCTCAGCTCTCGGCGCTAGCGGCAACCGCTTTGGTCACAGCCGCTGCCGTTGGCGCTTTGGGCGCCAGCTTTTCCATGATGGCGGACACGGCGTCGGTTGCAATAGCGTCAACCTGGCCCAAGGCCTCGGTCTTGATCGTGTCGATGCGGGCTTCAGCTTCAGCAAGCTTGGCCGACAGGGCCTCCTCGGAGGCTTGCCGCTTGGCCGTGGTTTCTGCCGTCAGCTTGTCGCGCGTTTCATTGGCCATGGCCTGCGCGCGCGAGCGGGCATCGGCCAGCGCTTTTTCATAGGTTTCCATCGCCTCGTCGGTTTCGCGCTTGAGCCGTTCAGCTTCGGCGATATCGCTGGCGATGCGGTCGTGGCGGTCTTCAAGGATGCCGGAAATGCGGGGGCCGGCGATCTTGGAGATCACGTAGTAGGTGATGCCAAAGGCAATCACGAGCCAGAGAAGCTGCGATGCGAAGGTCGAGGTGTCGAAGGGCGGAAAGGTTCCGCTTGCCTCGGCAGCTGCGTGTGCGGCGTCGTCGGTCGTTGCCATGGTCTTGTCTGTCCTTCAGCGGCGAAACGGGCCGCATGAATTGCTGATATGAAGGCGGGACGGCGATCCAGCCAGCGCGCCTCAACGCGCTGGCCAGATGCGTTCATTCCCAAAAGGCTAGCGCACCAAGCGGTGGCGCGACAGCCGGATCGGTTCGGCTTAAACGGCGAACAGAAGAAGAAGCGCGACGAGCAGCGAGAAGATGCCCAACGCTTCGGTCACGGCGAAGCCGAAGATAAGACGGCCGAACTGGCCATCAGCGGCTGACGGGTTACGCAGGGCGCCCGACAGGTAGTTGCCGAAGATCGAGCCGAGGCCGATCGCAGCGCCGCCCATGCCGAGACATGCGATACCAGCGCCGATGAATTTTGCTGCTTCTGCTTCCATGATTGAACTCCTTTGGAATGAACGAAGGCGATTGCCTGACGAACCAGATGAATGACCCTGGGCCGCCGGGATGGGTTGATCAGTGTGAGGGGTGAAGAGCGTCGTTGAGGTACATGCAAGTAAGCACCGCAAACACATACGCTTGAAGGAAGGATACGAGGAACTCCAGCGCGGTCATGGCAATGGTCATCAGAAGTGGCAGGATCGCGCCGCCAATGCCGACAACGCCAAGACCGGTGAGCGAGACCACGAAACCGGCAAACACTTTCAGCGTGATGTGCCCGGCGAGCATGTTGGCGAACAGACGTACCGATAGCGAAATGGGGCGAGAGAGGAAGGAAATGACCTCGATCATCACCACCAGCGGCACCAAAGCGCCGGGTATGCCCTCAGGCACGAAGAGTTTGAGGAAGCCAAAGCCGTGCTTCATGAAGCCGTAGACAATGACGGTACCGATCACCAGCATCGCCAGCGCAAAGGTGACGATGATATGGCTGGTGACGGTGAAGAAGTAGGGGAACATGCCAAACAAGTTGGCAAACAGCACAAACATAAACAGTGAAAAGACCAGAGGGAAAAATCTCATCCCCTGCGTCCCCGCCGCGTCTCTGAGCATACTGGCGACGAACTCGTAGCTCATCTCCGCAGCAGCCTGCCAACGGCCAGGAACAAGACCGCGACCGGTGGTGGAAAGCACCAAAAAGGCAGCGACAGCGCCGGTGGTGGCGAGCATGAAAAGCGAAGAGTTAGTGAAGGAGAAATCCACGCCAGCGATTTCAATGGGAACGATCGTTGAGATCTCAAATTGCTTGATGGGATCGTTCGCCACTGTCGTTCACTCCTAAACCGGCGCACCGGCGGTCATCAATCTGCTGTTTCCATCACGCATGCCGAGCACGCTCAGCCTACGTTTGGCGCTGGCTTTAGCCGTCTTCGCGCCCGTTTTCCTCTGTGTCACGTCGCCGCGCCGAAGCGTCGTCGGAGGTGCCCGTCGGCGCCTCCTTGGACATGCCCGTGGTCATCCCCTTGGGCATGGCAACCAGACCGAGGGTTCTCATGACGTTTAATACGCCTGCTGCAAACCCCAACAAAAGCAGGACAATCAGCCCGAATGGCGATGTGCCTGCCACAGAATCGAGGAACCAACCCAAGGCTCCACCTACAAAAATCGCAGCGATGAAATCCGACGAGACACGGACTGCCATCGCATAGTTCGTGCGCTCCTGCTTCGCCGCACGTTCATCGACCGGATTGGGCCGATGGGCATCGAGCTTTGAGTCCAGCGCGTCCAGCCTCTGACGAACCTCATCAAAGTCCTTGTCGCCAGTGCGTGATGCTCTGTCGGGATCGGACCCGTTGGCCACAATGGCTCTCCAAACGATGAGGATGGGACGAGACGGTTGGTCGGCGTGAAAAGCTCTGCGCGTGTGCTGTGGTACGGAACAAGGCAGCGGTTGATGATCTCGTCGTTAACGCCAGGCAAAGCCTTGCGCCACGGTTCGAAAATCGCCGGGACCATAGTGCCCGGCCCATAGGGTGTCAACCACGGGAAGCCTACACCAAACAACGCCATAACGCTTTGTTATAGCGATGTTTTTTGTCTTCAAGCCGCGCTTTCCGCCTCAACCATGGCTTCGGCTTCGGCCAGGGCAACCGAAACGATCTGACTGACACCGCGTTCGGCCATCGTCACGCCGAACAGACGGTGCATCCGGCTCATGGTGATCGGGTTGTGCGTCACGACCAGGAAACGGGTCGACGTGCGCGCGGCCATGGAATCCAGAAGATCGCAGAAACGCTCCACATTGGCGTCGTCCAAAGGTGCATCGACCTCATCGAGGATGCAGATCGGCGCCGGGTTGGAGAGGAAGACGGCAAAGATCAGCGCCAGCGCGGTCAGCGCCTGCTCACCGCCCGACAGCAGTGTGATCGATTGCGGCTTCTTGCCCGGAGGCTTGGCGATGATGTCGAGGCCGGCATCGAGCGGATCATCGGCATCGATCAGGGTCAGTTCGGCCTCGCCGCCACCAAAAAGCTTGGCAAACAGTTCCTGGAACTGTTCGTTCACCCGATCAAAGGCTTCCAAGAGCTTCACCCTGCCTTCGCGGTTGAGCGTAGAGATGGTACCGCGCAGCTTGGTGATCGCTTCGGCGACATCGTCGCGCTCCAGGGCCAGCGTGTCGCGGCGCTCGGCAACCTCCTCGGACTCCTGTTCGGCCGCCAGATTGACCGCGCCCAGGCGCTGACGCGCCTCGCGCAGTTCGGCGAGCTGGCGTTCCAGAACATCGAGCGCCGGGGGCTGCGTGCCGGTCTCAAAGCCTGCCATCGCCATCAACTGGTGCGGCGCGGCATCGACGGCGTCGAGGATCGTCGCCTCCAACGCGGTGCGCCGTTCGTCAGCGGCAGCCTGGCGCTCTTCGGCGCGGCCATGGGCCTCGCGGGCGGCAAAATAGGCATCCTTGATCTCGCGCGCCTTGGTGTCAGCCTCGCGCTGGGCGCCTTCGACACGGGCGAGAAAATCAGCAGCTTTGCTGCGCTCGGTCTCGGCTTTTTCAAGTGTGCTTGCCAGCGCGCGACGCTTTTCGACCAATCGCCCGGGTTCGCCGTCGAGTTTTTCCAGCGTCTCCACCAGATCGGACCGCCGGCGGGCAAGGGTTTCAGCGTGGCTTGCGGCGGCATCAGCGCGACGCTGCCAGGCTTCAATGGCGCGGGTGGTCGCCTCACGGCGACGGGCATGGTCCGCCAGTTCGCGGCGCAATTGGTCGAGCGCGGCCACCGCTTCATCGCGGGTGCGGCGGGCGAGAGCTTCGGTGTCGCTGGCCTGGGCGAGCTTGGATTCAAGCTCAGCCAGTATGTCGGTTGATTGGGTCGCTGCCTCGGCGGTTTCCGCTTTGGCGCGCGAGTCGTTCAAAGCCTCTTCCAGCCGCACCGCTTCAGCGGAAGCCGCGGTGATACGGGCACCTTCACGCTCGGCTTCGCGTTCTAAGGCAAGCAGGCCACTTGCCGCCTCATCATAAGCGCGGCGCGCGTCAGCCTCAGCGCTGCGGTCGGCGTTCCAAGAGGCGTCGGCCTCCTGCATCGCCGTCAAGGCGCTCATATGAGCAAGCGATAGCGTGGTGACCTCGCCTTCCAACGCTTTCCGATCAGCGATAAGCCCGGCCAGGCGATTGCGCTCAGCCAGCTTCACAGCTGCAGCGGACGGCGCATCGGCCTTGCGCACAAAGCCATCCCAACGCCAGACCGTACCGGCTTTGCTCACCAGCATTTGGCCAGCGGCGAGGTTCGCTTGCAGTGATGCGCCTTCGTCATCCTCAACGAGGCCGATCTGCGCCAGACCGCGCGTCAGGGCCTTGGGTGCCTGCACATGATCGCCAAGCGCCGTCACTCCGGTTGGCAAGGGCGGATCGCCTGGCTGTGCAGCGATGTCAGCCCAGAACTGGGGAGCGGCGGAATCTGTGGCAGCTTCCAGCGACTCACCCAGGGCGGCACCAAGCGCCGCCTCAAAACCCGGCGCAACCGTTATTCCGTCCATAATCGATGGGAAGAGATCCGGCGCGGCGTTATCGGCTGCGCCAACCAGTTTTTCCAGTGCGGTCACTTCGGCCCGCAAAGTTGCCAGTTCTTTTTCGCGCTCGCGTAAGGGTGTCTCGGCGCTGGCCACTGCTGCTAACGCGGCCGTGCGCTTGGCCTCGCTGGCGGCGACTTTTTCGGTCGCGCCATCGCGCGCGGTTTTCAGTGCTTCAACCTTACTGCGCGTCGCCTCCAAAGCCTCGGCAGCGGAGGTCTTGGCTTGAAGCTCTGCAAGGGAAGCTTGGGCGCTAGTGTGCTGGGCTTCTAACTGCGCCACGTCACGCTTGGCATTGTCCAACAGACGCCGCTGGGCCGCGATATCGGCGCGGGTCTTAGAAAGCGCATCGCGCGCCTCATTGCTCGCGCCATGCGCTTCGGCCAGTGCGGCAGCGGCTTCCTCAGCGGCTTTTTCGACCGCCGGCAACTGGTCTGTGGAGACGGTTTCGGCCTCGCCAATCGCCTTCAATTCGGATTCCAGAGCAAGGCGTTCGGCGGCGTGATCGTCGGAAAGCCCGGTCTCACGGGCAATGTCGGCATCCAACGTCGCCAGCTGAGCGCGGGCGTTCTCCAACCGTTCGGCGATCTGCTTTTCTTCCAGCGCCAACTCATCTCGCGCCCGGATGATACGACCAAGCGCGGCGCCAGCTTCGGCGGCCTTGGTGCGGGCATCGGGCACGCTTGCGGCAGCGCTCGCCTGGGCAGTCGATGCGGAGAGCTGCGCCTCATCGGCCCTTTGCAAAAGGTCCTTGGTTTCGCGCAGCGCCTGAGCCGCTTCATTGGCGGCATGGTTGGCGGCGGCCCATTTCAGCGCAAACACGCCGGCCTCGGCGGTGCGGGTCTTGGCGGCAACCTCACGGAAACGAGCTGCTTGGCGCGCTTGCCGGCGCAAGACATCCAACTGGCGGTCCAGTTCGCCGATCACGTCATCCAAACGCTCAATGTTGGTTTCCGCGGCGCGCAGGCGCAGTTCGGCCTCATGGCGGCGGGTGTGAAGACCGGAAATACCGGCCGCTTCTTCGAGCAGTGCGCGGCGCTGCACGGGCTTGGCGGAGATGATCTCGCCGATCTGGCCCTGACGCACCATGCTTGGCGAACGCGCGCCGGATGCGGCATCGGCAAACATCAGCTGCACGTCGCGGGCTCGGGCCTCGCGGCCGTTCACCCGGTAATTGGACCCGCGTTCGCGCTCGATCTTGCGCGAAACTTCCAGATTTTCGTGCTCGTTAAAGGCCGCTGGCGCGCGGCGCATCGCATTGTCGAGAAACAATTTCACTTCGGCGGAATTGCGCGCCGGGCGCTTGCCCGAGCCGGAGAAGATAACCTCCTCCATCCCGCTGGCGCGCATCGCCTTGTAGGAGCTTTCGCCCATCACCCAGCGCATCGCCTCGACAAGATTGGACTTGCCGCAGCCATTGGGGCCGACCACGCCAGTCAGCCCGTCTTCGATGATCAGATCGGTGGGTTCAACGAAGGTCTTGAACCCGGCGATACGCAGCTTGGTGAACTTCATGGGCGGACGCCGCCCTGCGATAGGTGCACCCGGCGCCCAATGGCGGCCAAGCGCATCACGCCGCTAGCTGATGAGCGGGTCGATAATCTCGGCGTACTCTTCTGGACTGCGGGCACCGGGGAATCTCGCACCGTTGATAAAGATCGTTGGTGTGGAGGCGACGCCGAATTCCTCTGCGCCGCGCTCTGCACCGGCGACTATAGCCGTTTCCAGATCGCGATTCGTCAAGCAGGCATTGAAGGTCTCTTGGGTATAACCGGCCTGACCGACAATGGAAAACAGCGCGTCAGCCGGGTTTGCCGCTGTCGCCCACTCCCGCTGACGCTCAAAGAGGATGTCGACCACATCATGGTAGAGCGCCTCATCGGAGCAGCGCGCGAGCATCGAGGCGGCGCGGGCACGGGCGTCGAGCGGGAAATCGCGGAAGATGTAATAGACGTGACCCTCATCGATATAGTCGGTCTTGATCGTCGGCAGCGAGGCCGTGTGGAAGCGCGCGCAGTGCGGGCAGGTCATCGAGGAATAATCGACAAGCACCACCGGCGCATCGGGATCGCCAAGACCAATGTCGGGCAAACCGTCCGTCGCCGTCATCAGCGCGTCGAGGTCCACGGTGCCATCGCCGCCGGAAGGTGTGCTGCGGCCCGAGGCGTCTGCGGAAGCATTGGAGCCATCGTTACAGGCTGCCAAAACACCACCCGCCACCGTCAGGAGCGCTGAGTTTTTCAAAAGCGTACGGCGGTCGGTTTTCAAACGGTCGATCATAGGTGGGCCCTTGTGCGAATGGTCGGTTGGGTTGGCTCTTACGGCGTTCTACCGCAATGCGACAAGTTCAGAACCGCCCGTGGCAGCCATCCATGGCCAAAAAGCGGCATCACAAATGTGTGTGCCGACCTGTCGCGGGTCAGCGGCGCTTGCGATCGGCGGCGAGCACCGAGGCGCCGAGCTGTTCTAGAGCTGCGCGCAATTTCGGATCGGCGACATGGGCGGCGGCCTTTTGGGCACTTTGCTGGGCAGCCTTTTGCTCTGCTGGAGATGGCACCGACGGCATGGCCGAACTGGGATCAACGGCAGGTTTGGTCGCAAGGCCAGGTTTGGCGATGACCCGCAATTTGCTGACGGCCTGGTAGCCGAAAAATCCATTGACCCGCTCCAAGATCAGCGCTTGCCCATAATCCAGATCAATCTGGATCGAGGCGTCGGCGCGCACCTCAAGCACAGCGCCATCTTCGCCGAGTTTTTTGTGCCGGGACCGTGATTTAGGCTGTGCCTTCATTTGCACCGGCATGCAGAGGCCGGCCATGCGCGCACCGACGATCTCCGGCCAGGCGGCTAGAAGAGCGGGCGAGACGAACTGTTTGCCGGTGCGCCCTTCCTGCAATGGCTTCAAGAGCGCATCGACCTCCGAGCCGATGGCTTTGGCACTTGTCGGCACCGCCGCCTTGGTTGTGATCTGATGGCCGAGCAGTTGGCCGCGCACATTTTGGGCAGCGTTTGGGCGTCGTTCCTTCACCTTAGCCGCCTCATCTTGACCCTTCCATCTTTCGCCGATCCCTGCTAGCGCCCAGTCTTTCTCGTAAGTCTTTCTCTCAAGACCTCCCCCCTTTACAGCGCCTTGGAGCACGTCCCTCGTGTACGACCTCATTATCTTTGACTGCGATGGTGTTCTGATCAACTCAGAAATGATCGCCGCCCGCGTAGAAGCCGCCGCCTATAAGCGTGAAGGTTTTGAAATGGAGCCGCTGGGGTTCGCCGAGCATTTTGCCGGGATGACCCATCACGCGATCCAAGAGGCGATCGAGGAAGAGTTGGAGCGCAAGCTCGACGAGGATTTCCAGGACAAACTCTCCGAAGCTTTCCTGGAGCTTGCCGATGCGGAGCTCACCGCCGTTCCCGGCGTGGAGGACATGCTGGATATGGTCGAGGGGCCGCGCTGCATCTGTTCGAATTCCGATTCAGCCTATCTGCAGCGCTATCTCAGCGATGTCGGGCTTTATGAGCGCTTCGCGCCGCACATTTTTTCCGCCGGCGAAGTCGGTAACAAAGCCTCCAAGCCTGACCCGAATGTGTTTCAAGTCGCCGCACAGACCTTCGCCGTCGACCCGAAAGCGTGCCTGGTGGTGGAAGACTCCTCGTCCGGCGTGAAAGCGGCGGCGGCAGCCGGCATGACGGTCATTGGCTTTGTCGGCGCAGACCATTCCTGGCCCGGCCATGCCGAAGTGTTGATGCAGGCTGGTGCGCTGACCACCGTCAACCGCCATGCCGATCTTGCCGAGACCATCCAGGCGCTCTCGGCCTGGGAAGGCGAAGCGCTTTAGCCCAGAGGGTAGTTTAACTATCGGCCTCGTCGAACCCGACAATCACCTGATAATCGCTCTGGCGCTGGGGCTGCGGCACGAAGAAGGCGCGGTTGACCAGCGTGAACGTTGCTGAGACTTCAGGCGGCTCGATGATCGCCTGCGTGCGCACAACTTCACTTGAGAGGATTTCGCCGGTCACCGTGTTGAGCACGACAATGCGTATCGGCAGGTCAAGCGTTGCCGGCACGCCCTGCGGGCCGATGATTGATCGCCCGGCGACCCCGATCGACAGGCCGAACTGGCCGGAGCCCGGCGTGCATTCGACTACCGTCTGCAAGATCTGGCTTTGGTAGCGCACATTGGACGGTGTCTCTTCCTCACCGGCGTAGAGGCGCAAGGTTTCGGTTCCGGGGCGCACAACGATGGACGGGCAGAGCTGATCGGCCCGCAACTGTTCGACCGGCACGCCGCCAAAGGTCGTGGCGGTGGTTGGCGTCACCCGGGTTTGCTGACTGCCGCCTCCGCCGAACATGTCGGTGAGACCGTCCATGCCGCCGCCGCAAGCCGCCAGTGTCATCGCCAGCCCAAGGGCCGCGCCGCTGCGCAGCAAAGTTCGATTGGGTTTGGAGAGTTTACGCATCACATCATCGCCACAAGTATCACACCTATCCGCACGCGTTCTCGTGTGGTTGCGGCTGTTTAGCAAGTTGCGCAGACCTTGGCGAGGGGATAGCTGTGGTCCACTTTGAAGCCCGACGCCATGATGAACCCAACGCATGACAACGTCTGACAACTTTGCCCCTCTGACGCCGGATGCGCTGAAGCACCATTGGTCGCTGCGCTATCTGCCCGGCTGGGCACGGCCGTACGGCCGCTTGATGCGCTTGGAACGACCGGCCGGTTGGCAGCTTCTGTTCTGGCCGTGTGCGTTTTCTTCGTTGCTCGCGTCCATCGCCTTGGCAGGCCCGGTGCAGTGGGCCCACCTTGCGCTTTTTCTGGTCGGCGCGATCATCATGCGCGGGGCAGGTTGCACGCTCAATGACATTGCCGATCGGGATATTGATGCCAAGGTTGGTCGCACCGCCGAACGGCCGATCCCTTCTGGCGAGGTGAGCGCGCGCAACGCCGCTTTGTTTCTGCTCGGCCTGCTCGCCGCCGGGTTCCTGATTCTGATCACGTTCAACCTGTTCACGATTGGTGTCGGTATCGCCTCGCTGGTGCTGGTTGCGCTCTATCCTTTTGCCAAACGCGTCACGAATTGGCCGCAGGTCGTTCTTGGCCTCGTCTTTTCCTGGGGCGCGCTGGTCGGCTGGACCGCGCAAACCGGTAGTCTCGATCTGCCGATGGCGCTGCTCTATGGGGCGTGCGTCATATGGATCGTCGGTTACGACACGATCTATGCGTTTCAGGACTTGGAAGATGATGCGCTGGTGGGCGTCGGGTCCTCAGCGCAGGCGCTGGGCCAGAAGGCGCCAATGTTTGTCGCGTTGAGTTATTCCGCAACCGTAGCGTTGATCGGCGCGGCGTTGCTGATGGTGGACGCTGGCGTTGCGGCCTTTGTTGGCCTAGCGCTGGCGGCAGCACAGATGGCCTGGCAGGTCACCACCCTTGATCTTGACGACAAGGTAGGGTGCCTTGCCCGCTTCAAATCCAACTCGCTGGCCGGGCTGCTGATAGCCGCTGGCCTGCTTTTCGATATCTGTATCTAGGTAGCGAACGCCTTAGCGAATCCCGCGGCGTTTCGCGTAACGCGGGCGGCGACCGGCCATGGGCTTGGCCTTGCGTGGCTGGCTGGTGCGGATGGCGACAGCGCCCAACATGGCGCGCACGACACTGTCTTCGCCGTGCGGTTCGCTTAAGAGCAAAGGCACAGACAGACGGTCCGCCCAGGAACGCCAGACGGCGACGGCCTCTTCAAGCGGCAAATCCTTGTCCAGCGTGATCGTATAGGCTGGATCGTCATGGCGCAGAACCACGTTGACCACTGTGGTCTCGCCGCTGGCATCGAGCTGCGCCGCCACACCCTTATAGGCGTTAAGAGGAATACGTTGCAGGATCATCGCCGCGCCAAGGCGTGCGGTGACGACGACACTGCGACCATTAACGTCTAAGCGTCCACGCTGCGGCATAGAGGAACGGATCGCCATCGCGTCGCGGCACCCGTCCAATGTCGGGTCAAGCGCCCCGCCAAAGGGGGCACCATCAGCGCGGATGGTTTGTTCGTTGACCGAACGGTTTGTCCTTACCGTCATTGATGATGCCTTTCGCCTTCCTGTCGGCCTGATGATCAGGCCACAAACTGATGCCGACGGTTGGTCCGTCTAGCGACCCAAATGGGCTGCCCGTTTTGGGCTATGGGCGATGTATAACCGACCGACCTTGGAGCGGGCTTAAGCAACGGGGTAAAAAAAGTGTGCGTTCAGAAAGGGTTATCGAAAGGCAAACGTGGATGCCCCAATTCACCTTGATTGGCGCGTGCTATCGTCTACACCCATGAGAGCTGGCGTCCGTGGCGCCGCACCCTCCGTAACCGATGCTCGAAGCGTGATGTCCATAGCCTTGTCCGACCTGCCTCTGCCGCCTGTCAGCGTGATCTGCGATGCGGCGCGTGAAGCCGGCGAAATCGCGCTGCGCTATTTTGGCAAAAGCCCAAAAACCTGGATCAAGCCCGGCAACTCGCCGGTGACGGAGGCTGATCTCGCCATCGACACCATGCTGCATACTGAGCTGCGTAAGGCCTTTCCCAATTTCGGCTGGCTGTCAGAAGAAATTGAGGATGACGGCTCACGGCTTTCTGGGGCACCAACATTCATCGTCGACCCCATCGACGGAACGCGCGGCTTCATGGCAGGCGGCGATGACTGGGCCGTCTCGATCGCGCTTATCCATGAGGGTGACCCGGTTCAGGGTGTGTTGTTCAACCCCGCCACTGGCGATTTGTTGGTGGCTGAGGCAGGCAAAGGGGTGCAGTTGGAGACTGCCGAAGGCGAGTCGCTTGCCCTTTCGCCCACCGGCAAGGACGGTTTGCCGGACGCGCTTCTCGCCTTCCCGGGCCCGAGCAAAGCCTCGCACCCGTTCCGCAAGCATCCAAAGATCGCGTCCTTGGCGCTGCGCATTGCCCATGTGGCCGAAGGCAAGCTTGATGGCTGCGTCGCCAGCCCCAACGCCAAGCATTGGGACATCGCCGCCGCGGACGTCATTGTGCGTGAGGCAGGCCTGAAACTGTTGCATGCCGATGGCGCCACGCCGCGCTATGATGGCACATCTATCACCCATCCTGCGCTGGTCTGCGGTACGGACGCGATGTGCGTCGCGCTGCAGGAAATGATAGCGCGGCGGGGGCGATAGGTCTGTTTCCTTGACGGCGCAGTGCTGTCAGGTAAGAACGCGCCATCCCCCCAATCATCTGACGACAAAGGAATAGGCGCGATGAGCGGCACGCTTAAGGAAACCAAGCCACAATTGCTGCATCTTGTGTTCGGCGGCGAGGTGGAAACGCCCGACTCGCACACCTTTACCGACGTTGAAAATCTCGACATTGTTGGCATTTTTCCAAGCAATGCCGAGGCCGAATCCGCCTGGCGCGCCAAAGCCCAAGCGACAGTCGACAATGCCAATATGCGCTATTTCGTCGTCCACATGCACCGGCTCCTGGAACCAGGTGACGTCGACCCGGACGCGTGAGATCGCTAAACGGTCATTGAGCGCCCTATGAGTGCGCCCTGGTACAAGCGGCTTGGCCGCAATCGCGTGATCCAATCAATCGCCGGCAACACGCTGGCGGGATACCTTTGGCTGGTCGATCGCACCGCGCGCAAGGTCGATACCGATCTCGACCATGAACGCGACGAACTGCCCAATCACCTGCCGGCCATTTTCACGTTCTGGCATGGCGAGCATTTTATGATCGCCCTGGCTGCACCAGAAGACTGGAACATGCATGTGATGATCTCGCGCAGCGCCGATGGCACGATGAACGCGATCGCAGCAGAAAAGCTCGGCATCAAGACCATTCGTGGCGCTGGTGATCCGAAAAAACGCGGCAATCAAAAAGGTGGCGCGCGGGCGTTCTTGCAGTTTGTGAAGGTTCTGTCCGAGGGCAACAGCGTTTCGCTGACCGCGGATGTGCCCAAGGTCGCCCGAGAGGTCTCACCGGGGCTGATCAAGCTTGCACGCAAGACCGGGCGGCCGATCATCCCGGCTTTTTACCTCACCAGCCCACGCATCACGCTTTCCAGTTGGGACCGCGCCTCGGTCGCGCTGCCCTTCACCAAGGGTGCCATCGGCACGACGGCGCCGATCTATGTCAGCGATGATGAACCCGATGATGCCTATTGGTGTGCGATCGTGAAAGAGCGGCTGCACGCGCTGGAAACCCACAGCTATGCGCAAATAGGCGGCAAACCCGCCTTCGCCGCGCCTGTCGGAGAGACCGGACCCGCCCATGGCTGATGTGCTTTCAGAAAGCTTGTTGGCGACGTATCGCGTCGCGGGAACCTTGGTCTCACCCTTTGCCGGCGCGTTGATCCAAGCCCGCGCCCGTCGTGGCAAAGAAGATCTGCCGCGTCGTAAGGAGCGCTTCGGCCATCCCGGATCACGCAAACCCAATGGCTCGTTGATCTGGGTGCACGCTGCCAGCGTGGGCGAAACGATCGCGATCTTGCCGCTGGTCAAACGGATTGAGGAAACCGGGTCCTATGTGGTCCTCACCACCGGCACGGTGACGTCGGCGCAGTTGGCCGCCAAGCAGATCGGCCCGCGCACCTTGCATCAATATGCGCCGCTTGATCTGGCGCCTTTCGTCAACCGCTTTTTGAATGCCTGGAAGCCGCAGCTTGCGATCTTTGTGGAATCCGAACTTTGGCCGGCGACCTTCCACGCGCTTGCCAAACGCGGCATCCCACATGTTCTGGTCAATGCGCGCATGTCGGAACGCTCCTTTTTCCGCTGGCGGCGGGCAAGCGGGCTGATCGGCGCGATGCTTTCCAACGTGACGCTGTGCCTGGCGCAGACAGTGGACGATGCGGAACGTTATCGTGTTCTTGGCGCGCCAAGGGTGCGCGTCACCGGCAACCTGAAGTTCGATACACCGGCGCCCGCCGACAATCCGGCGCAGTTGAAGTTGTTCGAACAGACGCTACGCGGGCGGAAATCCTGGCTCGCCTCATCCACCCATCCGGGCGAAGAAGCGATTGCGCTGCGCGTCCACAAAGCGCTGAAGCACCATCTGCCCGATCTCCTGACGATCATCGTGCCGCGTCATCCCGAACGCGGGCGCGAGGTGGCTGCGCTCGCGGAGTCGGAGGGATTGACCCACACTTTGCGCAGCGAAGGTCATCTGCCGAAGCCGGAAACCGACATCTATATTGCCGATACGATCGGCGAGATGGGCCTGCACTACCGTGTGGCGCCGGTGTCTTTTATTGGCGGTTCCCTTGTGCGCCACGGAGGACAGAACCCGATTGAACCGGCGAAACTGCGCACTGCCATTTTGCACGGACCGGATGTGCACAATTTTCCCGAAATCTACACAGCGCTCAACTCGTCCGACGCGGCCATCGAAGTGGAAAGCGCGGAAATTCTGGCGCGCACGGTCGGCCGGCTGCTGGTGCACGAGCCTGAAAGAAAGAAGCTTTGCGATCAGGCCGAGCGGGCTGTCCAGGAGTTTGAGGGCGCCTTGAAAGCAACGATGGACGCCATCGAACCGTTGCTGACCGCCTTTTCTGTGTCCGCCGCCTTGGAGCAAGCACGCCGATGAGCCTGACGCCTCCTCCCTATTGGTGGCCGGAGCCGGACGAGCCGCAAAAGCTTGGCGAGACGTTGAAAAAATATGCTTTGGCCCCGGCAGCGTTCGCCTATGGGCGCGTGGTTTCCGGTCGTATGGCGCAAGAGGGCGAACCTGGTGCACTGCCGGTAGTTTGCATCGGCAATTTCGTCGCCGGCGGAGCGGGAAAAACCCCAACCTCGCTTGCGGTCTATGATGTGCTCGAAGACCTTGGTCTCAAGCCGGCTTTTGTGACGCGCGGCTATGGCGGTTCCTTGGCGACGACCAGTTTCCGCGTCGATCCGGATCGTCATCTGGCCGAGGAAGTCGGCGATGAACCCTTGCTGCTGGCGCGGCGCGGCGAGACCTTTGTCGGTCCAGACCGGATGACGTCGATCAACAGCGCGCTTGAGATCGGGGCGACCTGCACGATTTTCGATGATGGGCTGCAAAACCCGGCCATCATCAAGAACCTGTCGATCGCCGTCGTCGATGGACGGCTTGGCGTCGGTAACGGCCTCTGCCATCCCGCCGGTCCTTTGCGAGCGCCCGTTGGGGCGCAGCTGCGCCACGTTGATTTTGTCATCGTGATCGGCAAGGGACAGGGCGCGCACAGCGTCGTGCGCCAGGCCGCCAAGCGCGGCAAACCGGTGCTCTCAGCAACGCTGGAGATGGACATCCCGGAGCATCTGTCCGGCAAACAGATTTATGCCTATTGCGGCATCGGCCATCCACCGAAATTCTTTGCGCGGCTAAAAGAGGCTGGCCTCAATGTGGTGAAGGAAAAGGCCTATCCCGATCATCATGCCTATACGACCGAGGATGCCCGTGAACTGGTCAACATTGCCAGGGAGCGCGGTGCCACGTTGGTGACCACCGAGAAGGATGCCATGCGGTTCAAAGGCCATTCGGGATCGCTGCGCGATCTGGACAATGCGTCAACGAAAATTCCGGCTAAGCTCACGTTCGAGGACCCGGACTATCTGCGCTCCTTGCTGCGCCAAGCGATCCGCCAATGGCGGCGCGACATGGTTCTGGTGGAGTTCGACTAGCGCCGTTTAAGAAGCTTTCAGCGAACGGCGTTCGGCCTCCAAAGAGGCAGCGGCATCCTTATAGGCTTCCTGGCGTGCAACCGACCAGTATTTTAGGTCGGTGAGCGCAATGCGCTCGAACGTCACCGCGCAAACCACGTAATCACCCGGGCGCAGCACGTGATATTCCGGCGTGTCGTAGCGAATGAGCGCTTCACGATCATTGTTTGAAAACACCATGCTGTCAGTCCCTGTTCACCGGTTTGGGATGGCCCTATCTCTTGCCTGCAAAGAAGCTTTTCAGCAAGTCTTCGGCCTGCGAGGCGGCGATGCCATCATAGATCTCCGGCGCGTGATGGCAGGTCGGTTGGTCGAAAAAGCGCGGTCCATGCAGGACAGCGCCCATCTTCGGATCACCCGCGCCGAAATAGACCCGGCGGATGCGCGCGTGGCTGATCGCAGCAGCACACATGGCGCAGGGCTCAAGCGTTACATAGAGATCTGCGCCGGTAAGCCGCTCCTGCCCAAGGGTCTGCGCGGCCTCGCGGATGACAAGCATTTCGGCATGGGCCGTCGGGTCGAGAAGTTGCCGCGTCCGGTTGCTGTCGGCGGCAATGATCTGGCCATCCATTACCAAGACGGCGCCGACGGGAACTTCATCGCGCCGCGCGGCCTCTTTGGCCTCTTGGAGTGCAAGGTCCATGGGCGATGGATTGGGCAATCTATCTTGCTGGGTGTTGATTGTCATCGTCAGGGCTTGCCACAGGCGGTCGCGCGCCGTCAAAAGGTGCCTTGATCCGGCGAAAGGCCTCCCATGGCAGAGACAGGCAAATCCAATCCAACCGCAAAGGGCGATCGAGTGGCGAAAGTCATTGCGCGCTCCGGCCTTTGCTCGCGCCGCGATGCGGAAGCCTGGATCGCCGATGGCCGGGTGAAGCTGAACGGCAAGCTGCTCACAACACCAGCCGTTACGGTCACAGACAAAGACAAGATCGAAGTTGATGGTGCGCCCTTGCCGGAGGCTGAGCGCACGCGGCTCTGGCTCTATCACAAGGACAAGGGCGTTATCACCGCGGCGCGCGACCCGGAAGGGCGCAAGGTTCTGCGCGATGTCCTGCCCAAAGAGCTGAAAACCGCCCATCCGGTGGGCCGGCTTGATTTCAACACTGAAGGGCTGCTGCTGCTGACCAATGATGGCGCGCTGAAACGCCTGCTGGAGCTGCCCTCAACGGGCTGGCTGCGCCGCTACCGGGTGCGCGCCTTTGGCGAGGCGCCGGATCATGTGCTGGAAAAGGCCCGCAAAGGCATGGAGACTGAGGGAGTCCAGTACGGCCCGATGGAGATCGCCATTGAACGTCAACAGGGCGACAATCAATGGCTGACGGTGGGTCTGCGCGAAGGCAAAAACCGTGAGGTGAAAGTCGTGCTCGGAGCGCTCGGCCTGCAGGTGAATCGGCTGATCCGCATTTCCTACGGTCCGTTTCAACTGGGTGAGTTGGAGCCGGGCGCTGCGCAAGAGGTGCGGACGCGCATTCTGAAGGATCAGCTCTCGGGCAAGATTTTCAAAGATGCGGGTCTCGACTTTGACGGCCCGATGCGCACACCTGTTGTCGGTCGCGACACGCCGGCACGACCCGACAAACCGGCCAAGACAGGCCGCGGGGGATCGGGCAACGCACCGCTGCGCAAAGGCCGTGGTAAGCCGACGCCGGACGGACCCAAAGGCGGGAAGCCGGGCTTTGTTTCGCGCCCTGGCGCGGCACGTAAGGGTAGCAGCCAGGGCAGTGGTAAGGGCCGGACCGGCGGTCGCGGCCCGCAAAAGACACGCGGCAGGTAGGCGGGCATGCGGATCGTTGGCGGCACGTTCAAAGGTCGCGCCCTCAAGGCGCCGACGAGCCAGGCAGTGCGCCCGACCACGGATCGTGCGCGCGAGGCGCTGTTCAACATCCTCGCGCACAATGATGATTTGTTCGCCGAAGGCCACGGCTTGGAAGGTGCGACGGTCATCGATCTTTTTGCCGGAACCGGTGCGCTCGGGCTGGAAGCGCTGTCGCGCGGCGCGGCGTTTGCGTTGTTCATCGACAATTCGATTGAAGGGCGCGGGTTGATCCGGGAAAACATGCTGGCCTGCGGCGTCGCCGCTCGGGCGCGGCTCTTCAAGCGCGATGCCACCAAGATCGGTGATCGCGGCAAGATGGAACGCGCGACGCTCGCGTTTCTGGATCCGCCCTATGGCAAAGGCTTGGGCGACAAGGCACTGGCAGTCCTGGACGACGGCGACTGGCTGGCGCCCGACGCGTTGGTGATCGTGGAAGAAACCGCCAAAACCGATCTTGCCATCCCCGAGGCGTTCCAGGTCCTCCAAATTCGGAAGATGGGGGAGACGCAGCTTTGGTTTTTGCGCTATAAAACCGTGCCATGATTGGACGCTTGTTCACCGCTGTTCTTGCCGTTCTGGGTGCTGGCACGATGAGCCAGGCGCCGGAATTCTCACAGCAATATCGCCAGGCCCTCGGCGGCGCCGTGGCCGAACTTGAAGTTGTCGTTGAGGATTTCGATGCAGCCAGCGAGCGCGCTGGACTGTCGCGCGATCAAGCGCTGGCGCAGTATCGCGACACCGACAATAGCTTTTTGGGTCAACGCGGCGAGCAGATCTCCGGCACCCTGGATCGCTACGAGCGACTCAAAGGGCAAGCCGAAGCCATCGAAAGCGCCGGTCCGTTCGAACAAATTTGGCTGGTGATGCGCGAGCCAGACTTGCGCGTTGTCGAAGGCGCGCGCGAACGGTTCGAGCCGGCCATTCCTCTCACAATCGCCGGCGGCGTCATGGCGCTTATCGGCGCCTTCATCGGCTGGCTACTTGGTCGAGGCAGCGCAGGCACGGTCAAGGCGACCGGCAAGATGCTGCGTGGGCGCAACAAAGGCCGGGCTTCGGCAAAAGGCTAGCGGTCGAACAGCTTGTCGAGCCGGGCCTTATCCATGCGAATGAAGGTTGGGCGCCCGTGATTGCATTGCGCGGCGGCGGGCACCTGCTCCATCTCGCGCAGCAGCGCATTCATTTCATCAACCTTCAATCGGCGCCCGGCACGGACTGAGCCGTGGCACGCCATTGTCGAGGCAACAGCGTGGAGACGATTTTCAAGGCGGGTCGAAGCGCCAGCCTCGGCGAACTCTTCAGCCAAATCCCTCACCAGGCTTGCTGCGTCACAGACGCCGAGCATCGCCGGTGTTTCCCGCACCAGAACCGCGTTGGCGCCGAAGGGTTCAAGGACCAGGCCGAGATTCGCCAACCCCTCGGCTTGCGCCAAAATGGCCGAGGCATTGCCTGCCGGAAGCTCGACGACATCGGGGATGAGCAGCGGTTGAGTGGCAATGCCGTCACGCTCCAACCCGGCCCTCAGCTTTTCATAGACCAGCCGCTCATGGGCAGCATGGGCATCGACCAAAACGATGCCCTCGCGGCTTTCGGCTAGGATGTAGGTTTCGTGCAGCTGCGCGCGGGCCGTGCCCAGCGGATGGTCCGGCTCCAACGTCTCGGAGCCATCCTCCGGCGGGGGTGCCATCGGGCTCGACGGCACATCCATGCCGGCCAGCGTTGCCGAGCGAGAAGGACCGGGATCGTAGTGAGCGGCGGCCTCTGCCCAGCCAGAAGCATTTGAACGTCTTGGTGCCGCATAAGATGTTTGCGGCGTGAAGGCATTGGAGGCCTGGTCGGCAAGGCTGGTGGACGCCGCCAGACCGGCTTCTCCCAGAGCGTCACGGATCGCGGTGATGATCAGCCCGCGCATATGGCCAGGATTTTGAAACCGCACATCGGATTTTTGCGGGTGCACGTTCACATCGACGCGCGCCGGGTCAATGGCGACGGCGATCACAACAGCAGGAAACCGGTCGCGCGGCATCAAGTCGGCATAGGCGGCACGAATGGCGCCCGTGAGCAGGCGATCGCGTACCGGCCGGTCATTGACCATCAGATAGATGTCGCGTGTTGTCGCGCGATGCCAGGTCGGCAATCCAACCATGCCTTCCAGCGACAGGCCTTCGCGGGTGGCATGCAGCGATTGCATGTTGGAGCGGGCGTCCGGCCCGAATAGATCGGCGGCGCGGTGTTCTAGCGCCGAGGTGAAGGCAAGGCTTGCATCGGCTGGGGTCAGATCGAGGATCATCCGCCGTTCGGATTGCAAACGGAAACCGACTTTCGGGGCGGCGAGCGCCAAGCGCCGGACTGTGTCAGCGACGGCGGTGGTTTCGGCCTGATCGGATTTGAGAAACTTCAGGCGCGCCGGTACCGCGAAGAACAAGTCTTCAACGTCGATCGCCGTGCCACCCGACAACGCTGCCGGGGCCGGTCCTGACGTCTCGCCGCCGTCAACGCTTATGCGAAAGGCATCCGCCGATCCCTGGGCGCGAGACGTGATCGTCAGTTTGGCGACAGCACCGATTGAGGGCAGCGCTTCGCCGCGGAAACCAAGCGTGCGGATATCGACAAGCTCATCGTCGGACAGCTTCGATGTGGCATGGCGGGCAATGGCCAGTTTCAGGTCGTCCGGACCCATGCCGTAGCCATCATCGGTGACGCGAATGGCGGCCTTGCCGCCAGCCTGCAGCGTGATGGTGATATGGCGCGCGCCAGCATCGAGCGCATTCTCGACCAATTCCTTCACCACACTCGCTGGCCGCTCGACCACCTCGCCAGCGGCGATGCGGTTGATCACACCATCAGGCAGTTGACGAATGCTGCGGCGCCCTTCAGCGGGCGGTTGGGCAAGAACGGTCTGCACATGCCCTCTCTGGGTAGTCGGTTCGACGTGAATCAGCTCAGCGGCTGTCCTACGATGGCAAGCGAAAGCGGCGCCTTCAAGATGCGGTCGGCAACGCGGCGGATGTCGTCCACCGTAATCGCCCGTATCAGGTCGGCGCGTTCGACCATGTAGCTTGCCGGGATGCGTTCCAGCTGCATGCCAACCAGTTGCTGCGCGATCTTTTGCGAGCTGTCGAAGCGCAGCGGGTAGGACCCGATCAAAAAATCCTTGGCCTGCTGAAGCTCTTCCTCGGTCGGGCCGTTCTCGACAAATTCGGCAATGACGGTGCGCATGACATCCAGCGTTTCCTGGGCGCGTTCCGGCCGGGTCGAAGCGCCGCCACCGAGAATGGGTGAATGATCGCGGGCCGAAAGATAGGTGTAGACCGAATAGGTTAACCCTCGTTCCTGGCGAACCTCTTTGAACATGCGCGAGGAAAACGTACCCCCGCCGAGAATGTGGTTCATCACGAAGGCGGTGAGAAAATCGTCATCGTCACGTGCAAGGCCAGGCAGTGCGAACCGGATGACGGTTTGCGCCACGTCCTGCGTTTCAAGCGCTTGGGCGCCGGTTGGGATCACCATATCGGCGATCGGCTGCAGGTCGGGATCCTGACGCAAGCCGCCAAAGGCCGTGTCAACGAATGTGTCGGCTGCCTGCGCCGACAGATCGCCGACGATCGCCACCTTGATGGTGCTCTGCGCAAGCGTGGCCGCGTGGTGGGCGAGAAGACCATCGCGGCCGATGGCCGGGACAGAGTCCAGCGACCCCTGCGCCTGGCGGGCGTAGGGATGACCTGCGAAGAAGGTTTCAGCGGAAAGCCGCGAGGCGATGCTTTCGGGATCATTCAGATCGCGGCGAATGCCGGCCATGATTTGAGCGCGGGTGCGCTCAATCGCGTCTTCATCCAGGCGCGGCTGATTGAGGGCCAGGGCCAGCAGCTCGGTGCCAAGCTCTATCGTGTCGGACAGCACGGTCAGTTCGCCGGAGAAGTTGTCATGGCTGGCATCGAAATTGAGCCGAATGGCATTGTCTTCGAGCAGCGTTTGGAAGGCGATGCTGTCATAATCGCCCGCGCCTTCATCCAGCAGCGCAGACAAAAGGTTTGCCGTTCCGGCCTTGCCGTCTGGATCCTGAACGGCGCCTGCGCCTTCAAAAACGAACCGTGCCGCCACCAGAGGAATCGTATCGTCTTCGACCAGCCAGTAGGCGATGCCGCCGGGGCTGGTACGCTCTTGAACATTGACGGCAGCTTCGGCGCGTTGTGGTTCGGTCAAACTGAGGGCCATGGTGATCACCAGTGTGAGGGCCAGCGCGAGACCAGCCGTTTTTGTCTTTATGGTGGGAAGGCGCGAGACGCTAGCCATCAGCGCCATATGCGGTTTCCGATGGAACCGTCGCCGGGCGTTGCAGGCCGACCACCGCGCGGTGCGGTTGGAGCACCAATCGCGCGGCGTCCATCACATCATCGACGGTGACAGCGCCGATGCGCGAGGGCCATGATTGAACATCAGCAAGGTTTTCGCCAACCGCAAGAGACGACCCAAAAATGCGCGCCAGCGCGGATTGACTGTCCTGCGCAAAAACCGTCTGGGCCACCAGATTGCGTTTGGCGCGCGCCAGTTCATCTTCGCTGATGCCCTCTTGGAGGAAACGCTCCAACTCGGCCATCAGATCGGCCTCAAGCGCTTCCAGCGACACACCCTCTGCCGGGTAGGCGAAGAGATAGAATGTGCCGTGATCAAGGGCAGAACCCTGATAGAATGAACCCACGGCCGCGGCGGAGCGCTGCTCAATGACGAAATGCTTGTAAAGGCGGCTGGTCGTGCCATCGCCCAGATAGTGGCTGAGAACGTCCAATGCCGGGGCTCGACGCTCATCATCATTGTGTGTGTAGGACGGTGCCAGATAGGCGATCTGAACGACCGGCTGGGCGATGCGTTCATCGCGCATATTGATCCGACGTTCAGCCACCGGCTCCGGTTCAAGCGGGCGGCGGCGCTCGGTGATCGCGCCTTCGCGTGCGGGAAGCACGCCGTAAAACTGTTCGGCCAACGGGCGCACCGTCGCCTCGTCCACGTCACCGGCGATCACCAGGATAGCGTTTTCCGGGGTGTAGTAACGGGCGTAGAAGTCGAGCGCCATTTCTCGCGAGAGGTCTTCCATCTCATGGCGCCAGCCGATGATCGGGTCGCCATAGGGATGGTTCTGAAAAAGCGTGGCAGAAAAACTCTCGCGCAGCAGCGCGGACGGGTCGTTGTCGACGCGTGAGGCCCGCTCTTCCAGGATGACATTGCGTTCGGATGCGACGACCTCCTCGGACAGAACGAGGTTCTTCATCCGGTCAGCTTCCATCTCCATCATCAGCGGCAGATGTTCGACGGCGATGCGCTGGAAGTAAGCGGTATAGTCGTAGGAGGTGAAGGCGTTCTCTGTGCCACCAAGACGCGAGATCGTCTGCGAATAGGTATCGTCAGGGAAGTTGACTGTGCCCTTGAACATCAAATGTTCCAGGAAATGGGCGATGCCGGACTGTCCTGGTGGCTCATCGGCGGCGCCGACCTTGTACCAGATCATGTTCGTAACGACGGGGGCACGACGATCTGGGATCACCACGACCTGCATCCCATTATCGAGCGTGAATTGGCTGGCGCCCGGCGCAAACGAGAAATCGCTTGATGCGGCTGTGCTGGGCGTGAGGCCATGGGGTGAGGAAATCATGGTCATGAGCAAGGCCCCTAAGAAAAGAATCGTAAAGCGCAGCCTGTCAGCACCTGCAGATGATAGCGATCGGCTCTGTGGTCGCTTTCGCGAACCTTGGACAGGCGCAGAGCCGGCCTTGTCTGACATCATCCAGACTGCTTCCTTCATCATACCCGGGCACCGAATGCAAACGATGGCCAGGTGAAAACACTTGAAGGCTGCACGTAGGGTTGGCCGCCGCGCGCGAAAAGGGACGCGCCTGTCACAGTTTGGTGAGGATTATGGACAGCGTGTAACGTTAGCGACTTGGAGTCAGCCGCTAAAACGGCCACCAGGTGAAGCCGCCTTGTTCAGCTTCGGCCAGCTCTTCAGCCTCAGCACCATAGGGTGCCTCAGGAGAGGGCGTGCGGGCGGCAACCGGCGGATCGGTCAGGAAGCGCCGGCCGCGGATGGCGGCGTCGGCTTCGCGAGCGGCATTGGCTTGCACCCGAGCCAACTCGATGTCTTCTTCCCGCTGAAGTTCATGCGGGAGCAAGGGCCGATCCAAGCCCGCATTGTTTTCCTGCTGCGGCTGTGAACTGCGCTGTGCAAGGGCCTGCGTCGCGGCAATATCTACACCGTCAACGCCCGGCGTGTAGACCAGGGTTTGATCCTCGCTCTGCAACACTTGCGCCATGCGTTCCCTTGAACCGGTCGGCCAATTGGGGTCGGCCGCAACTGCGGTTTGCGTTTGCGGGGCTGGCAAACGATCCGTGGAGGGCGGTGCCACCAGCGGTGCACGTGCGGAGTACTCGATCGGTTCTTCTTCCGGCGCCAGACTAACGACACCAGCAACGTCGCCAAGAATGCTTTGCTCCAAGCCCGGTTCATTTTCGTCGAAGGAACCATAGCTGGCGCACCCGGCGAGCAGGACGCCAGCGATCATCACCGTGCCGAATCGTGCGGCGGAATCAAAGGAAAACAAACGCATCACAAACCTTTTTCGTCTCGCGCTGAGCCTGGCGTTAAACCCCAAATGGGGCAAGAGCATGCCAGACCAAGTTGCGCGGATCGCTATGGAGCTTCGCCGGTTACTTTCTGGTTCCGCCCCACCAGAAACGCGTCATACAGGAGAAGCGCAACCCCGGCAACGACCCACACATCGGCGAGGTTAAAGACATACCAGTAGAACCCGAACGCGTGCAGCGAGGCAAAATCAACCACCGCGCCGTAGAGGACGCGATCGATGGTGTTGCCGATCGCACCGCCAATCAGAAGGCCCAGCGCCACAGCGGTGAGGCGATCCGTATTGCGGACCAGCCAGACAATTAGCGCCAGCGTGATGACGGTTTTCACGCCCACCAGAAGCCAGACTTGCGCCTGGCTGCCAGCTGCGAAGAGGCCATAGGAGATGCCGCGATTCCAGACCAAAACGAGGTCGAAGAAGGGCGTGAGAAAAACACGGCCCTTGGCGCCGAGATCAAAGCCAAACAGCAGCCAGGTTTTCACCAACTGATCGACAATCAAGGCAACTACAGCGATGATCGAGCCAAAGAAAAAAGGTCGGGTCATCCGCTCGGCTAGGCCGCCTTTTGGATGCCCAGCTCGCGCAGGGCATCGGCGTCACGCAGGGTGACGTCAGGAAAATCGGGATCGGTGCCGACCTCGGGCAGAATTTTCCACGAGCGCGCGCACTTGCGGCCCTCGGCCTTTCCTGGAACCACACCAACGCCATGGACATCATCAAGATGAAACGCCCCGTCCGGCGCTGCCCCACGATGGATGCTGGCCTGACTGGCGATGGCGACCTCGGCCCAATCGACGTCTTTGACGGCGTCGAAAAGATCGGTGTCGGCGATGTGGATCGCAGGGGCAGCCTCAAGCGAAGAGCCGATACGCTTTTCCCGCCGTTCGATCTCCAACGCGCCGGTGACGACGCGTCGCACCTGGCGGATCGTCTTCCAGCGCGCCGCAAGGCCTTCATCGCGCCAGTCGGCGGGCACCTCTGGAAACTGTTGCAGATGCACAGAGGCGGCTGCTTCGCCATGCCGATTCTGCCAGACCTCTTCCATCGTGAATGGAAGCAGCGGAGCGAGCCATTTGGCGAGCGCATTAAGCGTGACGTCGAGCACGGTCAGGCAAGCGCGGCGGCGCGGGCTGGAGGGTGCATCGCAATAGAGCGCGTCCTTTCGGATGTCGAAGTAGAACGCCGACAAATCGATCGTCGCGAAAGCGAAGAGTGTCTGAAACACCTTCTGGAAGTCAAAACGATCATAGGCCTCGCGCACCGTCGCATCCAGCGTCGTCAGCCGGTGCAGCATGTAGCGCTCCAACTCCGGCATCTCATAGGCCGGCATGTAATCGCGGTCGCGGTCGTAATGTGCCACCGAGCCAAGCGCCCAGCGCAGTGTGTTGCGCAGCTTGCGGTAGCTATCGACGACGGTTTTGATGATTTCCGGGCCGATGCGCTGATCTTCAACGAAATCAACGCTGGCAACCCAGCCGCGCAAAATGTCGGCGCCGTACTGCTTGATGATGTCCTGTGGGAACATCTGATTGTTCAGTGATTTCGACATTTTGCGGCCGTCCTCGGCCATAGTGAAGCCGTGGGTGAGCACATCATCATAGGGCGCGCGCCCGCGCGTGCCGCAGCTTTCCAACAGCGAAGAATGGAACCAGCCACGATGCTGGTCGGACCCCTCCAGATACATCACTCGGTCTTTGCCGCCATCGACCTCGCGATGGGTCTTCAGATCATCGCGTTTGTCGAGCACATAGGCGTGGGTCGAGCCTGAATCGAACCAGACATCAAGAATGTCGGTCACCTGATCGTAGTCGTCAGCGTTGTAGGCGTTGCCAAGGAACCGAGTTTTGGCATCGTCGGCAAACCAGGCATCCGCGCCTTCGGCATGGAATGCCTCGACAACACGTTGGTTGACGTCTGGATCGCGCAGAACCTCACCGGTTTCCTTGTGGGTGAACACGGTGATCGGAACGCCCCAGGCGCGCTGGCGCGAAAGCACCCAGTCGGGCCGCCCCTCGATCATACCGCGCAGACGGTTCTGGCCTTGCGGTGGATAGAAGGTGGTGGCGTCGATGGCGTTGAGGGCACGCTTACGCAGCGTGTCGCCCTGCTTGCCTTCGATGAACTCGTCCATCGAGACAAACCATTGCGGCGTGTTGCGGAAGATAACCGGCTTTTTTGAGCGCCAGGAATGCGGATAGGTGTGCTTCAGGCGGCCGCGCGCGAACAGTTTGTCGTGCTCAATGAGCGCCGAAATGACACGCTTGTTGGCATCGCCCTTCTTGCCTTTGTCGTCGATCACGCGTGCAGCGCCGCCTTCGGCATCGGGACCAAACCCCGGCGCGTCCTTGGTGTAGAAACCGGCATCATCGACAGGAAAGGGAATGTCGGTGTCGATGCCGCGCGCTTTCAGGGCCTGGCTGTGGTCCATCCAGGCTTCGAAATCCTCTCGGCCATGGCTTGGCGCGGTGTGGACGAAGCCCGTACCGGCGTCATCGGTGACGTGATCGCCGTCGATGAGGGGCACATCGAAGGTATAGCCGAGCGCATGCAGCGGATGGCTGAGCGCCAGCCCCGCCAACTCGTCTGTTTCAACGGCGCGCAGCTGCTTGGCCTCTACCTTGGCCTGCGAGGTGACCTCCTCGACCAAGGCCGAAGCGACAACGAACTTTTCACCGGCCTGAGGGCCAAAGTCGTTTTCTGCGGCGGTGATCTCATAAAGACCGTAGGCGATGCGCGAGGAATAAGAGACAGCGCGGTTGCCCGGAATGGTCCAGGGCGTGGTCGTCCAGATCAGAATGAACGCGTCTTCCAGATCAGGATAGAAGGTGAACCCGGCGCCACGGTTGGCGGTGTCGGCGTCCGGCTCTGCGGAAGCCTTGGGCCGCTTTACCGGGAACTTCACCCAGATCGTGTCGGACTCATAGTCCTGATATTCAACCTCGGCCTCAGCCAGGGCCGTGCGTTCGACCACTGACCACATAACCGGCTTCGAGCCGCGATAGAGCTGACCATCCATGGCGAACTTCATCAGTTCCTCAGCGATGGTCGCCTCGGCATCGAAACTCATGGTGGTGTAATAGTTCTCAAAATCACCTTCGACACCCAAGCGGCGGAACTCTTCAGCCTGGACGCCGATCCATTCGTCGGCAAAGGCGCGGCACATGGCGCGCAGGCTGACCGTGTCGAGATCGTCTTTCTTCTTGCCTTTTTTGCGCAGCTCTTCCTCAACCTTCCATTCGATCGGAAGGCCATGGCAGTCCCAGCCAGGCACATAGTTGGAGTCGTAACCGGCCATCTGCTTGGAGCGGGTGACCATGTCTTTGAGCGTCTTGTTGAGCGCGTGGCCAATGTGCAGATGGCCATTCGCGTAAGGGGGGCCGTCGTGCAGGATGTAGCGCGGGCGGCCAGCCGAGGCCTCGCGCAGCTTCTTATAGAGGTTCTGTTCGTCCCAGCCTTTCAGGATTTCCGGCTCTTTTTTTGGCAGGCCAGCGCGCATGGGAAAATCGGTTTTCGGCAGAAATAGCGTCTGCGAATAATCGAACGGTTCGGTCATGATCTCACATCATCAGGGCATGTGGGGGAGCGCCGCCACAGATCTCGGCTGCTCGGCGCTAGGGTCAAAGCAAACAAACCCGGCACTGCGCGCTGACGTCAGCGGGCAGCCGGGCCGATAATTCGTATCGCAGGCTGGAAAACCGATTTGCAAACCATGCTCGGCTCTTATCAAGGCGCGATGAGGAAATAAAGGCTCACTTGCCGTGCTTGCCGACGGTTCAGGCTGGCACGGCGGTGGCATGCACCAAACCGAGGGCTTGATCGAGTGGCGATAGCGGCTGGGCGGTGGCGAGCGCAGCGCGAGCCTCGGCGCTGTCTTCGTCCATTTGAGCAATTAGCGGTTCGATGCCGTCGAACTTTTTCTCTGGGCGTAGATAGGCATGGAAGGCCACCTCAACGTGTTGCCCGTAAAGGTCGTCGGAGAAATCAAACAAATGGACCTCAAGCAAAGGCGGCTTGTCGCCGAATGTCGGCCGGCGGCCATAGCTGGCCACCGACGAGTACACTTGGTCATCAACCTTGATAGTCGTTGCGTAGATGCCATGGGCGAGCGAACTGCGGCTATCGAGCACGATGTTGGCAGTCGGGTAGCCAAGCTCGCGCCCGCGTTTCTCGCCATGCTCAACGGTGCCGATGACGAAATAGCGGTGTCCCAGGATCGCGTTGGCCTCAGCCAGATGTCCTCTGGAAAGCAGACCACGAATGCGCGTTGAGGAAACCGTTTGCCCACCCTCATCGGTGAAGGCATCAACTTCTACGACGCGAAACCCGCCATGGGCGCGCAGTGTGTCCGCGCTGCCCGCCCTTCCCTGCCCGAAGCGAAAATCATGACCGACGACAACGCAATCGGCCTGCATGCGCGCGACGATGTTGTCGGCAATGAAAGCCTCCGGCGTTTGGCTTGAGAGGGCATTGTCGAAGGTCATCGTGTAGATGCCGGCCAAGCCAAGTGCCTCGGCCAGTCGTGCTTCGACGGCCGGGCTAGCAAGCGCGCTGTGGGTGCCGGTGGGCGAGAAAAACGCGCGAGGATGTGGATCGAAGGTGAGAAGCCAAACCTCACCGTCGCGCGCCTCCGCCACTTCAAGCGCGGCCTGCGCCACCGCCTGATGACCACGATGAAACCCATCGAAATTGCCGATCATCACCACGCGTGGCGTCGTAGGGTCAGGTGGCAGGTCAGGTTGGCGAACGGTGAGCACAGCTGGGCCTTATCTATCTTCAGCCTGCCCGCTTTAGCGATGGGCGGTTACAGGATCAAGCAAGCTTGAGTTGCTCGCGCGTCGGCACCATCACCAGCGCCTCGCCTTCCAGAACCACTTTCTCGCCGACTTTGCAGACGCAGGAGAGGCGAGCCCTGTTCTTTTCTGGGATCAACTCGACCACCTCGACGATGACATCCACGACGTCGTCGATGTGGACCGGGGCCATGAACCTCAACGTCTGTGAGAGATAGACCGCGCCGGGTCCTGGCAGCCTCGTGCCCAACACCGCCGATATCAGGCTTGCGGTGTAAAGCCCGTGGGCGATGCGCGACTTGAACGGGGTGCGCGCGGCAAAATGCTCCGACAGGTGGATCGGATTGCGATCACCGGAGATCTCAGCAAAGCCCACAACGTCGGAGGCCGATACGGTGCGTCGATAGGTTTCCGACTGTCCAAGAAACAAGTCTTCAAAGGCATGGCCCTGGAGTTCCAAGATGGCTGCGTTCACGTCGTGTCGGCTCCTCGAACCTTTGGTTGCAGTGCACCATTCCTTTTAAAACCCTGTTCCATGCCTTTGCTATGCCGCGAACGGCGCACGCCCTTTGGCCAAGCTATGTCAGGTCAACCGTGGGTTGCGGGCAATTTTTGCCGCCATTAACGAACGATTCAAAGGCGGTGTGTAAGTTGTTTCCCGGGTTTGGGGTTGCTCATCGCTCGATGGGTCCTGCCTCGTAAGAAATTTTGGGACGCGTGTGGCGCAATCGCGCCGCTGTAGTGGAGTAGTGAGTATGCCTGTAGATACGTCCATCCCGGTGCTTGTCGTCGACGATTACAAGACCATGGTGCGGATCATCCGTAACCTTCTCAAACAGCTTGGCTTTTCAGACATCGACGATGCCAAGGACGGTGAAGAAGCACTGGAAAAGATGAAGGTGCGCAAGTACGGCCTGGTGATCTCTGATTGGAATATGGAGCCCATGACCGGCTATGAGCTGCTCAAATCGGTTCGCTCCAACGAGTCGCTACAACGTACACCCTTCATCATGGTGACGGCGGAATCGAAGACCGAGAACGTTGTCGCGGCCAAAAAGGCCGGTGTGAACAACTACATCGTGAAACCGTTCAACGCGGCCACGCTGAAATCCAAAATCGACGCCGTCTTCGGCGACTAAAGCAGACGCTTCGCGCCTGGCTTAAGAGCATGACAAAGGCGGCCTTTGAAGAGGGGCCGCTTTTTTCGTGACGGCAGAACTGTGCGCTGACTGCAATAAACAAAAGGGGGATGCTCAATGGCTAAGAATGAGGCTCTGGACATCAGTTCCATCGTCGAAAAACAAGCCGAAGCTCTGGTCGCCTGTGTCAACAATGGCCCAGGTCAAAAGAAGCTGGATATGGTGCGCGCGCTTGATGTGGCGCGGGTCATGACGGATTCGCTGGAAGGCACGCTGCGCTCGTTGGAACACGGCTTTGCCGATGCCGTACGCGAAGCGGCAGAAGACATTCACGATCTGCGCAACGAGCTTTCTTCGCTGGGCGTTGACAAGCTGCGCGCCGACCATCTGCCCGAGGCCGGCAAAGAACTGGACGCCGTGGTCGAAGAGACCGAAAAGGCCACCAACCGCATTATGGAATCTGCTGAGTCCATCATGGCGGCTGACCGCTCCGATCCTGAAGCGTTTCAGGAGATGGTCGACACGCAGATGATCGACATATTTGAAGCGTGCACGTTTCAGGACATAACCGGTCAGCGCATCGGCAAGGTTGTGGAAACGCTGCAACGGCTTGAAGGCCGCTTTGACCGCTTGCTTGAATCGCTGCCGAAGAGCGATGGCGAGGCCTTCTCGACGGACGAGGAGAAGGCACGCGAGAGGCGCAAGGAAGAGCAGATTCTCAATGGTCCGCAGCGCGATGGCCCGCAGGTCGACCAGGACGCGATTGACGCCTTGTTCGGCTAAGACGACTTCACACAAAACCAAAAAACCCCGGTGCCATCGCACCGGGGTTTTTTGTTTGTCGTTTCCAAGTAAAGACCTAGGCGGCGACCAGGCTGGCGCAGAGCAGCATCTCGGTGCGGCTGACCATCACAGAATCAACGATCTCAAAATCACCGTCGGCAAAATCCTGCGCGCATTGTGCACCCACCAGGTCACTGCGTGTTTGCTCGCAGGTGGTCAGGCTCGCCTCAACGAGGTTGGGTTTCAAAGCGACCTGCGCCTCCAGAAAAGCGCTATCGGCATAGGCTGACGTGTGTCGAACCACAGCCTGGCCGAACTCGCGCAGTACGTCCTGATCGGCATGCGCGAAGAAAGCCGGAACATTGCGTGGCACCGAACGGCAGGCGATGCGCGCGCCGACATAGCCGGCAGCCGGCGTCGCGACCAAGGCACCGGCAAGAACCAGCATAGAGCGTCGTGTAATCATCGTGCGTCCTCCTCAAGCCATCGGTGTTTGCGCGATGTGATCGGCAAGGCGAACGGCCAGCGCTGTGATCGTCAGCGTTGGGTTGGCTGTGCCGACGGTAGTGAAAACCGAGCTGCCAGCCACGTAGAGATTGGCCACCGAATGCAGGCGGCAATCGGCATCAACCACGCCCTGTTGCGGGTCATCATGCATGCGCGTCGTGCCCATGTGATGGTAGCCGGTGAACACGTTGCTGAGATCCTCAGGATCCACCACGCCAAGCTGGAGTCGGCCGATGCCGGATTGGCCCAAGGCCTGGCCGATGATCTCATGCGAGCGTCGTAGGCTCTCCATGTCGCCGCGCGAGACGCGCCAATCCAGCGTCACCTTGTTGAGGCTAAGCGCATCGACATCATCGTTGAGCATGACGCGACTGTTGCGATCGGGCGCCTGCTCGGCATCCTGACGTAGCGCGATGTGGTCGATCTCACCGCCATCGCTCAAGCGGCGCTGAATATTGCGGCTGACACCGGTGATGATCGATCCCGGCGCTTCGAGCACATTGCAAGTGCGCTCAGCGAAGCGATCAGGCATCTCACCGCGCGCAAACGTCTTCGCCAGAGCCGAGAAAGACAGCCATGCGTGATCGCGAAAATCATCGTTGAAGGCTTCATCCTTCCAGACGACCCGCATGAAGGCAGTGTTGTTGAGAAGGTCTTCGGCGCGCATGCGCTCTTCGGCGACCTTCAACCCCATCTCCAAAACCGTCGTATCGGTCGCTTGGTCGTAATAGGAAAGATCGCGACGCGTATCTGCTAGGAATATGCGGCTCGTCTCGACATTCAGGTGGTCCATGAAGTACCGGCCCACCAGATCGTTCTCGTTGCCGAGACCAGCTGGTCGCTGATTGCGGGCATTGAGCAAGATGCGGGCGTTTTCGATGCCGCCACAGGCAAGCACAAATTGGTTGGCCGTGACGCGATGGCTGTGGCCCTCAAGCGTTTTTACCTCAATATGGTCAACGGCGGTGCCAGACTCATTGAGCACGATGTCGCTGATATTGGCGTGGAGCACGCATCGCACATGCACGGCCTGGTCGATTGGTTCGCGATAGCGCTCGGCGAACCGGGTGGGTGGGCTGTGCTGGTAGACCGCCGGGCCAACCATATCATCGGGCAGGGCCAGCGGCGTGCCCGATAGGATGGTTGACCAGTCCGCCACGTCGTAGCGGTAATCGCCGAGTTCCAGATAGGGTTGTGCGCGAGCATAAAAGGGATCGAGATCACTGCGCGTGATCGGCCAAGCGACGTTGCCGTTGGCGGGGCGCGCTTCAAAATCGATCGGATCAAGAGGTGCGCAAAGGCCTGTCCATTGACCAGTCGTTCCACCAAACTCGCGCAGGCGCGAATAGGTTAGATCGGTGTTCTGATGCCCGGCAACCGCGCCTTCGTACAGTGCCTGCGTGTCGTTTTCGTAGCGAAAACCGCCGCTTTCCAGAAGCAGGACGTCGATGCCCTTGGCTTCCAATTCCAGCGCCATCGTGATGCCAGCTGCGCCCGCGCCAACAATGCACACCGGCGCGTTGAGGTCAGCATCGCCCTCAAGCGTTCTTAAATCCATAAACATGGAAAATGTATCCCGAGATCGTGGTGTCGCCCACGAACTGAACATCGCACAAACGCTCTACGGTTTGCGCAAATTCACCGGTTAATCTTAATTCAAAGGCGCAAGATCCGGCCGCGTCACCAGGACAAGCGGGCCATCCAGGCTTTGGCTGGATAGGGCGCATCGTCGAGAAAGGCCGCGACTTTTTTGCCGTTTGGCGCAGTGCTAGGGCCGAATTCGCCAGCGTGGATGCCGCCGGTGAAGAACAAACAGTCGAAGCCCTGCTCGCTTGCACCGCGCAAATCGGTGCGTACGGAATCCCCGAGGCCAAGCACGTTCGCGCGATCGGGGTTGCCGGCCATCGCCAGCGCAGCCTCATAAATCGGCGCGTATGGCTTGCCTAGAATGATCGTCTCGCCACCCAGCTCCTCGTAAAGATCGGCCAGCGCACCGGCGCAATAGATCAGCTTGTCGCCCATCTCGACGACCTTATCAGGGTTGGCGCAGATCATCGGCAATTTGCGGGCCGCCAGCGCCTGCAACCGTTCGCGATAATCCTCGGGGCATTCGGTCTGATCATCGATCGGGCCGGAACAGAGGCATACCTCGGCGTCGTCATCGCCGGTGAAAGTGACCGGCAGACCATCGACCAGCGGCTTGTCCTTGTCCGGGCCGATATGGGTGACCTTGGCGTCCTTGTAGGTGGTGGCCAACAGATTACGGGTCACATCGCCGGAGGTGACAATGTCGTCATAGGCGTCGGCGCGCATGCCCAGGCGTTTCAGTTGCGCGCGCACCGGGGTGTTGGGACGCGGCGCATTGGAGACCAGGATCACTTTCAAGCCGGACCGGCGCGCCTGAAAAAGCGCATCGACTGCACTCGGCCAAGCCGCAACGCCATTATGAATGACACCCCAAATGTCACAGAGCAGCACCTCATAGTCGGGCGCGAGCTGTGACAGGCCTTTGAGCGGCAAGGAGGAATGCGTCATCGAAATCTTTCCGGCGTTTGATAGTGATTGCCGCTTAGGCCGAGCGGCTCAGTGCGCGCGCCGAACGCTGTGGTTGCGGCGGCATGTCCTGTGAGGGATCGGGCTCGTCGTGCGTACCGTCGTCCTCGGTTGCATCGCTTTGGTCAAGCAGTGGATGGGGTTCCACGTCGACCGCACGTGGACGCGCGAACAGATTGCCCTGGCCGTATTTCAGTTTGAAGTCGAGTAGCTCGACCATTTGGGATTCGCTTTCAACCTGATCGACGATGAGATCCATGCCATTGCGCGCGGCCAAATCTGACAAATCTTCAGGGTGGATATCGCTTTTCGTATCCGCGTCCGAGCCGAGGAACAGGCCAACGGGCGCCTTGGCATAGCGGAAGCCGTACCGCGACAGCTCGAACAGATCGGAGCGCGCATCGGCGAGCTGCGTAACGCTCATGCGGAAGCCGAGATCAGCCAGCGTATGGAGCAGGTCGAAGTCGATCGGGCTGAAGGCGCGAACATCTTTTTGGGTGATTTCAATGACCAGGCGTCCCGCCAAATCCTTGTTGTTGGTCAGAACCTGGACCAGCCAATCGGCAAAGCGCGATTGCATGATCGACGCGCCCGACAGGGGCACAAAGACGATGGCTGCCGATTCCCGGGCGGCAAATTTGTGCGCCAAGGCCAAAGCGCGTGCCACGACCGCTTTGTCGTAATCGACGCTCGCGCCGGCCGCTTCGATGGCGGGCACGGCATGGCGCGCATCTAAGGTTCCTGCCCCGTCCAGTTTCAGGTTGAACAGGGTCGCATAGGCACGGGCGCGGCGCTGCGGCAGCGTCACAACGGACTGCAGTGCAGCCTCGATGCGCTCATTTTCAACGGCCGATGCGACGCGCTTCAGCAGGGCCTCGTTGCGTTCTTCCTCCAAGGCTTCGGCGCGCTTCTGCGCTTCGGCATCCGGCTCAGGTTGCTTTTTCGTTTCGGGTTTTTCCGCGACCGGTTCTGGCGTTGCTTCTACGTCGTCCGGCTTGGTTGGTTTGGCAGGAGAGGCAGCCTTGCGGGTGCCACGCTTGGCCATACCTTTGACTTGTTCCTCCAGCGTCACCATCCGGTGATCGGTATCGGAGACGGCCTCGGTAACCTGCGCAAGCAAGGCTCCGATGGCCTGCAAATCCTGATGAACCGGGGCGACGCCTGCATCGACGGCTTGCTGGGCATCGGTTTCCAGCGAGGCAAGCCGCGAGCGGATCATATCGATTTCGTTGAAGGCGTCCTGCAGCGCGTGATCGTTCATTTCCAGCTGGCGCTGGAATGTCTTGCGCTCAGCGCCGCGCGATATCGCCTGGTCAACAGCAGCAAGCGCGAAGAACAAGATCGCGCCGAACATCCCCGCCAGTTCCAACGGCAGGGCCGTCAGCCGATGCAGCATGGCCGTCGTGCTGATGGCTATGACCGCAATGGCAACATAGATCAGGGCAACACTGGGCCGCATGCAGACTTCACCCGATGATCACGACGCTTGGCCGGGCGCGCGAATCACGTCCCAGCCTCCTCACCGCCTGACTATGCCCTAATTCGCCTTCAATGAAGAAGCCAAGCGCGTGCACTCGCCCACAGGTTTACGGGCAGGCTGAATGGTTGGCGGTTGGGTTATGGTTGCCTAGACGGCTGCATTGGCCGCGCCATCGCTTTCCAATGCGCCATCGACGAGATGAATGCGGCGATCCATCTGGGTAGCTAGATCAAGATCATGGGTCACCGCCAGGATCGTGCGGCCGGAGACATCGACAAGATCACGCAAAATCCCAAAGACTTGGTCGGTGGCCTTGGAATCCAATGACCCTGTCGGCTCATCGGCGAGGATCAAGGCCGGATCATTGGCAAGCGCTCGGGCCACCGCAACGCGTTGCCTTTGGCCGCCAGACAGCTGATCAGGGCGCTTATCGATATGACCTTCCAGGCCAAGCGAGGCCAAAAGATCACCGGCCCGCTCGGTTTGCGCTCTGCCGGACAGCCTGCTCAGGCGGCGCATCGGCAGCATAACGTTTTCGCGGGCGGTGAATTCCGGCAACAGGAAGTGAAATTGAAAGATGAAACCAAGCTCGGAAAGCCGGATGCGGGCGCGCTCATCGGTCGGCATTTCGTGTGTTGGCTGGCCCTTCACCAGCACATCGCCGGATGTCGGCAGATCGAGTAGGCCAAGCAAATAGAGCAGCGAGGATTTACCCGATCCCGATGGACCGGTGATCGCAACGAACTCGCCCTCGCCGACCGAGAGCGAGACATTGTCGACCAACGTCACTTTGACTGTCTCATCAAGAATGCGGGTCGCATTGACCGCTTCGAGCAGATGCGTGTCACTGGCCATCATGTGGCCCCGCGAATGATATCCACCGGGTTGAGGCTGGAGGCTTTGCTGGCCGGCATATAGGCGGCAAAGACGGCCGAGCCGAGCGCGATGCCAATTGCGATCGAGTAATGCACGACCGAGAACGTCATACGGATCTTGATCGGGTCGTCGCTTTCCGGGTTCACGAACTCGATCTGCCCCAGCGCGACCGTGAGCAAAGCGCCGAGGATCGCGCCGAGCACTGATCCACCGATCCCCATCGCCAACCCCTCCATGACGAACAGGCGCCGCATATCTTTCTCATAGAAGCCGAGCGACTTCATGATGGCGATATCGCGGGTCTTCTCGTGGGTGATCGTGGAGATGATGTTGTAGATGCCAAAGCCCGCCACCAGCAGGATCGCGGCGACAACGGTGTACATGATGACATCGCGAACGATGAAGCTTTCCAGGATCGCTTGGTTGGCCTCTTGCCAGGACACGGATTTGTAGCCGAACTGGCCTTCGATCCAGCTGGCGACCGTGGGGGCGCTGTTGGGATCATTGAGCGAAATGCGGATATCGTTGACGGCGTTGGGCCGGCCAGAAAACACCTGGGCGGTCGACAGGTGCAGATAGCCGGTGGAGCTATCGACCGAATTGTTACCGGAATTGAAGATCCCGACCAACCGGTAGCGATGCACATCGCCGGCCGGCGACACCATGGTGATGGGATCGCCGATTTCGGCGTTGATAGAGCGCACCAGATCATCGCCCAAGACAACCGCGTCGGCGCGGCTGTTGAGGTCTGTCAGCAGCCCCTCTTTCATGTCATCGCCGATCTGGGAAACCCTGATCTCATGTTCGGGCACCACACCGGACAATGAGACGCCGGTGTCCCGCCCCGCGTAACGGATCACGCCTTGCACGCGCAGGGCCGCGGAGACGTTGCCCTCGACGACGGCGCGGATGGCGCTGGTAACCGCAACGGGATTGCGAATGCCTCGCGGATCATCGCGTGGCGCAAGGCTTTCGATTTGCGCGTCATCAAAGATGTCTTGCGCCGGCTGGCGCTGGGCTTCACGGCGCTCGTCGGAAATCTGGACGTTTGGAATGGCGTTGATCAGCTGATCGACAAAGTCCTCCTGGCTACCTTGAAGGAGTGCGGCCATGGCGATGGAAAACCCGACGCCTAGCGACACGCCGAGAATAGCGACCAGAGTCTGACGGCCGCGCGCAAAAACATGCGTGACGGCCAAATCAAAGAGAAGCAGCCAACCGCCCATCAGGACCCCGTGGCTCGAATCCGCGCCCCATTGACCAGGCCGTCGGGAACCGGGCTGACCAACGCGGTGCCCTCCTCGAGGCCGCCGGTCACTTCCACGGTCGTGATACCGCGCAAGCCGGTCTCCACCGGGATTTCGCGAGCCGTACCGCCATCAACAACAAAGACGGTGTTGCCACCGGAAAAGGCGGTCGTCGGCGCGAGCAACCGATCCTCGCGATTTTCGATCACCAGGTTCACATCGACGCTCATGCCGATGAAGAGCGGCGTGTCTTCCGGCAGGGCAAGACGAACGCGGTAGGTTTTGAGGACGCTGTCGCCTTTGGGCGTAATACTGGCGAGGGTCGCCTCTAACACTTGATCGGGAAAGGCGTCCGCACGCAGAAGCGCACGCTGTCCAACTTCGATGAGCGGGATGTCTTCCTCATTGATCTCGGCGGTGATTTCCAAGGGACGCGGCTGACCCACAGTGAACAGCACATCGCCCGCCTGGGCCACTTCGCCGACATCCGCGTCGAGCCGCAGGATCTGTCCATCAATCGGGGCGGTGATGCGATAGCGGCTGAGCACCTCGCGCTGAGCCGCTAGCCCGGCTTCGGCACTCGCCAATTCGCTGGCGGCTCGGTCAAAAGCTTCGCGTGAGCCAACACCGCGGTCCAGCAGGTTGGTGGCGCGTTCCACTTGTTGATTGAAAAGGCCAATGCGCGCTTCAAGCTCGCGCACGCGCGCGACCGTTTCGCTGTCGTCGAGTTCGACAATGAGATCGCCAGCCTCAACCGATTGGCCTTCGCAGTTGCAATGGCCGGTTATCCGCTGGGCAACGATGGAGGTGACGTCGGCACTGACCGCTGCCTCAACCACGCCGGAGGCGTAAACGATATGGGCAATGTCACCACGCGTGACGGTCGCCACCTCAACCGGTGTCGGCCGATTGGCGAAGAGGAAATAGCCGCCGCCAGCGGCGACGAGCAAGACAAGGATTATGATCAGTTTACGCATGGTTCGATTCTAACACGCAGCCTCGGCACGGCTATACTTGCCCGCAGCGTTGGGTCGTTGACGCCCATCAACGTAGGTGCGCCGACCAAAGCGTTCGCTGCGCACTATTGCGCATACGGCTCGAAAGTCCTGTCAGGCTTCTGTCAGGAAACGGCCTGCAGCGTGCGCTTCAGACCGGCAAACATCTGATCGATGTCGCTTTCCGAGAACGTCAACGGTGGCGACAGCGCAATCGTGTCGCCGGTGACACGGATCATCATATCCTGATTGTGGAAGGCATCCTGCATCGCTGCGAAGGCGCGGGCGGTCGGTTTGCCTTCGATTGGCGTGATGTCGATGCCCGCCACAATGCCGCAGGTTCGAATGTCTTCCACGATCGGCAGGTCCGCCAGATAGCTGTGCGCTGCGTCGGCAAACAGCCCTTCAAGCTGCGCGGCTTTTTCGTAAAGCCCCTCGTCGCGGTAGACGTTGAGCGTTGCCAAGGCGGCGGCGCAAGCGAGCGGGTGGCCGGAATAGGTATAGCCGTGGAAAAGCTCGATCATGCCCTCGCCTGCTGACTCCATGAAGCCATTGTAGATGTCGGTGCTTGCAATCACGCCGCCCATAGGCACCGTGCCCGACGTAATGCCCTTGGCGAACACGATCATGTCGGGCGTCACATCATAGCGCTGCGCGGCAAAGGCTGTTCCAAGGCGGCCGAAGGCTGAGATGACCTCATCGAAGATAAGCAAGATGCCATGCTTGGCCGTGATCTCACGTAGGCGCTTCAAATAGCCTTTGGGCGGCGGAAGAACGCCGGTGGACCCAGCCATCGGCTCAACGATGACGGCTGCAATCGTATCGGGGCCGTGAAGCGCGACAATGCTTTCCAGATCATCAGCAAGGTGCAAACCCCAGTCCGGTTCGCCCTTGGTGAAGGCCTGTTCGGCGCGGTTATAGGTGTGTGGCAAATGATCGACACCGGCGATCAGTGCGCCGTAGAACTTGCGATTGTTGACGATGCCGCCGACCGAAATGCCGCCGAAGCCGGACCCGTGGTAACCGCGCTCGCGGCCGATGAGCCGCGTGCGTCCGCCATCGCCTCGCACCTTGTTATAGGCAAGCGCAATCTTCAGTGCCGTATCGACGCCTTCTGATCCGGAGTTGGCGAAAAACACGTGGTCCAGTCCGTCCGGCGCTTCGGACGCTATGCGCGAGGCAACTTCGAACGCAATCGGGTGACCGAATTGAAAGGTCGGCGCGAAGTCTAGGCTTGCCGCTTGGTTTTGGATCGCTTCGACCACCGGCGCACGGCAATGCCCGGCGTTGCAGCACCATAGGCCGGCGGTCCCATCCAAGATCGCACGCCCGTCCGGGGTGAAATAGTGGTTGTCTTTGGACCCGGTGATCATGCGTGGATCGGTCTTGAACGCCCGATTGGCCGTATATGGCATCCAGAACGCGTCCAGATCGTTTGGCACGGAGAGTGGCGTTGTGCCTGCTGCGGGGTGGTTCGCGTCGGAGGAATCGAGCATGACGGGTCTCCCTTTTTGGCGCAAAACGGGTGGCGGCTTGTTTCGGCACGCCTTATAGCGTGGACTGTGCGCCAAGCTTTGACTGTTTGGTCAAAACCTTAGTCTAGCTTTCCTGCAATGCAAAGAGTTCCTGGCCAATTCCAACGGGTTGGGTACACCACCGGCAACCATAGCGTCAGGGCCCTCCAATGATTGTTGAATATCTGCGGTACACGATTGATGCGGAGCGCCAAGCCGCCTTCATTGAAGCTTACAAGAAGGCCGAGCCCATCTTGCTGTCTTCACCCTACGCGCTTGCGTTTGAACTCTGCCAATGCGTTGAAGACCCCTCGCAGTTCATCATTCGCATTGAATGGACATCGGCAGAGGATCACTTGCAGAAGTTTCGCGGCAGCCAGGTTTTTCGCGACTTTTTTGGCTGTGTACGCCCTTTTCTCGGCGATATCGCCGAAATGCGCCACTACAGCGCCCTTTAACGGCCTGTTTCCAGGTTAGGTAACGACCAATGGCCTCGCCCGCCACGCCAGCCCCCTTCGCCATCGCCTCCATGCAGCGCCGCGCCATGGGCTCGGTTCTGATTGCGATCGCGATTTTGACGCTGATGGATGCCGGCATCAAACTGATGGCCGGCACGTTTGGCACGCCACAAATCCTGGTGATGCGCTATGGCGCTGGGTTTCTGGTGGCGACCGTTCTGTTTATCGGGCTTCTAACCTTTGGACGCGTGCGCCTGCCGACGTGGCGCAGCCTTGTGCGCAGTTTTCAGCGCTCCCTGCTGGTGACCCTGGTCGCAACCTGCTTCTTCTACGCACTCGCCGTCATCCCGCTGGCCGAGGCAACGGCGATCGCCTTCACGGCCCCGCTTTATCTGGCGCTGCTTGGCTGGATGATCCTCAAAGAGCCTGTGGACGGCAAAACCTGGATCGCGATCCTTATCGGGTTGGCCGGTGTGGGTGTTATCTCCTCGTCAGCTTTCACTAACGGTTTTTCCGGCGCGCTGAGCGGTTACATCGCCGCGGCCGTCGCATCCTTTGCCTATGCTGCAGCGCTGGTTTTGACCCGGCTGCACGCCGCCAGCGATCCCGTGCCGACGATGATCATGCTGCAAAGTGGGTTTTCTGGCCTGCTGGCCCTGCCGCTGCTCGCCCTTACCTTTGCTGGCATGGCCATCGATGGACGCCCGTTCGTCGCGCTCAATGCTGGCTGGCTGTGGTTCGCGCTCGGCATCGGCTTTCTGGGAACCTGCGGCCATCTGTTTATGACCTACGGCTTCAAGCATGCGCCGGCGGCCAAGCTCGGCCCGATGGAATACACCAGCCTCTTATGGGCGGCGTTTTACGGCTTCGTGTTCTTCCAAGAGGTTCCAGGCGTGCGGTTGTTGATCGGCAGCGCGCTGATCGTGGTCGGCACCTGGATCGTGATGCGCCAGGAAAAAGACACGGGAACAGCGATCGAAAGTTCTTGAAAAGAACCTTTGATTGGAACCAATGACTATTGGCGGCGTTGGGACCGTCAACTGGCAGCAATGCTGGTTTGAGCTATGCATTGCCGCCGCCCCCCGCCTTTCTGCGCGCGATGTGACCGATAACCTGCTGGAGGACATCTCATGCGCAACATTTTTTACATCATCGGCGTGATAGTCGTTGTTTTGTTCATTCTGTCGTTTCTCGGCTTGGTCTAGATAGGCCCCGAAACGATCAGACGCCGTTTGCCGCGGTCAGCCTCAGGTTTCGAGCTGACCGCGGCTTTTTTTTTGGAACAGTGCTGTTCGACAACCTATGGCGCTTGTTGCTGGTTGGCTCTAAACGGCCCAAGAGCACTGCGCGCCATTGGGCGTTCGCTGGCCATCAGCGTCGCGGCGCGGGCACATGCAAAAAAGTTGCGCGGCCCATCCTTGACACCTCATCGGACCATCCTTATCTCCACGGCGCGTTAGCACTCACCAATGGAGAGTGCTAACTTGCGTTTCAGGCTCCCTTTTTGGGCGCCGTACATTCAACCAAGACTGCTGCGGCCACATGGCCGCGCCCAACCCAAGGATGAGGACAAGATGGCATTCCGTCCCTTGCATGATCGTGTGGTGGTGCGTCGCATCGACTCCGATGAAAAAACCGCCGGTGGGATCATCATCCCCGACACCGCAAAAGAGAAACCGCAGGAAGGCGAAATCGTCTCCGTAGGCCCTGGCGCCCGCGACGACGCCGGTAAAGTCCAGGCTCTGGACGTCAAAGCTGGCGACCGCGTGCTGTTCGGCAAATGGTCCGGCACCGAAGTGAAGATCGACGGTGAAGACCTGCTGATCATGAAGGAAAGCGACATCATGGGCGTGGTCGCCTAAGCGACATCGCCTTCCGCTCTATTCCTTTTCACTATTTTGGCATTTCCCGCTCTGTTCTTAACGGAACAACCGCTCGGAAATGCAGAGCAAACCAAGGAATTCAAACATGGCTGCTAAAGAAGTATCCTTCGGCCGTTCAGCACGCGAGCGCATGCTGACCGGTGTGAACACCCTCGCCGATGCGGTGAAGGTGACCCTCGGCCCGAAAGGCCGCAACGTCGTACTCGACAAGTCGTTTGGCGCACCGCGCATCACCAAAGATGGTGTTTCCGTCGCCAAAGAAATCGAACTGGAAGACAAGTTCGAAAACATGGGCGCGCAGATGCTGCGCGAAGTTGCCTCCAAGACCAACGACATTGCCGGTGACGGCACCACGACCGCAACGGTTTTGGCTCAGTCTATCGTTGAAGAAGGCCACAAGGCTGTTGCCGCTGGCATGAACCCGATGGATCTTAAGCGCGGAATCGACATGGCCGTTAGCGAAGTCGTCAAAGACCTCGTCAACAAAGCCACCAAGATCAACACCTCCGAGGAAGTTGCTCAGGTCGGCACCATTTCTGCAAACGGCGAAAAAGAGATCGGCGACATGATCGCTCAGGCCATGCAGAAAGTTGGCAACGAAGGCGTCATCACGGTTGAAGAAGCCAAAACGGCTGAAACCGAGCTGGAAGTTGTGGAAGGCATGCAGTTCGACCGCGGCTACCTGTCGCCTTACTTCGTGACCAACCCAGAGAAGATGACGGCAGACTTGGATGATCCCTACATCCTGCTGCACGAGAAAAAACTCTCCAACCTGCAGGCTATGCTTCCGGTTCTGGAATCGGTTGTTCAGTCATCGCGTCCGCTGCTCATCATTGCAGAAGATGTTGAAGGCGAAGCGCTGGCGACCCTGGTGGTCAACAAGCTGCGCGGCGGCTTGAAAATCGCTGCTGTGAAGGCTCCAGGCTTTGGCGATCGTCGTAAGGCGATGCTCGAAGATATCGCGATCCTCACCGGTGGCCAGGTCATCTCCGAAGACCTCGGCATCAAGCTGGAAAACGTTTCCCTCGACATGCTGGGCACCGCTAAGCGCGTGGCCATCACGAAAGAAGAAACCACCATCGTTGATGGTGTTGGCGGCAAAGACGAGATCACTGCTCGCGTCAACCAGATCAAAGCGCAGATCGAGGAAACCACATCTGACTACGATCGTGAGAAGCTCCAAGAGCGTCTTGCGAAACTGGCCGGCGGTGTTGCTGTGATCCGCGTTGGTGGTTCCACCGAAGTGGAAGTGAAAGAGAAGAAAGACCGCGTCGATGACGCCCTCAACGCGACCCGCGCGGCCGTGGAAGAAGGCATCGTCCCAGGTGGCGGTACGGCTCTGCTTCGTGCGTCTCGCTTCATCGACTCCAAAGGCGAAAATGCTGACCAGGAAGCTGGCATCAAAATCGTGCGTCGCGCTCTGCAAGCTCCGGCTCGTCAGATCGCCGACAACGCTGGTGAAGAAGCCTCGGTGGTTGTTGGTAACATCATCGCCGAAAACAAAGCGGCTTGGGGCTTCAACGCTCAGACCGGTGAGTATGGCGACATGATCGAAATGGGCATCGTTGACCCGGTCAAAGTGGTGCGTACTGCTTTGGAAGACGCCGGTTCGGTTGCAGGTCTTCTGATCACCACCGAAGCAATGATCGCCGAAGTGCCGAAGAAAGACGGCGGCGGCGCGCCTGCAATGCCTGACATGGGTGGCATGGGCGGCATGATGTAAGAACTGGGCTCAGCCGGTTTTTATACTCTCCTGATTTTTGGAAAGGCGGGGCTTCGGCCCCGCCTTTTTTTATTTAGCGTTCAGTGCTCGTTCTTGCGATCATGCAGGTAGGCGTGGAGGGCAAGCGCACCATAGAGTCCGGCAAGAATAGCCGAGACCCAAAACTTGTCAGCCCCAACGCACGTTCCAACATAACTTGCTGACATGCCTGCATAGGCAAGGCTATGAATGTACTTCAGCATTGCAGTGATCCTTATGACTTGAGAGGATCACCGCCCGGGCGGTGAGTTGCGTGGCGTCGACAGATATGAGGATGACCCAAAGCATCGAAAATCACGGCAGAGGAACTTACGCCCGACGCAAGGATGCGTTCGGAAAACCGCTTGGAAACTTACGGAAATGAGTTTTGGCGAGCGCTTTGGCGCCTTGGTCAAGGAGCGACGTGAACTTCAAGGGCTCTCTGCCACCGAGCTCGCCAAGGCGGTATTTGAAGATGCCAGCAAACGCTCACGCATATCGGAGCTTGAAAACGGCAAGGTCAAAAACCCGCATGCCACGACAATTGCGCCATTAGCTGGTTATCTCGGCATATCCGAGGAGGAGCTAAAAGCCTGCCGCAATCCGCCAGCAAACGATCATGGCCAAGGTCATCTCCCCGATGAGAACGTCTCGCTTGCGCAAGACATGCGGCAAATGTCACGCGCGCAGTTGGAATCGCTTGGTCGGCGTTTTGGAATAGATGAAGCCGAGACGCTGAGCGATGCCAATCTCGTTGCACTTCTGGAAAGCAAAGCTGAGGACCTAAAGCGCCTCAGCGATGAGATTGAGGCGCTGCGTGGCCTATCGGACCGCATCGATAACATTATAGCCGCAGCGCGGGCCGCTGCTGAAAGCCGTGATCTGGAGGAAGCCGAACACCTGGTTGCCTCTGCGAAGGAATCCCTTAGCGAGCAGATGATCGAGCCGCTGGAGAGAAATTGGCGGCTGGCGACCACTCAGGCAGATATTGCTCTCGTTCGAGGTGACACGCAGCAAGCCTACGACCTTATCTCAGACGCCGCCGATGCCTTTGCCGCTGTTGATCCAGTCGAACCGGCAAGGCGACGAATCTATGATGCGCGGCTCGAAGAGCACGCACTTCGCTATGGTGGCGACGGGTTTTTGCTGACGATGGCGATGATACGCGAGGCGTTGGACCACATCAGCGAAGAGGATCAGCCGAACCTCTTTGGCCATGCACAGAACAATCTCGGCAATGCACTTTCACAACAGGGCGAGCGCACCGGCGGAGCGGAAGGCGCAAAGTTGCAGGCCGAGGCCGTCGCCGCCTACCGGGCCGCGCTGCGCGTACGCACCGAAGCCGGCCACTCCGTCGACTGGGCCAAGACACAGAACAATGTAGGCAATGCACTTGCACGACAGGGCGAACATACCGGCGGTGAGGAGGGCGCAAAGCTGCTGGCCGAGGCCGTGATCGCTTTTTGCGACTCGCTGCGCGTGCGCAACGAGGCCAACCACCCCGTCCAATGGGCAAACACGCAAAACAATTTGGCTGTAGCGGAAGAAACCATTGCGGATCAAAAGCGCTTTGGCGACCGACGCCCGCACGTCGAAGCCGCTCTGGTCCACGCCAACAACGCGCTGCGCGTCTACGATCCGGAGCACATGCCTTACGATTACGGCACAGCAACCCGCCTGCGCGATCGCATCGCCGCCAAGCTCGACGCGTTGGAAGGTTGAGCAAAGCTTAGCTGAACAAGCCATAGCGGGCCAAAGAACCGCTCCGAACGACCGCGCATTCCCTTTGGCTCCGTTCCTCGCTTCGCTCCGAACGACCGCCATTCCTCTTTGCTCCGTTCCTCGCTTCGCTCCGAACGACCGCTAAGCAACCGCCCATTTCTCCTTGCTCTGTCACTTGCCTGTCGGCGCGTGACAACCGCTTGTTAACCTTAACCGTTCACCATAATCGCCATTGTTTGCGTGTCAGGTGCCCTCATCCGCGCCTGTCTATCAGTGGAGTACGAGCGCATGGTGCGTCGGTTTTTCTGGTCAATTCTGGCCGTCACGGTGTTTTCTGGCTTTGGTGCGACGGCGGCAATTTCCGCCGACGATTTTTCCGATTTCCCCGACATGCCGCAGATCGATCGCTTCGACGACGCGTTCCGTGAGGCTGGCTTCTACGCCGGAGCGCGCGCTGGCGCTGTCTGGGCGGACGACACGCAGTTCACGATCGCCGGCCCAAACCTGGTGGAGAACGTTTATGAGCACGGTTTCACCGGTTCGCTGTTCGTTGGTTTTGAAGTTCCTGACCTTTACTGGGGGGCTGGTGCGCGCCTGGAAGCCGAACTCGGCTATGGCGCCTACGATGTGGATACGCACACAGTGGCGAGCACTCCCGTAGCAACGGCAAACTCGTTTGGGTCAACCGACGCGCTTACGGCGATGGCCAATCTTTATGTCGATTATAGTCTCGGCGCCTTCCGTCCCTTTGTCGGCGGTGGCGTTGGTGTTGCGCGGGTCGATTTCGAAAATCACGGCGTGACCGGCAATCTCAGCGTTATGGACGACACTGAAAACGGCTTCGCCTGGCAGGTGATGGCCGGCGTTGGTCTCGATGTAACGCAGGCACTGACTCTGGAAGCGATGGTGCGCTACCAGGCCATTTCCGACGTCGAGCTTATGTCGTCCACGGGCCCAACATCGACGATCGATCTTGCCTCGGCGCAGGCACTTCTTGGTATGCGCTACAGCTTCTGATCCGCCTATCGACCTTCACTTAGCGTTACCAAAACCTTACCCCGCGTGAGCGTCTTAACGTAGCGAAATCAATGCTTTAGGCGCCACAAATAGCCTCGCCTTTTTTCCGTCACGCTTTCGCCGCGCAAACACCATCAGCCCGCCATGGCGCACACGAAGATCGGGCACAATTGACCGTCATTGCCTCCCCAGCTCACGGCTTCAGTTTGGCCTGTGTGCCCCTTGAACACATTGCGTGGGGAGTACCCGAGTATGACGTATCTTCAATCCTTCAATCTGCGCACCCGGCGGCCGATGGCGTTGGCGCTGGCTGTTACGGTCGGTGGCCTTGCTGGCCTCTTGGCCGGTCAGGCGCGTGCTGCAGATGTTCCACAAACCTATTCACCAGCACCAGCGCCCTATGTGGAAGAGCGTGTGCAAACCAGCTTCTCGCGCTTCGGCCCCTATGTTGGTGTGCGCGGTGGCGCGGCCTGGGCCGATGACACAAGCTTCAACACCGGCGGCGGGGTGGTCGACAACACCTATGAAGACTGGAACCTGACCGGTTCAGCCTTTGCCGGCTATGAGATGGAGTTTTTCCCCGGTTTCGGCGGCCGTATCGAAGCCGAGCTTGGCTATTCAAGCTTCGAAGTCGAAGGCCACTCGATTGGTGGTGTTGCACAGGCATCACCTACAGGTGACACGACTGCCTTCACTGGCATGGTGAACGCTTATGTGGATGCCCATCTGGGCGCGTTCCGCCCCTTCGCTGGCGTCGGTTTGGGTATGGCCCAGGTCAACTTCAACGATCATGGTGCCGGTGGAGCCATCCTCATGGATGACGATGACACCAACTTTGCTTGGCAGCTTGCGGGCGGTGTCGGCTATGACCTTTCCAGCAATCTGACACTGGAAGGCATGGTGCGTTACCAGAGCATCATGGATGTTGGCCTGACCTCGACAGCCGCAGGCGGTTCGGTTTCCAGCTCGACCGATTTGAACTCGACGCAAGGCCTGGTTGGTCTGCGTTACCGCTTCTAACACGTTCGGAGCCCGCGCTTCGGTCCTATGGACCGATCGCTTCGGGCTGACGCACCAAAAAGTAAGCCCCGGCCGTCTGGCCGGGGCTTATCTGGTCAGGACTGTTGCCAAGCCTACATGGCAGCGCCGTCGATGGCGAAAAACATCGTCTCGCCGGAATGATCATCGACGCCGTCATTGTCGGTTGAGACCCACATGGTTCCATCCTCGGCGATGGCCAAACCCTCAACCTTGTCGAGCACATAACCGCCGGTCGATGTCAGGTGGGGCAGAAGATCGACAACGACCTCAGGCTCCAAAACGGCAGGCGTTTCACCCAGAGCCACCATCTGGTCCATCGCCGCCATCGGTACACGGGTAATCTGCTTGGTCACGGCGCGATCATCATGCTGATTGTCGCGCTCGATGAAGTAAACCCAGTCGCCATGAGCGACGATCTCGGACAGACCAACCCAGCCGGTTGACGGCTCGGTGAGTGGGTAGTGGATCACGCCCCACGCTTCGCTCTCCAAATCGTAGGACAGCACTTTGGCGTGGTTCTCGGGGTCATCGCGCCATTCGCACTGAACCGCGATATAGAGCCTGTCGTCCACGCGGGTGATGCCTTCAAAGCCAAAGCGGCGCTCGACGCTGGCGAGTTCAGCCGGCAGCGTGATGTAGTCCTCGATCTCGCCATCGGCAGCCACATTGTAGATGGCGTGCGGGACCAGACGATCCGTCCGACCTTCCGAGGCAATCCAGAAACCGCCTTCGCCGTCGAGCGCGATGCCTTCCATGTCCATCAACTGAGCAGGACGACCTTCGCGGGTCACGTCGATGGCATCCACAATGCGGGCAGGCGTTTGCGACACATCGATGTGGAAAATGCGCGGCTGCAGGCCGTAAAAGCTGTCGGAAACGGCGTAGATCGTGCCGTCTTCGGCCATCACCTGGCCGGAGATCGCACCCCAACCGGTCAGCTCGTCCATGCCCGCGCTGGTGAGGTGCGGATAAGTTGCTGGCGCGTCCTGATACTCAAACAGCATGACGTGAGCCCGCGCGCCCGCATCGTCTGTCTCGTTGGCGGAAACCAGCAGATTGCGCTCAGGGATCGTCACATAGCCTTCCGGGCCAATGCCCGATGGCAAAAGCTGCTCCAGAACCGGGTTGGCCGGATCGGAGACATTGTAGACGCCAACAATCGACGAGCGCTCAGCGCCAACAAACACGTAAGGCGTGCCGCCGAAGGTGTCGAACGTGACGCTTTCCGGCTCGACGCCTTTGTTGCCTGACCGCTCTTCTGGGTAATGGCCGATCTCGACAATGGCGTGCTCGAAGTCAGTCCCGGATTCATAAACGACATCGCTATCCTGGCTGAAGATCGTCCATCCGCGGCTACCGCCGTCCATATCGCCTTCGTTGGCGGTGGCGAAATGGGTGTTGTCGATCCAGGTCACGGAATCCGGCTCACGCGGTACGGTGATGGCGTCAGAGAAGATGAGTGCGCCTTCTTCCTCGGTATCGACGCGATCCAGCGTGACAGACCCGGCGGAGAAGTGGCTAAGCACTTCACCCGCAGCCGACACCACCACCATGTGGTTGTTTTCCTGAAGCGTGACGACGATCTCGCCTTCGCCGTTGATCGAGACAAACTCCGGTTCGGGATCTTCCGGGGCAATGTCTGCAAGGCCGGTGATATCGACCTGCATGGTGCTGTCGCAGTCCAGCGAACCGTCGACGACCTGCGTGATGGTGAGGAACCCGCCTGGCATCTGGCTGACACGACCGTCACCAAGATCCTCATCGCGCTCGTTTTCAATGGCCACCGCCACAAAAGACCCATCGGGGGACGCCGCTACGCTGTCTGGCTGACCGCCAAGGTCACAGCTCGCCAGCACATCGCGGCTATCCACGTCGATGGCATGCAGAACGCCGGAGGTGTTGACGTAGTCCACTGACGTGTTCTCGCCGACGAAGGCCGTAGTACCAACAACGGCCACAGAGGTTGGTTCACCTTCCAGCTCGATCACGCCCGCAGGCGTCGGATTGGCCGGATCGGAAATATCGATGAACCCGATCACCTCGGCCGGGCTATCGGAATAGACCAGTGTCATGCCATCAGCGGTCGCTGAGATGATCTCCGCTGAGGTTTCCTCCGCATACGGTGTGTTGAGATGCACCGGGAACGAGGCGATGCGGTTGAAGGCGCTGTCAGCGAAGGCCGGACCGGCAAGTGTAGTTGTCGCTGCCAAAGCGACGCCGAACGCCGCAAGGCGCGAAAAGCGGTGGGTCATGATCTTTCTCCCGAGGTAACTGATGGGAGAACGCGCTACCAAGCGCGCGCAACAGATTCATGACAGGTGACCCTGGCCTACATAGCCTTCAGGCGCTCAAGCTCACTGGGCTTTTCGATGCAGTAATAGCCAGAAATGCGCGAGATCAGCCCGTCGCGTTTCCAGGTGTTGAGGATGCGCGAGACGTTCTCGCGTGCAGCGCCGACCATGCCGGCCAGATCGGCTTGGCTCACCTTGTAGTGCACCAGCAGCCGATCATCGGGCAGTTCTTTGCCGAAGGTTTCACCCAATTGAAGCAGCGCGACGGCCACCCGCCCTGGCAGCGGAAGGAAAGACCGCGCGGCCAAAACATCATTGGCCTGGCGCAGACGCTGCGAAACCAGGGCTAGCATGTGGCGATAGACGGCGGGATTGGCATCGGCGAAACGGTCGAAGTCGGCCTTGTCGATGCGAGCAACGCGCGATTTTTTGATCGCCTGAACCGTGGCCGAACGCGGCTCACCGTCCAGCAGCGCCATCTCGCCGACCACATGACCTGGACCGAGAATCGCCAACAACTGCTCTGAGCCTTCGGCGGAAATGACCGCCACTTTCAGGCTTCCCTCCAGTATGGCGTACATGGAGTCGCCCGGATCACCGGCAACGAACAAAACCTCGTTGGTGGAAAGTGCCGCCTCACGGGCAAGATTGGACAGGCCGGTGGCAAGGTCTGGGTCGAGCCCGGCAAGCGCCAGGCTTTCGGTGAAGATGTTCGCCCCTTGCATCACCTGCCTCCTCGAGCGGCATTCAGCCACGAGCACCTGCGTCATCACCTTCTTGCCGCTGAAGGTACACAGGAAGACCGCATGGACGCCGCGTTCTTGACCGAGTGGTCAATTAGAAAGCGCCCAGCAAAGCCTATTGCGGAGGTCGCGTCCAGTGCACAGCGCGAGGTTGACGATACGTCATTCTGTGATGGTCAACACAGTGCCTAGTGGGTGGGAGCAGTACACCAGAGTCACGTTAACTCCTGATCAACCCTAACCGAAGGATCGCTCCCATGACACGCTCAATGAACCCTTCGATGGCCCGCATGTTTCTGACCACCGTTTTCGGCATGACCGTTTTGGCCGCTTTCGTTCTGGTCGCCACGTTCGACCAGGGCGCGCAAGCCAGCATTGCACCAACGCTTACCGGCGCTGACCTGCTCGCCGAGATCACCGCACCGGCCGCCAACTGAGCCAATCAGCGTCTTAAAAGGACCAGACCCATGACCCGCCTCACACTGATCGCACTGACCGGCGTTTTTCTGATATCCGGTGTGGCCGCCGCTCTGGTTGGCGGCGCTGAGGCCCGCGCACCCGCGTCGGCCACACCTTCTATCGACGCTCCGACGCTTGCACCGGCTGAGCGCTGCTCACTTCAGCCGCAGCGGGTGACGCATCCCGACAATGGCGCATCAATCCTGATTCTGCGCACGCATTGCGAGTGACGCTTGGCCAGTGACACTTGCTCAAGTCGCGATGGACCCCACATCTGCGGTATGACCCAAGCCCCCTCGCCCGTTCAGGGCACGACCCGACTGCATCCGATCGAAGACGTTGGCCGATTTCCGCGCCCACCGCTGCTTGAGCCCGCACCCTATCCGATATTGATCACGCTGGGCGGTCAGAACATTGCGTCCACGCGCAACGCTTATCGCGTGCTCGAGACCTTCCACCCGCCGACCTATTACATCCCAACAGAGGATGTGGCTGAAGACGTGCTGACGCCCAACGCCCAACGGTCAGTGTGTGAATGGAAAGGGCCGGCGCGCTATTTCAACGTCAAAGGCGGCGACAAAAACCTGGAGGCGAGCGCCTGGAGTTACCCCAACACGGTCGGTGCCTTCGCCGCGATCAAGGATTATCTAGCCTTTTATTGCCACCCGATGGACCGCTGTCTGGTCGATGGCATCGAGGCGACGCCACAGCCCGGCAACTTTTATGGCGGCTGGGTGACGCCCTGGATCACCGGCCCAATCAAGGGCGCGCCAGGCACCACGCATTGGTGAGCAAAAAATCGAAAAAAGTTTAGCGATCGCTGATCCAACGTCGAACAGCCTACGTAATTGTACGTGAAAGTGAGAGCCGCGCAGGTTCCCCCGAGCTGGCGCTGGCACCCTAGAACGCTTTCGACTTTACCCTTGCGTTCCCCGATACGCATTTTGGGTCATTGGCCGTCCTCACCCCCGGGGACGGCCACTTTTTTGCTTCAAGAGATTTGCAGAGCCTCATAGACCGGCGCAAAGCCTTCGGCCGATCCGTCGAGCACATAAGTCAGTTCGCCGATGGTGATGGTCGTTGCGCCCCGGGCGCGCAGCCAGTCGGTGAGCTCCCATAGCCGCTTCTTTTCAACATGCAGGACCAGCGATCCTTGACCTGCAACGGCGCCAAAGGGCGCAGTGCAGCCGAACCGATCGGATGCCTCTCGAAAGGTTTTGGTCTGCTCGCCGATGGCGGTGCGCACCTCGTAGATCGAGGCCGCGCGATCCTGCGCCGCGATGCGCGACAGGATGGACTTCAGCGCCTCTGCCACTCGACCCGACCAGTCCGCCTGCCTTGATCCGACCAGCGTTGCCTCGCTTTTCAGGATCACGCCATCAGAGAGGATGCGCAAATGGTTGGCGGTCAGCGTCGCACCGGTGGTTGTGATATCGACGATGAGATCGGCGGCGCCGGAGGCTGGCGCACCTTCAGTCGCGCCGAGGCTCTCGACGATCCGATAGTCGGCCACGCCATGGGCGCGGAAGAAGTTGCGTGTCAGGCGCACATACTTTGTAGCAAGGCGCATGCGCCGACCGTGGCGGGCGCGAAAACCGGCGGCCACATCGTCAAGATCGTGCATGGTCTGCACATCAATCCAGCTATCGGGCACCGCCACCACGACATCGGCAAAACCAAATCCAAGCGGGGCCACTTCCACCGTGATGGTGTCGGGATCGGCAATCTTCTCGTGCACCAAATCCATGCCCGTGACGCCAAGATGCACCGTGCCTGCGGCCAGTTCGCCGGCGATCTCAGAGGCGGACAAAAACGCCACCTCAACGCCATCCAATCCCTTGATCAGACCGCGATAGTTCCGCTCACCGCTTTTCTTGGTGATCGTCAGACCGGCCCGTTCGAAATAGGCCATGGTCGCCTCCTGCAGGCGGCCTTTGGACGGAATGCCAAGAATGAGGGGCTGATCGCTCATTGCTCGTCTCCCTTCGGCAGACGATCCAGCCAAAGCGCGGCGCCAACGGCGGGCACGGTTGTCTCAGCACCAAGTCGTTCCATCAGGCCATCAAAACGTCCGCCAGATACCGCAGGCGGTGTGGTTCGATCCTCCGTTCCGCGCATTTCGAACGTAAAGCCCGTGTAGTAGTCGAGGCGCCCGCCGGCCCAACCGCAGAAGGTCATGGTCGAAACCGGCTGGTTGCGTTCTTCGAAGGCGTCAAGCCGCGCAACGAAGCTATCGATCACCGGATCGAGCGCCAAAGACGCAACGCTGGCCAGCCGCTTCAAAAGACTGGCCGCCTCGCGCGCCGGCACTTCCAAATGGATTAGCGCTTCCAGGCAGGTCATCGCCGCTTCGCTGATCGGCGCAGCCGTCTGGCGGGCCGCTTTTTCGATAAAGCGTTCGGCGATCTCCGCCGAGGTGCGCCCACCGACCGGTTGGATGCGAGCAAGGTCCATCATCTCTTCGACCAGTGCGCGGGCCTCCTGCGGATCGCCGCTTGCAAGGGCGGCCATCATTGCCGGTTGTTCCTCGTTAGACGTGGATGTGACGTCGGCGAGCGCGGCCTCGACGCGTGGTTTCGACCCCAGCGCGCGGCGAAGGCGGCGAACGGATCGTGGCGCAAATCCGAGGCCCTCAACGAAGGCCGTGAAGATTGCCGAGTCGCCTAAGGTAATCGACGGATTGGCCAGCCCGCCGGCGGTGGCGAGCGAGGCCGAAAGCGCCATCACTTCGGCATCGGCCGCCAAAGTGTCCTCGCGGCCAATGCTTTCGATGCCGGCCTGGATGAACTCGCCTGTTTCGCCGGGACGAAACCGGAACGCCGGGGCAAGATAGCCATAATTGGCGGTGCGCTCAGCAGACCCTGTCTCCAGGTGATGACGGCAGATCGGAATGGTGAGTTCTGGGCGCAGGCACAGCTCGGTGCCGGCCTGATCCTCGGTGGTGAAAAGGCGCGTGCGGATATCCTCGCCGACCAGATCGAGAAAGACGTCGGCTGGCTGCAAGATCGGCGTTTCCACTGGCATGTAGCCAGAGGTTTCCAACAGTTCGATGATCTGACGGCGCGACATTTATTGATCCGCCTCTTGCTCAGCGAGCCGCTTTTTCACTTCCTCGACAAGCCTATCTTCTGGCACTTCATATTGGCCAGGGCGCGCGGCCTTGTACTCGGCATTGCTTTCAAACGCTGCGGCCTCGCGCTTGCCTTCGATCATGTCCTTGATCTGCACAACGCCCTGCTCCCGCTCGTTGGAACCCTGGATGATGCACAGCGGGGAATTGCGGCGGTCGGCATATTGCAGCTGCTTGCCGAACTGTTTTGGGTTGCCATGAAACATTTCGGCGCGAACGCCAGCCTGTCGAAGTTCCTGTACCATTTTCTGGTAACCAGCGAGCGCGTCGATATCGCGATCCATCACGCAGACGACGACCGGACCCTGCGGGGTGTCGGCGGAAATCTTGCCGAGGTTTTTGAGCGCTGTCATCAGGCGTGACACGCCGATGGAAAAGCCTGTCGCCGGTACCGGCTCGCCACGGAACCGAGAGACCAGACCATCATAGCGGCCACCGCCTCCGACAGAGCCGAACACGACCTCCTCACCCTTTTCGTTGGTCACGGGGAAGAGAAGCTCAGCCTCATAGACCATGCCCGTGTAGTATTCGAGACCGCGCACCGTGGACTCGGCGATCTGAACGCGATCATCGTACCCGCAAGCGGCCAGCATGGCCGCCAGCTTGCGCAACTCGTCCAAGCCTTCCTGGCCGGTCTTGGAGTCACCGACCAACTCGGCAAGCTTGTCGACCCGACCTTCATTGGTCAGTTGCAGCTCGTCGGTTTCGGGGTTGTAGGTGAACGGTTTCCGGTCAGGGTCCTTGATGCCTAGTGCTTCCAAGAGCTCGATCACTTGGTCCGGCGGCAATGAGACCGATGCGGACAGACGCTTCACATCGGGATCATCTTCTTCAAGCTGCTTGTAGAGGACGACCGGCAGATACTCTTTCAGCCCGTCGATGATTTCCTCAGAACGTTCACGGTTGATACCGACACGACCGATGAAGCTGTCGGCCAGTTCGTCGAGGCGATACTCTTTCACCAAGCCTGTCAGACGTTCGCGCGCTTCGCTGACCAACCCGGCGCCTTTGGTGAAATCACCGCTCTCATCTTTGCGGCCCTGGCCAAGCAATTGCTCAACACCGTCGACGCCAATACGATCCAATTTGTCGATGGCACGCAGCACAGAAAGCTTTTGTCCGTCTTCTTCGACGCCGACAGCTTCCATCACACCATCGAGCACTTTGCGGTTGTTCACGCGGATGACGTATTGGCCGCGCGGGATACCCAGGGCCTCCATCGTGTCGGCCATCATCATGCACATTTCAGCGTCCGCCTGGACGCCTGGCGCGCCGACCGTGTCGGCATCAAACTGCGCGAACTGGCGGAAACGGCCCGGCCCCGGTTTCTCATTGCGAAAAACATAGCCCGCACGGTAGCTGCGATAGGGCTTGGGCAGAGCGTCGTAGTTTTCGGCGACGTAACGCGCCAATGGAGCGGTCAAGTCGTATCGCAGCGACATCCACTGCTCGTCATCATCCTGCACCGAGAACACGCCGTCGTTCGGGCGATCGGTGTCGGGCAGAAACTTGCCAAGCGTCTCGGTGTACTCAAACATCGGCGTCTCGACGGGATCAAAACCGTAGCGCTCATAGACCTCGCGGATCTTGGCTGTCATCTCGCCAAACGCGCGAATGTCCCCAGCATCCTGGTCGGCAAAACCGCGCGGCAGGCGTGCCTTTACCTTCTGAGGCTTCTTCTTTTTCTTCTCGGACATGAATGGGGCTTTACGCGGGTTTTGAGAGACGCCGCGAGGGATAGACGCGTGTGATGTGCGATGCAAGGTGGCACCGCCACCTCGGTAAAGGTGGCACGGTTCCCAGTGTAGGGCTGGCACCGCCTATTGACGTGTCATCCCGGGCGAGCCTGCGAGACCCGGGATCTGCAACCGCACCGAAACGACTGATCTCGGGCCGCCGTCGGCGTCCAGGATGGCAATCGGTTAAGAAGGCACCGTGAACGCTGCGCGTTCGGCTTCCTGTTCGCCATAACGGAAGCAAGCTTCCTCATGGTCATTAACCAGGCCCATGGCCTGCATGAACGCGTAACAGGTGGTCGGACCGAAAAAGCTCCAGCCGCGTTTTTTCAAGTCCTTGGACAGCTGCTTGGACGTCGGCGTCTGGGCGAGTGCCATCAGTTCCTCACGCGTGTTGCGCTTGGGACGTTCCTCAGCCGGAGGGATGTAGCGCCAGAAGAAGGCCGCCAGGGACCCTGCTTCCTCCACCAGTTCCAAGGCGCGCGCGGCATTGTTGATGGTGGAGCGGATTTTGCCCTGGTGGCGCACAATCCCAGCATCCCCGAGCAGGCGCTCGACATCAGACTCGCCATAGCGGGCGACCTTGGCAAAGTCGAACCCATCGAAGGCGACGCGAAAGTTCTCGCGCTTTTTCAGAATCGTCAGCCAGGAAAGACCGGACTGAAACCCTTCAAGACAGATCTTTTCGAAAAGCCGGTGATCGTCGGTGACGTGCTTGCCCCACTCCTCATCGTGATAGGACACATAAAGCGGGTCGCCGGACACCCAAAAGCAGCGGTGCGGGGCGTCTGCCTTGTCGGTCTGGTCAGTCTGATTGGTATGGTCGGTCATGCCAGCGTTGTTGCGCAAATCGCCCGGCCGCGCCACCCGTTTGACGCCCGACTCCTGACCCGATCCTGTCAGTCGGCTTTGACCAGTTTGGCCACGAGCCTGCGGGTGATCGGCGCGACCACCAGGACGGCTGGGAAGGCGACGATCCAAGCATTGATCCAAGCCGCCATCCAAAGCGCGACGAAATCCGGCGGCAGGCCGAGCGCACGCCAGGTCGCGATACCCGAAACGAGCAACGACATAAGCCCGGAAAGAATGAAGCCGAAAAGGATGGGGGCGAATCGTGGAGGGATCATGGGCCTTCAATGAATGTTGTCATACCGGAAGCCTTAGGCTGTCCGGCATCTGCTACCAGCAATGCTATTGCCGATCCCGGATAGGCTGCAAGCAGCCTTCGGGGATGACACAAGGTCTAAGCCGTCGGCTGCTCTTTGATGAAGTTGCCGGTTTGCAAATCCTGGATCGCCTGCATCAGTTCCTCGCGCGTGTTCATGACGATTGGTCCGTGCCAGGCCACCGGCTCTTTCAGCGGTTGGCCGGAGACCAGCAAGAAGCGCATACCCTCCGGGCCAGAGCGGGCCACGACCTCATTGCCGGTGTCGAAATGTACCAACGTGCGGTCGCCGGATAGATCGCGAATGTTGAGCTCCTCGCCGGCAAACTCCTTTTCGACCTTCACGCCCGTCGGGCTCGATGCGTCGCGGAACGTGCCTGACCCAGCAAAGATGTAGGCAAAAGTGCGCGCATAGGTTTCGACGGGAAAGCTTTTCTTGGTGTTCGGCGGCATGGAGATGTCAAGAAACAGGGGATCGGCGGCGATACCATCGACTGGGCCTTTCTTGCCCCAAAAGTCGCCGATGACGATCTTCACGCACGTGCCATCATCGTCGATGATTTCTTCAACGTCGGAACCGGCAATGTCCTGATAGCGCGGGGTGGTCATCTTCAAGCTGGAGGGTAGGTTCGCCCAAAGCTGAAACCCATGCATCTGACCCTTGGCGTTCCCGCGCGGCATCTCCTGATGCATGATGCCGGACCCCGCCGTCATCCACTGCACAGACCCGGCGCCGAGCGTGCCTTTGTTGCCAAGCGAGTCGCCGTGTTCCACTTCGCCTTCCAGCACATAGGTGATGGTTTCAATGCCGCGGTGCGGGTGCCAAGGGAAGCCCTTGGCATAGTGCTCGGGCACGTCATTGCGGAAATCATCGAACAACAGGAACGGATCGGAGAGGTCCGTGTCGCCGAAGCCGAAAGCGCGGTGCAAGTGCACGCCGGCGCCTTCCATGGTCGGCGTGGCCTTGGATTCCTGAAGAACCGGGCGAAAGCTCATGGGTTCACTCCTCAAAGCAAGGGGCACCGCGAACGACTTCCCGCGGTGCGTTGAGGAGCAAGATAGTGCGCTGGCGGCAATTGCCATAGGCAGGTGCCGCACGACGCATTGTTTCATGGCGGTGAACGATAGACGGTCGCTGCGCGCGCCGACCTAGTCGAACAAAGCGTCAATGTCGTCCTGGCTGGCGACATTGGTGTCCTCGGCCATGGCCGGGCCATTGAGAAGTGCGGCGTCGCCCTTCGGACCAACGTCCAGCGTTTCGACTTCCTCAAAGCTTTCCATACCGCCCCAGATTTCCATCATGGAATCGATGCGCTCTTCGATGAAGCGCATGGTTTTGACCACTTTGGTAATCCGCTGACCGGTGATGTCCTGGAAGTTACAAGCCTCGAAGATCGTCATCACCGCCTCGGCGGCGTCATTGGCCATGCCCTGATCGTCGCCCGACAGTTTTGCTGACAGGTTGCCAACACGGTCTTCAACGGTTTCAGCGGCTGTCAGGATCGCTTCAGTCGCCTGTTCGGTCCCCTGAACAACGGCGTCCAATTCATCGGTCACCTTGCCCAGTTCTTTGCCCTGGAAGCCGGATTGATGGAGCGTGGCGATCTCGGTCTTCGTTTGCTGAATGGCGGCTCGGATAGCCGACATTTCGGCTTCCAACCGCTTCACTTCGGCCATTTCGCGATGGAAGGAATCGATCTTCGCCTGATCGAGTTCCTCGCGCGGCTCGATCATCTCTTTGAGTTCGGCAATGGCATTAAGGATCGCGACCGAGTCGCCGCCAGATAGGCTGGCAGCCGGTGCATCCGGCGCTGATACAGGAGGTCGACCGGAAACGCGGCCAACAGTTTGTCCATTCATGGACGCTTCAATTCGAAATGCTTTGCGCTTTGCTTGCGCCATGTGCCCAACCCTCTACGCGGCCTCACCAGGACCGCAACCTAGGCGAGCGATAGTTAAAAAGATGTTGGCGCCGATGGGCATTTCTACCGATAGGACTGACTTGCCGGAACGTCAGGCACAGGTCATGAAGGATCATCGCGATTCGAACCGCAGATGACGCGCTTGATGTTCACCGCACACACTCCCCGGTCTCAACCATCGGCGAATGCCGATCTGGCGCGGGTCATTGGTGTCCTGGCGATCGCGCTGCTGGTGTGGATCGCGAGCCCAGCAGTCGCACAGAGCCGTTTTTCCGATGCCGCGCTTGCCGATGGGTTTTATCGCACCGTCTTCGGCTTGGAATATGAAGCCGGCAGTCGCGGCGCGAGCGTCGTGAAAAAATTTGTCGGACCGGTTCGGCTTTATGTCGATCATCGATCGCGGATCGACAGACGTCGCGCGGTGGAGCGTTTCGTGGGGTCGGTGAACCGTGCCGTGCGTGGCCTCGACTTGCGGGTTGTCGATAGCCCGCTTGAGGCCAATTTCACCGTCTATGTGGTCGATCGGGCGCAATATGCTCAGGTGATCCAGGACGATGTCTACAACTCCTCGCGCGCCGAAGTGCGTGGCCGCTGCATGGTGCGTGTGCTGACGGGTCAAGGCGGGATCAGCCAGGCACAGGCCGTGATTGTGTCGGATGAAGGCGATTTCCTGTTCAACCGCTGCATGGTTGAAGAGGTCTTGCAGGGTCTTGGGCCGTTGAACGACGATCCGACTTTGACGGCCAGCGTCTTCAACGATCAATCCCAGCACACGCGGTTCATGCTGCATGATCGTTATGTGCTGAACATGCTCTACCATCCCCGCATTCAGCCAGGCATGCGCCGGGATGATGTCGATCGGGTGCTGCGCATGGTGCTTGGCGACGTGCGAGCCTGGGTGCGCTAGGCAGGTTTACAGGACGCACCACCCGAGGCTTTGGCTCTCTCGACCGCGTGCAGCAGCCGAGAGAGTTCGATCAGGGTTTGGGGATCAGACCAGCCCGGGCAACGCAAACAGGATCAACGCGGCTGACACCACGCAGGCGGACCCCCGCACTGTGTTCCAAAAGCTCCAGCGCGGCACATAGGTCTGGGTCCAGAACGCGCTGGTGGCCCCGTCGGCCACATCCATCTTGGCCAGGCGTTCGTTGAGCGGGACATTGAAGCCCACGGTCACGCCGAAACAGCCGATGAAATAGATGAACCCAGCGGCAGCGAGGATTGTTCCCGTGGTTCCGGGAACCGTTGTCAGCGCATAAACTGCGATCACCAGTGAGAGCGGCGCAAGGCCGAGAAACAGGGCCATGAAGACCCAACGAAAAACCTCGCGATTGATGACCTGCATGGCCTCAACGCCGCCGGTTCCAGAGGTCCGGGCGAGCGAACGCATGATGAAGTCCGAAAAGGCCAGGAACACGCCGCCGACCAGCGCGTAGGCGAGCGCGGCAAACTGGATGAGTATGAGAAAGAGAAGAGACACGGTCTTTGTCCTTTGGTTCGATGGGCGGGAGGCTGGCGCCTCCCGCCATGTTTGGTCTGTGTTAAGTTTGCGCCTAGGCGGCTTGGTGCCAAGCGCCTGCCTGGGCGGCACGCTTGGTGAAGTCGGAGAAGCTGCGTGGTGGACGGCCGAGCGCCCGCTGCACGCCATCGGTCAGGTGGGCGTTGCGTCCATCCAAGGTCTCACGCGCGATACCTGTGAAGACGTCGGCGACAAAATCGCCGCCTGCGTCGGCCACATTGCGGTGAAAGTCCTCAAAGGAAATCGGAAGGTGCTGAACCGGCTTTCCGATGGCGTAGGAAAGCTCCGCTGCCATGTCGGCGAAAGACAGCATTTCCGGTCCTGTCACCTCGTAGAGTTCGCCGGTGTGGCCCTTTTCGGTGAGGGCGGCCTCCACGACATCAGCGATGTCGTCAATGTCGATGATCGGCTCGCGGATATCACCGCCAGGCATCGGCAGCATGCCGGCCAAAATCGGGTCGCGCAGATAACCCTCGCTGAAGTTTTGCGCGAACCAGGCAGCGCGGACGATGGTGAACGGAATACCGGAAGCACGAACGACTTCTTCACCGAGCTTGGCGTGGTGTTCGCCGCGGCCCGAAAGTAGGACCAGATGTTGAAGGCCAGCCTCTTTGGCGGTCTTGCAGAGTGCGTCCAGTTTCTCGACCGCACCGGGGAAGGCAAGATCGGGAAAGTAAGTGACGTAGGCGGATTTCACCCCATTGAGGGCCGGACCCCAAGTTTCTGGGGCTTCCCAGTCGAAGGGGATGGCAGCGTTGCGCGATCCGCGGCGAACCGGCAGGCCGAGCGCTTCGAGTTTGCTGGCAACGCGGCGACCGGTTTTGCCGGTGGCGCCGATAACGAGGATGTCTTGATTGGGTTGGGTCTGCATGGGTTTGCTCCTTGGCTTGATGAGAGAGCCATGGAGTAGCCAGGGGCGGGCGATCCGGTCTTGACACTGTCGGTCACGCTTTTGACCGATGCTGCCACCGGTCAGGCGACGCGGTTAGAGCTCGCTATGCTGCCGGCGGAAATTGGCTGGCGTTTCGCCAGACCAACGCTTGAACGCGCGGTTGAAGGAACTCTGCTCGGAAAAGCCGGTCAGGAACGCGATTTCAGACAAGGCATAGCGCTCATCGCGCAACAGCCCTTCGGCGAGGTCGCGGCGAGTATCCTCGGTGAGCGCCTGGAAGGTAAGGCCGTGGTCGGCAAGCCGGCGATGCAGCGAACGCACGCTGATCCCGAGACGGCGGGCGACCTCCTCCATTTTCGGCAAGCCTTCGCTCAGCGCCCGGGCGATCACCTGTTTGGTCTGTTCCTCAAGAGACTGCTCACGCGTGACGGCCTGCAGCTCTTGATCCAGATGCTGGGTCAGAAACTGTGTGATGCCTTTGTCGCCAAGCTTGTTGGGACTTTCCATTGCCTCGCGGGAGATCAAAAGGGCGTCGCGATCAGAACCGAAGCTCACCGGCGCCAAAAAGTAACGCTCATGCTCCGAAACATATTGTGGCGCAGGATGTTTGAGATGCACTTCCAGCGGTGCAAACGCGCCTGTCGGTGAAACCTCACGCGCAATGGCGGTGGCGCTGGCCAGCGTTGCTTCATTGGAGAGGCGTAAACCCAGCCGCCGTGGCCCGGCGCGATGGAGAATGAACCAGGTGGCATCACCGGCCGGTTCAAGCTCATATTCAACCACGCTCGTCCAAAGGCGCGCATAACGGGCAATACGGGCATAGCCGCTGGAAAGCGTAAGCGCGGCTTTGAATGCCAGGCCAAGCGCGCCGTAATCATCGCATCGCATGGAGGCGCCCGTACGCAGCGGCAAGGATGTCGCGTCGATCTTGCCAGCGATCCGTTCCAGCAGATCGTAATAGGCGTCAGCCGCGACCATTGCTTTGGGGTCGACGGAGCTATCCGGCGAGAGACCGACCGACCGCAACAGATCGGCCGCGTCCACCTCTGGTCCGGCGGAAGCCACCATCTTGCGAACGAAGAGCGATGTGACGAAGCCCATAAGGCTTTATACTTGGCGCGCAATCGAGGTCCAGACGCGGCTTGGTGCCATCAATTCGCACGTTCACACCTGCTTAACCCTCTCGCCTAACCGGCGCTTTACCACGCCCGTTGGCGCGCGATTTACCATCAACAAAGCAATACCGGCTTTGCGCGCCTCTGATCGGGTTTTTCGGAAAAGGATTCACCATTCCCTTGGCGCTTTCTGGCCTTCTTAAAGCCAGTGTGCGGCGCGTTAGGCGCGGCATTCGTCTTCTTTGTGTTGCGTAAGGACGGTGCGAAATGGATTACGGGATTTGGACAAGCAAGGCGCTGCTCGGCCTTGGCGCCTTGACCATGTTGGTCGGCGTGTCGACGGGCGACGCGCAAGCGCAATCGGTCAGCTATCACGCGGGCTCCCCTTATGTGATGCTGCATGAAGAGCGCTCCTCGCCTTGGCTTCTTCAGCTTCAGCCTGGCTATGCGCGGCAGCAACACCATGTGCGCCGGCAGCAAGCGCGGCACGCCTATCAACGTTCGCTGAGCGGCCGCTTGGTCACGCAGCCAACTCATCGCCAAGCCGTTCAGGCGCATCGCCCGGCGGTGCAGGAAGCCAGCGTCGCGCCAAGCCACCAACTCAATCCGATCTTTCTGCCGCAGGTGGTGAGCTACGACACGCACCATGCGGTTGGCACGATTATCGTCGATCCGCACAACCGCTTCCTTTATCTGGTCGAAGAGAACGGTCAGGCCCGCCGCTATGGCGTCGGCGTCGGTCGTGCCGGGTTTGGCTGGTCGGGTACAGCTACTATCCAGCGCCGCGCCGAATGGCCTCGTTGGACACCGCCCGCCTCGATGATCGAGCGTCAGCCGGAGCTGGAAGAATGGCGCCACGGCATGCCCGGCGGCCTGGACAACCCGCTGGGTGCGCGCGCGCTCTATCTCTATGAGGGTGGCCGCGATACGCTCTATCGCATCCACGGCACCAACCAGCCTTGGACGATTGGCCAGGCGATGTCGTCAGGTTGCATCCGCATGCGCAATGAGGATGTGACCGATCTCTATGAGCGGGTGCGCATCGGCGCCCGCGTTGTGGTTCTCTAGGACAGAGACAAACGTTCCAGAAGGATCAAGAAGGCGGCTGGAGGCATTCCTCAGTCGCCTTTTTTACATCAGGTCTGATGCTTTCAGGTTGAAGGCCTTGCCGAAGCCGCCGTTCAAAAAGGCGCGTTCGGGCGTGATGCGCCAGAAATGGAAATCGGCGAAGTCCACATAGAGCTTGGCCTTGGGATTGCGCGCCAGATAGGCCGTTCGCGCCGCCTGCCGGTCCGATGCATCGACCAGGGCTGCTCGCCCAATCAACGTCAGACGCGGGTGAGTCAGCGGATCGCCGCCGGGTTTATTGATCTGTCCCGGCTCGCCGATCAGCAGCGAGCAGCGCCCATCGCTGGATAGCGCTGTGAAATGGGCTGACAGCTCCGACATCAAGAGCAGCGGCGCGCCATCGGCATCCAGCCCAAAGCCGGTTCGCGTCACCAATGGATGGCCCGTTTCGGGCTGTAGGTGGGCGAGCGCCGCGAAGGGCGCCTTGTCGAGCAGGGCGCGGGCCAAAGCGCGCGCATCATCATCGACCGGCCTTATCGGTGAGCCGGCTTTTTCGGGCGTGTTCATGCCGCGATTTATGCGACAGCGGCGCGAGCCAATCCAGTGCCAATCACCAGTGGCTGACGGTCGCACATGTCGGCACTGAGCGTGATGAGCGTGTCAGCCTCGACGCTTTGCCAGCCATTCGTCAGGCTATCCAGCGGCTCAGAGGCCAGCGTCCAGCCGTCTGTCTCGTTGCGCCGCAGGTAAAGCGTCGGGCAACGATCATCGCTGGCGTGGCGGAAGCCGTAGAGCGTCTTGCCATCGCTGAAAACGCAGGTGAGCCGCACTGCCTCTTTACCCGCGCCATAACAGCTTCGCTCGGCCAGCAGGTGAAGCAGCTTTTCAACGGCGGAAGCCGGATCATCCATCAAACCGAATGTCAGAAGCAGGAGGAAAATGAGCTCAGAGTCCGTCGTTCCACGGCGCAGTGCGTAGAGCTCATCGGGCAGCATCGCCTCCAAGCCGCGGCGGATCGCCTCAATGTCCGGCACCTGGCCATTGTGCATGAACGACCAATTTTTGTACGCGAAGGGGTGGCAGTTGACCCGCGAGGTTTCTCCCGCCGTCGAGGCGCGCACATGAGCGAGAAACAACCGCGAACGCACCATGCGGCAGAGACTTGGCAGATTACCGTCTGACCAGGCCGGCAGGACATCGCGGTAGAGCCCCGGCTCGGCATCCCGGTCGTACCAGGCAAACCCAAAGCCGTCACCGTTCACCGCCAGTTTGGCCTCGCTCGCATGTTGGCTTTGTTCCAAGAGCGAATGGTCCGGCTCAACGATGATCTGACCGAGTGCAACTGCGGGACCGAGATAGGCGGCAAGACGGCACATATCGGTCTAGTGGCGCGCTTCCATACGGGCGTGCAGTTTTTTGATCAGGCGACTTGCCGTCGTTTCAAAAAGCGGCGGGATGATCGCGTGGATCAAGGCGGCCAGACCGGCTCCAAAAAGCGTCAGCGCAAAGCCTGCGGCAAACCGCATATGCTGGAAATAGGTCTCATCGACACTGGCTGGGTGGTCGATGAAGCCGCGCCAGAAACTGCTGCGGGGTTGGGTATCGATATGATCGGTCATGCTGCGCTCCCAAGAATGACGTTCGTAGAAGCTCGCATGAAATGGGCGAGAGAATGTCCCAGATTTCGTTTCTTTTTCCAAACTATTGGGATACCATCCCTCACATGAGTATCTCACTCGACGAAATGGATCGTCGTATTCTTCGCCACCTACAACGCGATGCCTCCATGAGCATGGATTCGGTGGCCGATGCGGTGAACCTGTCGCGCAATGCCTGCTGGCGGCGAATCAAGAACCTGGAAGATGCCGGCGTTTTGACGCGGCGCGTCGCACTGGTCGATCCGCAGACCATAGGCCTCGATCTTCTCACCTTTGTATTGGTGCGCACCAACCGCCACGATGCTGACTGGCTGAAAGCCTTTCACAAAGCGGTTCGGGAACTGCCAGAGATTGTTGGCGCTCACCGCTTGTCCGGCGATTTGGATTACATCCTGCGGGTGCGCGTGGCGAGCGTGCGCGACTATGACGCGTTCTATCAGCGCCTTATTGAGCGCGTGCCGATTTCCGATGTTTCGGCAAGTTTTGTGATGGAAGACATCAAGGACACCACGGAGCTTCCGCTCTAACACCGTTGTCATGGGCGGCCCGCACCCTCATATCTTGTCTATGCCTTCAACGAGCACGCTGATCAGCAGTTTTGTTCTCTTATCCGTCGCCGCCATGGCGCTCGTGCTGTGGGCGGCGCAGGGCGGCGCCAATGAAGACGGACTTCTGATTGCGGTCTTTCCGCCGACGGCCGACGAGCGCACGATTATGCAAGCCGTGGTGGCGGCGGAGGGAACCTTTGTGCGGGCGAGCCTGCCGGAAACCATTGTCATTGCTCACAGCAGACAGCCCGACTTTGCCGATCGCTTGAAGGCAGAGGGCGCTTGGCTCACCTATTCCGATGCGCCCTTCGGCAATGGTTTGGCCGGATGTCTGGCGTTGGCCACGGTGCCGTTTGAAAGGGCGGTGGTTCCGGCCCGCTAGCTTACTGGCGATGGAACCGGTTTGGCGCCTTCATCCAAAGATGGTGCGACAGGCGGACGTGCTCAAGCGAGCTCCTTGACCATTAACAGCGCCTCGGTGGACTCCAAGCCGAAGTCAGCCAAACGAAACGGCCGCCGCGCCTTTTCCAGGTAACCTGCCCGCTCATAAGCGTGGATGGCACCAACGTTGGACGCAACGACAACCAGCGCAAGACCTGGACAGCCACATTCATGCGCCTGCGACTCGGCCTCGTCCAACAGGGCTGTCCCTAGGCCCTGCCCGCGGCTATCGGGACTCAACGCCACGAAGTTGATGTACCAATAACCCGGCACAAGGTTTTCCAGTTCCTTGAGCGCCAACAAGGCGTCGGGAACGTCGAGCTCTGCCGGCTCGGGCGTGGTCGGCAAGGGGTATCCAATCATGCCCCCAAGTGGCAGGCCGCCTTGCACACACACCCACCCATGGCGGTAGCTGAACTCGCCTTCCTCCGCGCGCACCAGAGCGAGACCGAACTCCGAACCGTCCATTCCGTCCGGCGCCATTTCGCGCAAAAGCGCGGGCACAAAACCGTCGCTCGCCATGTCGATGACACGCAGGATCAGCGCGGCGTCCTCTGGTGTGGCCTTACGAATGACCGGTTGCACAGCCCACTCTCCTTGTCATTTCAGCCAAGGCGATGGGATTGGAATCGGGCGACCGCGTCAAGGCATCTTGATTGAAAGTGGGCAGCAGCGTTTCGGCGTCGATCAAGCCTGAGGATGCTACTCCGCGGCTTGCATCCAGCTTGGCTCGGGCAGATGATCGGCGACCTCGCGCCCGCGCATCAGCTCGATGAGCTCGTCCGGCATGCGTCCGCCATAGGCCCAATTCAAGAGCTGCACGGTGTGAATGATCGGCAGGTCCGTGCCGGTGCCGATTTGCGTCATGCAACCGATGTTGCCGGTGGCGATCAGTTCGGGATTGGTGCTTTCGATGTTGGCGACCTTGTTGTCGCGCAACTGGCGCGCGATCTGCGGCTGCATGATGTTGTATGTGCCCGCCGACCCGCAGCAAAGATGGCCCTGCGGGACGTCTTTGACCGTGAAGCCCGCTGCTTTCAGCAACGTCTTCGGCGTGGTCGTGATCTTCTGGCCATGCTGCATCGAGCAGGCCGAATGGTAGGCAAGCGTCAGGCCGGAGACCTGCGTCGGTGCGCCAAGGTCGATGCGCTCCAAATACTCAGTGATATCGCAGGCAAGCGCCGACACCGTGCGGGCTTTTTCGGCATAGGCCGGGTCCAGCCGCAACATATGGGCGTAGTCCTTGATGGTCGTGCCGCAGCCGGATGCTGTGATGATGATCGCATCCAGGCCCTCGCCCTCGATTTCGCGCATCCAGGCATCGACATTGCGGCGGGCATCGGCAAGCGACTTTTCTTCCTTACCCATGTGATGGACAAGCGCGCCGCAACACCCTTCGCCTTTGGGCAGAACCACTTCGATGTCTTTGCGGGTGAGCAGATCGATGGTCGCCTGATTGATGCCTGGATTGAGCACGGGCTGGGCGCAGCCGGAAAGAAGCGCGACGCGGCCGACTGGCGCAGCCTCGGGCGCAAAACTCGTGCCGGGTTCTGGACCACGGGCAGGCACCTTGGTCGGCGCCAATGAGAGCATCGCCCCAAGACGCGCGAACGGTCCGCCCATGCGGCTCATGATTGGCGCGAACGGTTTGGCAAACAGCGCCGCCAAGAGCGACAGGCGGAACCGGTTGGGAATCGGCAGCACGAAGGCCAGCGTTTCGCGGATCAGCCTGTCGTGCCAGGGGCGCTTATAGGTGTTTTCGATGTGCGCACGGGCATGATCGACCAGATGCATATAATGCACGCCGGACGGACAGGTTGTCATGCAGGAAAGACACGACAGGCAGCGGTCGATATGTTTGACCGTTTTCTCGTCCGCCGGCTGATCATTCTCCAGCATGTTTTTCATCAGATAGATGCGGCCACGCGGGGAATCGAGCTCGTCGCCCAGGATCGAATAGGTCGGGCAAGTGGCGGTACAAAAGCCGCAATGTACGCAGGTGCGCAGGATCTTTTCAGAATGCGCGACATGCGGATCGGCCAGCTGTTCGGCGGTGAAATTGGTTTGCATATTACTCTCTAAACCTTCGCCCTAAACGCCAGCATACATGGCGCCGGGGTTGAACAGGCCCTGCGGATCAAGGCTCGCCTTGATGGATCGCGTGAGCGCCATGTGCGCCGGTTCCAGCGGATTGAACACCGGAACGTTGGCTTTGATGGCGGGTGGCGCGCGGAACAAGGTTGCATGGGCGCCTGAATGCGGCTCGCAAGCCGCGCGGATGACATCGGCGCCTGCATCGTCCGCAACTCGGGTTTGCAGCCAGACCAGACCGCCGGACCAATCGTAGAACGCACTAACGGTTCGATGGGCGGCAATTGCAGCCACGATGTCAGGGCCAGCCATGGCCGGGCAAGAAATCCGCCACAGCGCTGCATCGCCATCTGCCGGAAACGCCGCAATGTCGCGAACATCCTTCCAGAGCGCGATGTGTTCCTCGCCGGTAAGCGCCGATCCGGACACGCCAAGCGTCTTTTTCAGTTCAGGAATGCGGTAATCGAGCTGATCGGGAAAGCCTTCCAGACGCATCAGCGTGCGCGCCGGTTTACCGTCCATGGCAGGCAAATGCGCTGCGCCATTGACCTCAAACGGTGTGCCCATGGCGCGGCCAAGGAGATTGACGCCGTCGCGATCCGACAGCCCCTCCACGACAAGCGTGCGGCCTTCGGGTGGGCGCGGTGTAACCTTGAAGATCACTTCGGTCAGCACGCCAAGCGTGCCCCAGGCGCCGGCCTGAAGCTTGACCAGATCAAGGCCGGTGACGTTTTTCATCACTCGGCCGCCATTCTTGATGATCTCGCCACGGCCATTCACGAACCGCACGCCAATGAGGTTGTCGCGGGCTGCGCCAGCCAAGATGCGCCGGGGACCGGATATGTTGCCAGCCACGACGCCGCCGATTGTCGGTTCGCCTTCGGTGCCCAGGGCTGTGCGGTAATCGACCGGCTCGAAGGACAAGATCTGATTTTTCTCTGCCAAAGCCGCCTCGATCTCGGCCAGCGGTGTGCCCGCCCAGGCGCCGATGACCATCTCGGCCGGCTCATAGAGCGTGATGCCGGTGAGGCCGGAAAGCTTCAGCGTTTCTTCGCTCTGTACCGGGCGCGTGACCGCGCTGCGCGTGCCGCCACCCTCGATGGTTAGCGGACGACCAGCCTTGACCGCATCGGCGACAAAGTCGGCGACAGCCTGTTCGGTTGCAAGGGACATCAGGCGGCCTCACCGGTTTGCATTGGCTCAGATTCCAGCCGACCTTCCAGCGGGAACACTTTGGCCGGATTCATCAGCCATTCGCGGTCAAAGACGGCGCGCACCCGCATCTGCTGATGCAGGTCAGCTTCATTGAACTGGTCGGTCATCAGGTCGCGTTTTTCGATGCCGACGCCGTGCTCGCCCGTCAGGCAACCGCCAACCTCCACGCAGAGTCGCAGCACATCATTGCCAGCCAGTTCGGCCTTGTCGCGCTCTTCGGGATCATTGACATTGTAGAGGATCAGCGGATGCAAATTGCCGTCACCGGCATGGAAGACGTTCGCGACACGAAGGCCATAGCCTTTGACAATCTCATCGATGCCCTTCAGCACGCGCGGCAACTGACCGGTCGGGATTGTGCCATCCATGCAGATGTAGTCCGCGATGCGTCCGGTCGCGCCGAAGGCGGATTTGCGGCCTTTCCATATCGCGGCAGCCTCCATCGCCGACTCGCTTTCTTTGATGCGCTTGACCTTATGCTCGCGGGCGATCTTGACGATACGCGCAAGCATCGCATCCATCTCGGCCTCAGAGCCCTCAACCTCGATGATAAGCAACGCATCGACGTCCATCGGATAACCGGCCTTGGCAAAGCCTTCGCAGATGTCGATGGCCGGCTTGTCCATGAATTCCATGGCCACCGGCACGATGCCCTGCGCGATGATGTCGGCAACGCAGGCGCCCGCCTCAAGCGCGGTCTCAAATCCGAAGAGAACCGGGCGCGCGCCCTCCGCCTTGGGGAGCAGTCGCACCGTTGCCTCGGTGACGATGCCCAGCTGACCTTCGGAGCCGCATAGCAGACCGACCAGATCATAGCCTGGGCCATCGAAGCTCTCGCCACCAAGCTCCAGGACGGTGCCGTCCATCAGCACCAGCTTCAGGCCGAGCAGATTGTTGGTCGTCACACCATATTTCAGGCAGTGAGCGCCGCCGGAGTTCATCGCAATATTGCCACCGATCGTGCAAGCCAGCTGCGAGGATGGGTCGGGAGCATAAAAGAAACCATCCTTGGCGACGGCATCCGATATTGCGAGATTGGTGATGCCGACCTGCACAACCGCGGTGCGGTTGGCATAATTGATCGAAACGACCGAGCGCATCTTCGACAGTCCGATCACCACCGCGTCTTCCTGGGGGATGGCGCCGCCGGCAAGTGATGTTCCAGCACCGCGAGGGACAACCGGTACGCCATGGTCGCTGCAAAACTTCATCAGCGCGGCGACTTGTTCAGTTGTTTCCGGCAAGACGACAGCCAATGGGACCCGGCGATAGGCGGTGAAGGCGTCGGTTTCGTAGGGCACGAGCTGCTTGGGATCGGTGATCACGCCCTCGCCAGGCACGATCGTGCGAAGCCCGGCGACGATCTGATCGCGCTTGCCGACGATGGCCGTGTCCGGCTGCGGCATTTCAATGAAACCCATGGTCGCCTCCTTTACCCCTAGACGCGGCGCGATTTACTCAGGCGCCGCTGTGCCGGTTGGCCCGGCAATTTTCCTGCAAACCTTAGCATCCAAAACCGATTGCGAACCGTACCTACTATTGCGGATCGTTCCGGAGCTTTCCGGCTACATGCCTCATCAAACAGGCATTGGTCAAGAAATTTTACCTCTCAACGCGATTTGCATTGTATCGTAGAAACTACTTATATAAACGAAGTTGCATGCTGGATGGGCCACACAGATGACGACTTTCTGGGCGCGCCGAAGAATAGAAAACGGTTTCAGTGATCGCGGCGGGGTATGGTCTCCGCTGCGCAACACGGTCTCTGCGAATGCCATAAGCGTTCGTAGGATCATTCGATCGAGTGGGATGGGCAACGGCCTATGAGCAATTTTCTCGACCTGGAAATTTTCGCCCGTGTCGTCGCTGCTGGCAGTATGTCGGCCGCCGCTCGCGATATGTCGCTTTCACCTGCTGTGGTCTCCAAACGCTTGCGCCGGCTTGAAGACCGGCTTGGCACCCGGCTCCTGCAACGCACCACACGCCAGATCGCGCTGACCGAGGCCGGCAAAGGGTTTTACGAGCGCGTGGTCGCCATTCTCGCCAGCGTCGAGGAAGCAGAGAGTTTCGTTACCAGGCGCTCCGCAATGGCATCGGGCGTCTTGAAGATATCGGCGCCGACCAGTTTTGGACGCATGCATGTCGCGCCGCACCTTGCGTCCTTCATGGCGGCCCATCCAGAACTGACGCTGCAATTGGTGCTTGCGGACGACTTCGTTGATCTCGTCGGTGAAGGCTTCGATGTCGCACTTCGGATAGCCGAATTGAACGATTCCACTCTCGTGGCGCGCAAGCTTGCCCCGATCCACCGGGTGCTTTGCGCTTCGCCAAGCTATATCGAAAAACACGGCATGCCGGAGACAATCGAAGATCTTGGCCGCCACACGCTGCTCGCCACCCAGGCGCAAGACGTCTGGAAGTTGGAAGACAATGTCGGAGACGGCACTGCGGTCAAACCGCAATCGGCCATCCTCACCAATTCCAGCGAAGTGATCCGCGAAGCGGTGTTGGCCGGGATTGGCATAAGCCTGCGTTCCACATGGGATGTTGGTCCGGAACTATCCTCCGGCGAGCTGCAAATCGTTCTGCCGCGCTACCGCGCATCCCGCGGCGTTGGACTCTTCTCGGTGTACCCAACCCGCCGGTTCCTGCCAGCCAAAGTACGGGTGTTCATCGACTACATGGCGAGCCTCTATGGCCCCTCCCCCTACTGGGACAAAGGCCTGGATGCCGTTCTCAACCCTGTCGAGCAGGATCTGCGCGCGGCCGCCGAATAGCGGTAATTTCCAGCATTTTCACAAGAAACGATGGATGGGTTTGGCAATCTTTGTCAGCCCGTCATATTGACGAACCATTCTTGCCGCTCAACATTGGTTGATCCGTTTGAGCGAGCAGAGGTCCGCATGCGCCGCTCCCTTTTTGCGCTATCTTTGGCCGCCACAGTTGGTGGCGCCACCCTTCTTATGAACCCTACCAACGCTTCAGCCGATGGCGACGCCCAAGCAGGCGCGAGCGTTTTCAATCGCTGCTCGGCCTGCCATCAGGTGGGTCCAGGCGCGCGCAACGCTGTCGGACCACACCTTAACGGGGTCATGGGCCGGGCGCTGGCCGGCGTTCCAGACTATGACTACTCCGATGGCCTTGCCGCGCGACGCGGCGAGTTCTGGAACCGAGACCTTGTTGCTTCCTATATCGCCGATCCAGCACGCTTTATTGGCGAGCGCAGCACCATGCCAGCCCAACGCCTACGTCCCAGCCAAGTGGACGATTTGCTGGCTTACCTTGAGTCGCAGTAGCCGCGAACCGCACGCAACTTCTGGCCAATTGATTTGACCAGTGGCCGGCGCATACCCTAAGGCTGTGCAAAAGACTGCCACAAACACAAGGCTTGCACGCCGCATGGTCTTCCAGCCGATCGTACAAAAACGTACCGCCGAATCCGTTGTCGAGCGGTTCCGCATGTTGATTTTGGATGGGGTTCTGCGACCTGGCGACCGTCTTCCTGCCGAGCGCCAACTGGCCCTGGACCTTGATGTTTCTCGTCCGATCCTGCGCGATGCGCTGGCGCAATTGGAAGCCGACGGCCTGATCGTTGCCCGCCACGGCGAAGGCACGTTTATCGCTGATCTCATCGGCGATGTGTTTTCTGCCCCCATCGCCAAGCTGCTTCGGGCCTCGCCGCAGGGCATGGCCGACTACCTTGAATTTCGACGCCTGCTTGAGTCCGACATGGCCGCGATGGCGGCCGAACGGGCGACGCAATCGGATCGCGACATGCTCAAGGCGCTGGGCGAAGCGATGCAACACGCCCACGAAAACGGCGATGCGGAGCGCGAGGCGCAGCTTGATGTCGAGCTGCACACGCTGGTCGTCGAATCCGCGCACAATCTCGTTTTCTTACACGTTCTGCGCGCCTGCTACCGGCTGCTGGCGGACGATGTTTTCGACAATCGCAAACGCCTCTATGGCCAGCCCGGAGAGCGCAAAACGCTGCTCGATCAACATTTGGCGCTGATCAAAGCGATCATCGCCGGCGATGCCGAAGCGGCGCGACGCGCTTCGCAGGCGCATATCGACCATGTCAGCCTAGCCAGCCAACATCTGACAGCGGCCGACGCGCGCGAAGAAACATCAAAACTACGGCGCACCATTCGTCTGGCCAATGCCGGCTAAAGGCGCGTTTTTCAGTATGCGTAATCGGGGGACCTTATGACCATAACCACAATCCATGACCTGCAGATTTTGGCGGAACGGCGCGTGCCGCGCATGTTCTACGATTACGCCGATTCCGGGTCCTGGACCGAGCAGACCTATGACGACAATGAAGACGATTTTGAGCTGATCCGGCTGCGCCAAAAGGTGGCGATCAACATGGAAGACCGCTCAACCAAATCGACAATGGTCGGCCAAGAGGTTGCCATGCCGGTTGCCTGCGCGCCCACCGGGCTGACGGGCATGCAGCATGCCGATGGCGAAATCCTGGCCGCCAAGGCCTGCGAGGCGTTCGGCGTTCCGTTCACGCTCTCGACCATGTCGATCTGCTCCATCGAGGATGTGGCTGAAAACACGTCCAAGCCCTTCTGGTTTCAGCTCTACATGATGCGCGACCGTGATTTCATGTCCCGGCTAATCCAACGGGCCAAGGATGCGGGCTGCGCGGCGCTCGTCCTCACGCTCGACCTGCAAATCATCGGCCAGCGTCACAAGGATATCCGCAACGGACTATCCGCGCCGCCCAAGCTCACCATTGCCAATATGATCAACATGGCGACCAAACCGCGCTGGTGTCTGGGGATGCTTGGCACCAAGCGGCGCGAATTCCGCAACATTGTCGGCCATGTCAGCGGGGTGGACGATATGTCCTCGCTGTCGGCCTGGACCAATAGCCAGTTCGATCAGTCGCTGACTTGGGACGACGTCGAATGGGTGAAAAACCAGTGGGATGGCCCACTGATCCTCAAAGGCATTCTTGATCCTGAGGATGCGACGCTTGCGGTGAAGACCGGCGCCGATGCGCTTATCGTGTCCAACCACGGCGGACGCCAGCTTGACGGCGCCTTTTCATCGATCCGGATGCTGCCGGTGATCGTTGATGCGGTTCAGGGCGATATCGAAATTCACATGGATGGCGGCATCCGCTCCGGCCAGGATGTGCTGAAAGCGGTCGCCCTCGGCGCGCAAGGCACCTATATCGGGCGTGCGTTTCTCTATGGCCTTGGTGCGATGGGACAAAAAGGCGTGAGCACCGCGCTGGAGATCATCCATAAGGAGTTCGATACGACGATGGCGCTGTGCGGTCGCACAGCCGTTGACCAACTCAATGGCGATAATCTCTATCTGCCCGAAGGTTTCGAGGCCGGCTAGGACTCCCAAAAAAGCCCGCCAGCATAGTGCTGACGGGCTCATTCACCTGATGGCGAATGGTTATTTCTTGTCGCCACCGCCTGTCTGCGGGCGATGCGGTTTCTTCACCGGCCCATCAGACAGTGGCCCACCACCGGTTGGTTTCGGTTTTGGGTCGTTTGATGCCAACTCTTCAAGAAACTTGCGCATGATCTGCGTCCTCCCCTTGGTTTTTGCCCCGATACACGTTGTGCGAGCAAAGCCTAACCGCCGGAGCTCGGCTTGTCGAATGCTAACCTAGGGAAAGGTTGCGCAGGCCCGCCACATTAACCGCACCGGTGTCATCGGAATCCGACGACACGCCGACGGCGATCAACGTTTCCTTGGCTTGCCCAAAGGCACGGACGTGATCAGCGGCAAGGTCCACGCGTTCGCCGGTCCAGCCGCGCGTTCCCGCGCTGCGCAAGACGACCGTCTTGCCGCGGCCGCGCAAATAGGGGCTGTCGAGCACGGCGCCGCGCTGGGCGTTGCCGCCCCACACATAAATCAGCGTTCGCCCGCCGCGCATGCCCAAAAGCCGCGACATGGAAGGTGTGGAATCGCCAAAGCGGTCCGCCGTCGCGGCATCGACAAAGACGAAATAGAGAGCGATCGCGCGATCATCACCGCCACGCGCTGCCAAGTTGGTGGGGCCGACGGTCTGGCTCACCTGCCATTGCCAACTGGCTGACGACGCATTGCGCGCGGCACGTGGCACGACGCCGTAGACCACCGAGGAGGACTGGCTGGCATTGATCGTCAGCGCGTTGCCGCCGAGGCCGAAGTCGGTCGGCGGGATGCCGCGAAACGTCCAGGCTTGCCACCCGTTAAAGCTGATCGACGTCATCGCTTCGGCCGGGGTCGATGTCGCCAACAAGGCCGGGGCTGCGGCAAGGCCGGCACCAAAGGCAAGGAGGGATCGTCGTGTCAGGTGCGTGGCATTGGGGGATTTCAGCATGCTCAAGACTCGCCTAGGTTTCTGAAGGTCAGCATCATGCGGGTTGTGGTCTTAGACCTACGCACGACCGCGACCATTCGATGACTCAAGACCAGTCTGTGTGTTCACAAAGTAGTGTGCGCATCACCAAACCGAGGCACTTAGAAACGGCATGCCCCTTCAAAACCGCGTCCATCCTTGCGGGTCCTTGCATGCCGTCAGTTCGCGCGGAACGCTGATGGGCAATCGTGGCGGACGTATCCATGACCCTGAAACCAAATCGCTTCTGCCGACGAAGCGATGGGCAAGCCGCGCCTGGATCGCTTGTGATTTGTCGTTCAAGAAACGCCAACGCGCGCTCTGGGGCGAGAGCTACACCGAGCTTTTCTTCCTCGACGAGGTGACGGCGCTGGCAGGCGGGCACCGGCCCTGCTTTGAATGCCGGCGAGCGGACGCGAAAGCCTTTCAAGCTGCTTTTTTTGGTGGGTTGAAAGCTGATCAAGGATGGGAGAGCCCTCCGAAAGCGCCGGTTATGGACCAGGTGCTGCACGAGGCGCGTGTCGGCGAAGAACCGTCGCGAGCCAGGCTGCGGGATCTACCTGCGGCAAGTATGGTCGTGATGGACGATCAGGTTTTCGCGATTCGCGGCGGGGCCCTGTTGCCCTGGTCGTTCGACGGTTATGGCAAGCCACTGCAAATTGACGATGATCGAGTGCTGGAAGTGGTGACGCCGGAGCCTGTTCTCGCAGCGCTGCGCAGCGGCTACCGACCACATTGGCATGACAGCGCAAGGCAGAACCATGAAAGCTGAGTTAGACAAGGCGACCATTGCGGGGATTTTCGACTTTCTGCGCCAATCGGGCGATCTGAAAGACACGCTGCGCAGCGGTTTCACCAATGCCGGCGCGCAGGAAAGCACAGCCGAACACAGCTGGCGGCTCGCCCTGCTGGTGATTGCGTTGGAGCCCTATTTCGACGGCCTCGACACCTCGCGCATGTTGAAGATGGCCATCCTGCACGATCTCGGTGAGGCCGTGACCGGCGACGTACCGGCGATCCATCAATCGGGCGACCCGGATATCCGGCGGATGGCCGAACGGGACGCCGTCGCGATGCTCAGCGAATTTTTGCCCGAATGTGTCGGTGAGACCGTGAAGGCGATCGCAGCGGAGTATGATGCCGGTGAAAGCCATGAGGCCGCCATGATGAAAGGGCTCGACAAGCTTGAGACCATCTTTCAGCACGCCACCGGCGAAAACCCGCCCGATTTCGACTATGCCTTCAATCTCGACTATGGGGCGCACTGGACCCGCGACGATGCGCTTCTTGCCAAACTGCGTCGCTATGTGGACAGTTTGACCCGGGCGCGGATGACCGTAGCGGAAGGCTCGGAGAGCTAAGGTCAAACCCTGATAGTCACCGATTGTCATGGTTTTGCCGCAGTGCAGCATTTACATTGCTGTGAGGGGAAACGCCTGATTCTCCAGTTAGGAAAATCAGATGTCGATTCAAAATCTTGATGCGTTTTTTGCGCCGCAGCATATCGCTCTGATTGGCGCCAGTCCCAAGCCGTCCAGCGTGGGGCGCGCCTTTGTGGATAATCTCCTGCTCGACCCAGGCCGCAGAACGCTGTCTTTCATCAATCCAAGTCACGAGTCCATTGACGGGCACCCCTGCGTTGCAGCGCTCGGCGAACTGGAAAGTGTGCCCGATCTTGCGATCATCGCCACGCCCCCGGACACGGTGCCCGGGCTGGTCGCCGAGGCGAAACTTGCGGGCGTGCGCGCCGTCATTGTTGTCTCCAATTGCCAAGGCGGCGACCGAGGCGCGCTGCGGCGTGCAATGCGGGCGGCGGCACGCGGTTCGCCGATGCGCATCTTGGGTCCGGACTCGCAAGGGGTCTATGCAGCCGCCGGCAATCTCAATGCCAGCCTTGCGTCAACGCCACCGCAATCCGGCTCGCTCGGTCTGATCGCTCAGTCGGGTGCGATCATGAATGCGGTACTCGATTGGGGCAACGCGGTGAAGGTCGGCTTCTCCAAAGCAGTATCGTTGGGTGACGCGTCGGATGTCGATCTCGACGATCTTCTCGATCATCTGGCCTATGACGTGCGCACGCGGGCGATACTGGTGTGCGTTGAGACGGTCGGCAATCCACGACGGTTTTTCTCCGCAGCTCGTGCTGCCGCGAAGGTGAAGCCGGTGGTGATCCTAAAATCCGGACGGCACAGCGTGACCGCCGATCAGATCTCCACCCATTCGGGCATTCTGGCGACAGAAGATGCGGTCTATGACGCGGTGATCCGTCGTGCCGGCTTGCTTCGGGTCAATGATCTGGATGGGCTGTTCGATGCCGCTGGCGCGTTGGCCCGCCTGAAGCGCGTTTCGGAGGCCGGCAAGCGCCTGGCCATAGTCACCAACGATCGCGGTGTTGGCATCTTGGCCGCCGACCGACTGCTCGACCTGGGTGGAAGCCTGTCGGAGCTGAGCGATGAGGGGATGGAGGCGATCAAGCCACACGCACCGCTGCGCTGGACCGGCGACATGCCGCTCGATCTGGACTCCACATTGCCGATGGACGCCCAGGGTGAGGTGATCGAAGCGCTGATCGATGATCCGATGAACGATGGCGTGTTGATCGCCTACAGCCCAAGCCAAGTGTCCAACGGAAGCGAAGCGGCGGCCAAGCTCTCCGAACTTCTGGTCCGCAAAACCAAGGACAAGTCACGTCCCAAACCCGTGTTTGTGTCCTGGCTGGAACGTGAGGCCGGCGCGCTGAACGCGCTTGATGAGGCCCATGTGGCCCGCTTTCGCACGCCCGGCGATGCGGTGCGCGGCTTTATGGATGTCTCGCGCTATGCCCAGGCACAAAAGGAACTGTCGGCGACGCCCCCTGCCCTGCCGGAGGATCTTGCCAGCGCGGATGTGGAGCGCGCCCGCGCCCTCTGCGAAAATGCCATTCGTGAAGGCCGCACCTGGCTCAACACCGATGAGATGGGCGATATTCTCGCCAGCTACGGTTTCAACTACGCTGCCCCCGTGCGCGCGTCGAGCGCCGAGAAGGCTGCAACCGCTGCGCAGGACATGCTTGCTCAACATCGCTCGGTGGCGCTGAAAATCGACTCGCCTGACCTGCCGCACAAGTCCGATGTCGGCGGCGTCGTGCTCGATCTCACCCATAGCCTTCAGGTGCGCGAAGGGTTCGATGCGCTGACCGAAAAGGTCGCGGCAAGGGCGCCTGGTGCGCGGATCGATGGCGTGATCGTGCAGCCGATGGCCGACATCTCTGCGGGCTTGGAGCTCTATCTCGGTCTGGCTGATGACCCAATCTTCGGTCCAGTGATCGTTTTCGGGCGCGGCGGCATCGCGGTTGAAGCGATCAACGATAAGGCACTTGGCATGCCGCCACTCGATATGCGGTTGGCGCGGCAAGTGATGGAGCAGACCCGCGTCTCCAAACTGATGGGCGGCTTTCGTGGTCGCGCTGGCGTCGATCAAGACGCGGTGGCGCAAGCGCTGGTTCGCTTGTCGCAGCTTTCCGCCGATGTGCCGCAAATCCGAAGCCTGGACCTCAATCCGATGCTCGCGACACCCGACGGGCTGTTGGTGCTGGATGCCCGTATGGAAGTCGCACCCAGTGAGGTCGGTGATCTGACGTTCGACACCAATCCGCGCTTCACCATCCGGCCCTACCCGCGCAACTGGGAGCGCCGATTGGAGTTGAAGGATGGCGATGCCGTGTTTGTGCGCCCGGTCCGGCCCGAGGATGAACCGGCCTTTCGGCTGTTCTTCTCGAAGACCACAAAGGAGGACTTGCGGCTGCGCTTCTTCTCCTATGTGCGCGACTTCAGTCACAAGTTCATCGCCCGTCTCACGCAGATCGACTATGCGCGGGATATGGCCTTCTGCGCCTTCGACTCCAGCGGCGAGTTGATCGGTGTTGTCCGCCTGCACGCTGATCCGGAGCGCGAAACCGGCGAGTATGCGATTCTCTTGCGGTCTGATCTCAAGGGCCAAGGCCTTGGTTGGGCGCTGATGCAGCTGGTGATCGAATATGGACAGGCCGAACGGTTCAAGCGCATTGAAGGCCAAGTGCTCGCCGAGAACACGACGATGCTCAGTATGTGCCGGGCTCTCGGCTTCCAGGTTCGCCGCGATCCCGACGAACCGGAGATCATGCAAGCCAAGCTTGACCTGGCCGAACTTGAAGGTGTGAATCCAGCCGAGCTTTCCGCTGCACAATGACGCAACGTTAAGCAAGCTGGGCTCTGCGCAACCCCTGTCCGTGTTGTTGCGACTGACGCGCAGCTTTGGAAATTGCGATAGTGCACCGACGTTGATGCCTGATCGGCGGGCGTTCGCCGACCGGCGCTTCGACAGGGTTGGCCGTGACGCCACCCAGGGAGCCTGGCATGACCGCAACACTGACGCGCAAGAGCGGCCCAGCCGTTTTTCGGCCTGAGGTGCCAACCTCGGCAACGCTGACGCATGTTGTCGGCGACCAAAGCGCCGTGATGCGTTTCATGGCTGACCCGGCAAGCCACGGCCTGCCCAGTGACGATCCGTCCAAAAGCGTGGAACGCATCGACACCCATGGCGCGGCGGTGTTTTTGGCCGGTGAGCGCGCCTACAAGATTAAACGTGCGGTCTGTTTTCCTTTCATGGATTTTTCCACCCTTGCGCGCCGTGAAGAGGCCTGCCGCGCGGAAATCGCCATCAACAAGCCCAACGCGCCTGAAATCTACCTCGATACGGTGGCAATCACTCGCGACAAGCTTGGACATCTGGCCATCAATGGCCAAGGTGAGGCCATTGAATGGGCGGTGGCGATGCGCCGGTTCGACACCGCCATGACGTTCGATCAGCTGGCAGCCAATGGCCAGCTCACCCAGACCGATCTAGATGGTGCGGTCGATGCGATCATCGGTTTTCAGGGGCATGCGCCAATCCGGCGCGCCGATGATTGGGTCGCCGATCTCAGCGCCTACATCGATCAGAACGATCAGGCCTTCCACGAGGCGCACAAGCTTTTCGGTTTGCAGGAAACTGCCGATCTGACGCGGCGCGCGACAGCCGAGTGGCGCTTGGTGCGTCCGATTCTTCTGGCACGTGGCGAAGCCCAGGCTGTGAGACGCTGCCACGGCGATCTGCATTTACGCAATCTTGTTCGGCTGCCCAGTGGCGTGCGCATGTTTGACGCGGTTGAGTTCGATGAGCGGATCGCGACCGGCGATGTGCTCTATGATCTGGCCTTCCTTTTGATGGACCTCGATGAAAGCGGTGAGCGCCAAGCGGCCAACCGGGTTCTCAACCGCTTTCTGGCGCTGCGCGATGAGCCGAGCGATTTCGAGGCGCTGGCAGCAATGCCGCTGTTCTTGTCGATCCGCGCAGCGCTGCGGGCGAAGATTTGTGCGATGGGCGCTCAACATCTGGCTCCTGTGCAAAAGAAGGCGATGGAGAAAGAAGCGCAGCGCTTCTTCGCCTATGCCGCTGATGTTCTGGAGCCGCGCGATGTAACACTAACCGTGGTCGGTGGCCTGTCAGGAACTGGCAAGTCAACGATCGCGCAAGCCCTGGCGGCGGCCATCGGGCGCACGCCCGGCGCCGTTGTGTTGCGCTCCGACATTGTGCGCAAAACAATCATGGGTGTCGGGTGGCACGAGCGATTGGAAGCAAGCGCTTACACTCAATCGGTGACCCATCAAGTATTCACGACCTTGCGCAATCTCGCCCAAAAAGCGCTGGCATCCGGCCATTCGGTGATCGTCGATGCGGTTTGCGCACAGGCCGATGAGCGCGAGGCGCTGGAAGGCGTAGCGCGCGGCGTGGAATGTCACTTTGCCGGCGTTTGGCTCGATGCACCCCTAGACGTGCGGCTCGACCGGATTGGCCGGCGCCGCGACGACCCTTCCGATGCCGATGCGCGGGTTGCGCGCCTGCAAGAGGATTACGACCTATACGATGTGGAATGGCCGCGCGTTGATGCGCGCGGGTCCATCGACGACGTGCTCGGAGCCGTTCGTCCTTTGGTCGACCGGCTAAACTAGCGGTTCCAAAAATGCGCGGTAGCCGGTGACAGCGGCAAGCCCCAGTGCGACGGCCAGCCAATCTTTCTTGGTGATCGCCATGACGAGCGTGGCTATGCCAATGCCGAGCAGGCCTGCCGGACCGCTTTCCAACGTGATCGGCACAATGGTTGCCAGGATCACTCCGCCTGGCAGAGCCTCCAAGCCACGGCGCACGCGCGCCGTCAGCGGCACTGTGCCCAAGATCCAGAAACCCATCACCCGCGCGATGACGGTGAGTGCCATCATGGCAAGGATCGCCAGCCACGCACCTTCGGTCATACCGGCAGAGAAGCTGGCGTTGATTGTCTCCATCATGAGGGCACCTGGCCAGCATCATCCGGCTGAAAGAGCGCCGCTGCGGTGAAAGCCGCCGCCAAACCTCCGGCGAGAACAAACCAGTAGCCTGGCAACACAGCTTTGACGGCCAGCGAGACAACCACCGCCACCACCCATGGCACCAGATCGATGCGACCGCGCCAAATGGGCACCAGCATAGTGATGAAGAAGATCGGCATAACAAGGTCGATGCCGTAGCGAGCTGGGTCTGCCATTGCCGCAGCGAAGTAGTAGCCGGGCACGACCGCCACGATCCAATTGAGGTAGAGGAAAATGCAGGCGCCAAGGAGCACCCCCCAGTCGCGCCCACCCTCGCGGTAGTACCGGATGGCGATGATCCAGGCCGGGTCGGAGATGATGGCAAGGCCCGGATAAACCTTGTGCGCCGGTAGGCCGCCCAACCAAGGGCGCAGCGCCGCCCCCAGCAGCATCATGCGCAGATTCACCGTGAACACGACGGCGGCCATCGCGAATGCCGTTGTCCAGGTGATCGGATCGGTCCAAAGACCCAGCGCCACATATTGTGAGGCGCCGGCAAACACGACCGCGTTGTAGAAAAAGGCGTCCAGAAAGGTCAGCCCTTGCACGGCGGCCGCTGCACCAAAGCCCATGGCAAACAGCGTGATGCCCGGCGCAGTGATGGCGCAGCGACGAAAGCCTAGCCAGAACCCATCCATGGAAAAGGGCGCTGCGGCTGGGCGCAGCGACGATTGCTCCGTTGGCATGCTTAGTCGTCAACCGCCAACACGATCAGCAAATCCTTGGCATCGACGCTTTCGCCGGATGCCACGAGAAGCTCAGACACCGTGCCGTCCCGGTCGGCGTGGATGACGGTTTCCATCTTCATGGCCTCGACCCCGAGCAGCGGATCGCCGGCTTTGACGGCATCGCCTGACTTGATTGAAACGGTGGAAATGACGCCTGGCACCGGTGCGGCCACATGGGCGTCATTGTCGGCATCGGCTTTGCGGCGCGCGCCAGCGCCGGTTGCGCCATGGCTGCGATCAGGCACCTTGATGGTGCGCGGCTGACCGTTGAGCTCAAAGAAAACCCGAACCATGCCGGTTTCATCGGGCTCGGATTTGCCCAAGCATCGAACGACCAGCGTCTTGCCTTTTTCTAGCTCGATGGCGATTTCGTCTTCGACTTCAAGCCCATAGAAATAGACCGGCGTTGGCAGAACGCCGACCGGACCATAGGTGTCGGTGACGCGCGCAAACTCGGTGAAGACCTTGGGGTACATGAGGTAGGAGGCGAGTTCCGGGTCGGAAATATCGCGCTCCAACGTCCCGGCAATGCTGGCGCGTTCACCGTCGAGGTCGGCTGGTTCGAGACGCGCACCGGGACGCTCGGTGTAGGGCGTATCGCCCTTCAGCACCTTGGCTTGGATCACCTCCGGCCAACCGCCCGGGGGCTGACCGAGGTCACCGCGCATCATGGCAACAACGCTTTCTGGGAAGGCGATATCCTTGTCCGGATCCATCACCTCGTCGGCCGTGATGCCTTGGCTGACCATCATCAACGCCATGTCACCGACGACCTTGGAGGACGGAGTCACCTTCACGATGTCGCCGAACATCTGATTGACCTCAGCATAAGTCTTGGCAACCTCATGCCAACGGTTGGCCAGCCCGAGTGAGCGCGCTTGCTCCTTCAGATTGGTGAACTGACCACCCGGCATTTCATGCAGATAGACCTCCGAGGCTGGGGCTTTGAGATCGCTTTCAAAGGCCGTGTACTGGCGGCGAATGTCCTCCCAAGCGAACGAGATCTTGCGGATGGCGTCCATATCGAGGCCGGTGGCTCGGTCCGTCCCTTCCAGCGCCGCAACAATCGACCCTAGTGCCGGTTGCGAGGTCATGCCCGACATGGCGTCCATGGCGGCGTCCACCGCGTCCACCCCGGCCTCGACGGCAGCCAGAACCGACGCGCCGGAAATACCAGACGTATCGTGGGTGTGCAGGTGCAATGGCAGGTCAGTCGCGCCCTTCAAGGCCTTGACAAGCTCGGTCGCCGCAGTTGGCTTCAAGAGACCGGCCATGTCCTTGATACCGATGATGTGCGCGCCGGCGGCTTCCAGCTGTTTGGCGAGATCGACATAGTAAGCGAGCGAATATTTCGCGCGGGCCGGATCATGGATGTCGCCGGTGTAACAGAGCACGCCTTCGCAGAGCTTGTCGGCCTCGCGCACCGCGTCCATCGAAACGCGCATGTTCTCCACCCAGTTGAGGCAGTCGAACACGCGGAAAAGGTCCATCCCGCCTTTGGCCGCTTCAAAGACGAACTGGCGCACGACATTGTCGGGATAGTTGGTGTAGCCGACACCGTTGGAGCCGCGCAGAAGCATTTGGGTGAGAATATTCGGCGCACCTTCGCGGATGTCGGCCAGGCGTTCCCACGGGTCTTCGGTCAGGAAGCGCATGGCGACATCAAAGGTCGCGCCACCCCAGCATTCCAAGGACAGCAGTTCAGGCAAAGCGCGTGCATAAACCGGCGCAAGCGAGGCAATGTCGAACGAGCGCATGCGGGTGGCGAGCAAGCTCTGGTGGCCGTCGCGCATGGTCGTGTCGGTGACCAGAACACGGGTCTGGTCCTTCATCCACTGCGCGAAACCCTCCGGTCCACGCTCATCCAAAATCTGTTTGGTGCCCGGCTTTGGATTACCGGTATAGGCCGGCAGGTGCGGCGGGCCAGCGTCGGCTGGCGGCTTGGGGCGATCCTTGGTTTCTGGATGCCCATTGACGGAAACATCGGCGATGTAAGTGAGCAGCTTGGTTGCCCGGTCCTGGCGTTTCACCGCCTCGAACAGCTCTGGCGTCTCATCGACAAAGCGCGTCGTGTAACTGCCATCGATAAAGCTTGGATGGCCGATGACGTTTTCCAGGAACGTCAGGTTGGTCGCGACGCCGCGAATACGGAATTCACGCAGCGCGCGGTCCATGCGCTTGCGGGTCTCTTCGGGAAGTGGCGCCCAAGCGGTGACTTTTTCCAATAGCGGATCGTAGAAACGGGTGATCACCGCGCCTGAATAGGCGGTGCCGCCGTCAAGGCGTATGCCGAAGCCCGTCGCACCGCGATAGGCGGTGATGCGGCCATAATCGGGAATGAAGTTCTGGTCGGGGTCCTCGGTCGTGATCCGGCATTGCATGGCGTGGCCGTGAAGCTTGATCTCATCTTGGAAAGGAATGCCCGAGGCCGGATCGCCGATTGCGTGTCCTTCGGCGACATGAATCTGCGCCTTCACGATGTCGATGCCGGTAACCTCTTCGGTCACCGTGTGCTCGACTTGAACGCGTGGATTCACCTCAATGAAGTAGAAGGCGCCGGTGTCGGAATCCATGAGGAATTCAACCGTGCCAGCACCGCGATAACCAACAGTGTTACCGATCGCTGTTGCGTAGCCTGCCAGTTCCTTGCGCTGATCTTCATCGAGATAAGGGGCCGGCGCGCGTTCGATGATCTTCTGGTGACGGCGTTGCACGGTGCAGTCGCGCTCGAAGAGATGCACCAGATTGCCATGGGCATCACCGAGGATTTGCACCTCGACATGGCGAGCGCGCTCGACGAGTTTTTCCAGGTAGACCTCGTCCTTGCCGAAGGCTGAGCGCGCCTCTTTCTTGGCGATGGGCACCTCGCGTTGCAGGTCTTCTGGCGTACGGATAACACGCATGCCGCGTCCACCACCGCCCCAACTGGCTTTGAGCATCACTGGATAGCCAATCTGCTCGGCGAGTTTGGCGACTTCTGCCAAGTCGTCGGGCAGCGGATCGGTCGCCGGCATGACGGGCACGCCAGCTTCGATGGCCAGATTGCGGGCCGAAACCTTGTTGCCAAGGCGGCGCATGGTGTCGGAGGTCGGGCCGACAAAGATTATGCCGGCCTCATTGCAGGCATCGACAAATTCCGGGCTTTCGGAAAGAAAACCGTAGCCCGGATGAATGGCATCGACGCCGGTTTCCTTGGCGATGCGAATGATCTCTTCAATGGAAAGATAGGCATCGATGGGCCCGAGCGGCTCCTCCAAATGGGGGCCGCGTCCGATCAGATAGGCCTCGTCAGCCTTGAAGCGGTGCAACGCAAGTTTGTCTTCTTCGGCGTAGACGGCAACCGTCTCCAGCCCCAACTCATTGGCGGCGCGAAAAATACGGATCGCGATTTCCGAACGGTTGGCCGCCATCAGGCGTTTGATGGGACCAGGCGTGTAGGTGGGCGAGCTGTTCATTGAGGCAGATTCCACAAGCAAAGCATTGAGTTGGCCTTGACTAGCACGGCGAACGCGCGCGTACAGTAGGGGGAAGGCCGTGCGGATGCCTGTTCTTTGGCCTAACGCTGCCTGATGCCGAGGCGCTCACGAGCCTCGCTCGGCGTCGCTGACCGCAGACCAAGCCCGCCTGCGAGGTCTACAAGGGCAGCGACCCGCTCGGCATTGGAGGATGCTGCCAAGCCGTCGGCGTGCCACAGGCTGTTTTCAAAACCGATGCGGGCATCGCCGCCCAAACTCAACGCCGCAGCAAGGCATGCCGTCTCGGCGGCGCCGAACGCACATGCGCTCCAGCGGGTATTCTGAAAGGCAGAATGCGCTTTCAGGTCTGTCACATACGGAATGAGGTCTGCGGGCACACTTTTTTGGCCCTGTGTGTAACGGCCAAGCACAAACAGGACAGATCGAGCATCCGCAATGACGCCGCAATCCACCTTGCTGGCCAGGGCTGCGACGTCTGCCGGTTCGTAGAGGATCCACTGAATGGCGACGCGGTTCTGCGCTGCCCAATGCACAAACTCTTGGTTTTTGCCGTCGTCATCCGTCGCGGCAAACAGTTCGCGAAACGCGATAGAGACCGCTTCCGGTTGAACCGCGCGCACCAGTTGCCGCTGATCCTCGGGCGTGTAGCGCCCGACTGCCTCGGAGGTGATCTGGATGATGAGATCGTCGCCACAGCGCGAGCGCAACGCGTCAGAAAGGCGAAGGCATTGGTCCGCATCGAGAACGTGTTGGCCATTCTCATCGCGCACATGCACATGGGCTGCGTGGGCACCGGCACTGTGGGACTCTGCAACGGCTTCAACAATTTCACCCTGCGTCATCGGCAAGGCGGGATGATCGGCCTTTGCCCGGCGGGCGCCATTGGGCGCGACCATCAGAACATAAGGATCGCGCCAAAAGGGTTCGGCCATATCAGTGCGGCAAGCTTGCCGTAATCGCCGTTTCCAGGCGATCCACGATCATTGCGATGTGATCGTCTTCAATGATGAAAGGCGGGGCCAAGAGAACATGGTCGCCCCGCTGGCCATCGATGGTGCCGCCCATGGGATAGCACATCAGCCCTTCAGCCATGGCGCGTTTCTTGACCTTCGCGGCGACACCCAGCGACGGGCCCATCGGCTCCTTGGTGCCACGGTCGGCGACCAGTTCAAGCCCGAGGAAAAGGCCCCGGCCACGAATATCGCCGACATTGGGATGATTGCCGAAGCGCGCGGTCAGGGCATCACGCAGCTTTGCGCCGGTCGGGTTTACGTGACCAAGCACATCATCATCTACCAGGCGATCAAGAACCGCATTGCCAATGGCGCAAGCCATCGGATGGCCGAGATAGGTATGTCCATGTTGGAAAAAGCCGGTCCCAGCTTCGATCGTATCGTAGATGCGGTCGGAGACCAGCAGCGCGCCGATCGGCTGAACACCCGCGCCAAGGCCCTTGGCAATGGCGATCATGTCCGGCGCGATGCCTTCCTGCTCGCAGGCGAACAGTGTGCCGGTGCGCCCCATGCCGCACATAACCTCATCCAAGATCAGGAGGACACCATGCCGGTCGCACACAGCCTTCATCTTGCGAAAATAGCCTTCGACAGGTGGCACGGCTCCCATCGTTGCACCAACGACCGGCTCAGCAACAAAGGCCGCCACGGTTTCCGGACCAAGGTCCTGGATTTTGTCCTCCAGTTCCTGTGCCAGGCGGTCGGTGTAGGCTGCGTCGCTCTCACCGGGTTGCTGGCCTCGGTAAGCGTTGCAGGGAGACACATGGTGCATGGCCGGTGACAGCATCGGCTCGAACTGGGCGCGGCGCCATTGGTTGCCACCGGCTGACAAAGCGCCCAGCGTATTGCCGTGATAGCTCTGCAGGCGGGCGATGATATTGGCCCGTTTCGGCTCGCCATTTTCCATGTGGAACTGACGGGCAAGTTTCAGTGCCGACTCCATGGCTTCCGAACCGCCGGACACGAAGTAGACGCGGTTTAAGTCACCGGGCGAAAAATCCGCCAGACGCTCGGCCAGCTCCTCTGCCGGGTCGGTCGTGAAAAAGCTGGTGTGCGCATAAGCGAGGCGATCGACCTGCTCGTGCAGCGCAGCCTTCAGCTTGGGGTCGGAATGGCCAAGGCAGGAAACCGCCGCGCCACCACAGGCATCCAGATAGCGCTTGCCATCGGCATCGATAATGAATGGGCCATCTCCCCCCACGGCAATTGGCAGGTCGGCTTTGGTGTGGCGGGGAAAAACGTGGCGAGAGCGCATAGCATCCATCATGGTTGGCGTTGATGGCACGCGGCTATAGCAGCACTGGCCACGAACACCAGTTTCAACTTTGCATTGGGCCTATGCGCTGGGCGCGGAATGATGGGCGGTCAATTTGAATAGTCGGTCACGCGTTGGCCATCGCCTGACTCACGGTGCTCGAATCACCATCACGCTTTGCTTGGCATGGCGCACGACGCGCGCCGCGTTTGGCCCGAGGAGGTAATCCTTCAGATCGGGGCTGTGCGCGGTCATGACGATGGCATCGCAGTTGAGCGCATCAGCCGTGTGGAGAATCTCCTGATAGACGGACCCTTTGGTCACGTGGCCCTTCAAAGTCACGGGACCACACAGAGCCTTTTTCTCTTCCAACACTTTGGTGAGTGTTTCGCGCGCGCCATCCATTGCGCGATCGGCAAAACCCTCTGGCAAGTAGGAGCTCACAACCGCCATGCCTGCTGTTGGAACAACGGTCATGACATGGACTTCAGCATCAGCCCCGGTGGCCAGTGCTGCGGCCGTAGGCAGGGCGTTGTCGAGGCTTTCGGTATCGCCGAGATCGATAGGAACGAGCAAACGATTGTACATGGATTGTCTCCTTCCTCTCTTTAGAACGCCGGAACGGTCTGGCGGCGACGCTGCATCATGATGACGAACCCGAGGAGCAGGAGTGCCGGGAGGTAGAACACCTCCTTGGGCATGCGATCGCGTTCGATCTGAACATTGTCGACCGTCACGAATTCATCGCCGTAGAACTCAAACATCTGGAACGTCGTGAAATACGGCGTGCCGGCAAACGGCTCTTCCAGAATGGCCTGATCACCTTCATTGACGACCAGAATGCCCTGGCGCTCCAAGCGCTCCGAACCCGGGCCTTCTTCCCCAAGATCAAGCAGCACGGTGGTCTGGGTCATGCGCTCTAGATTGTCGAAATCCGGCCCGCGAATCTCAATGCGCAGGCGTGCATCAGCCGGCATCGATTCAGCGATTTCCGCCAGCTGTGTGCCCGGCAAAAACTCATAGCGCGGATCCACCTGATCGAGCCAATAGCCCGGTCGGAACAGAGTGAAAGCGACCAGCAGCAGCGCAATGGTTTCCCACCAACGGTTTTTGGCAAAGAAATAGCTTTGCGTGGCCGCCGCAAAGAGCATCATCGCCACCACGCCGACGGCAAACACAAAGATCGCCTTGGCCGGACCGACATCGATGAGCAAAAGCTCGGTGTTGAAGATGAACAGGAACGGCAGCAGCGCGGTACGAATGTCGTAGGCAAAGCCTTGCAAGCCTGTCTTGATTGGATCGCCACCGGAGATCGCCGAGGCCGCGAAGGCAGCAAGGCCAACGGGCGGCGTGTCATCAGCGAGAATGCCGAAATAGAACACAAACAAGTGGACCGCGATCAGCGGCACGACGAGGCCTTGGCTGGCGCCAACCGAGACAATCACAGGCGCCATCAGCGACGACACAACGATGTAGTTGGCGGTCGTTGGCAGTCCAAGGCCAAGCAGCAGGCTCATCACCGCCACGAGCAACAACATCAGGATGAGGTTGCCGCCGGACAGGAACTCCACAAAGTCGCCCACCACTTGGTGCGCGCCGGTGAGCGTGACCGTACCGATGATGACACCGGCAACACCGGTCGCCACGGCGATCGGGATCATGTTGCGAGCGCCGGCGATCATGCCGTACACGAAGTCTTCGAGCCCGCGTCGCCACTCAGCCGACGCCGGTTCCTCGGCAAACTCCGTGCCAGCACGGAACATGGCTTTCAAGGGATGCTGGGTGACGACCACGAAGATCATCGACAGCGTGCCATAATAGGCCGAGAAAGCCGGTGACAGGCGCTCGATGAGAATGCACCACAAGAGCACCACGATCGGCAGCAGGAAGTGCAGACCGGTCATTGCCACTTCGCCGGGTCGCGGCAGCACCTTGATGTCGGCGTTGGGATCGTCAATCGGCAGGTCGGGGCGTTGCGCGGCGATACGCAGCAACACCAGATAGGCCGCAATAAACAGTGCAATGCCGGTCCATAGACCCATGCTTGGGAAAGCTTCCTTCACCCAGCCAAGACCAAAATAGACCAAGCCGCCCAAGGCGGCGAGGCCAAGGAATCCGGTGAGGAAACCGATCAGCTTTTGCGCCAACGTGTCGGTGGCTGTTGGTTTCTCCATGCCTTTGAGGCCGAGCTTGAGAGCTTCCAAATGCACGATGTAGATGAGCGCAATGTAGGAAATGAGCGCCGGTACGAGCGCATGCTTCAAGATGTCGGTGTAGGAAATGCCGGTGAACTCAGCGATCAGGAAGGCTGCAGCGCCCATAACCGGCGGGGTCAGCTGGCCATTGGTGGATGAGGCAACCTCAACCGCGCCGGCTTTTTCCGGCTTAAAACCGGTCTTCTTCATCAATGGGATGGTGAAGGTGCCAGTGGTCACCACGTTGGCGATGGACGAACCGGAGTAAAGGCCGGACGCCGCGGAGGCCAAAACGGCCGCCTTCGCCGGACCACCACGCAGGTGACCAAGCAGAGCGAAGGCGAGCTTGATGAAATAGTAGCCGGCCCCTGCCCGCTCCAGCAGCGAGCCGAAAAGCACAAACAGGAAAATCATCGTGGCCGACACGGCAAGCGCCACGCCGAACACGCCTTCGGTCTGCATCCAGTAGTGCCACATGGCCTTGCCGAACGAGGCGCCGCGCCACTGAATAACCTCTGGCATCCAAGGTTGATTGCCGAAGAAGGTGTAGATGAGAAAAACGCCAGCCACGACCAGCATGGGCAAGCCGAGCGCACGGTAAACGCCGATGGCCAGACAGGTCATGCCGACGGCTGAAACGGTGAGGTCGGCCACCGTAGGCAGACCGGCGCGCATGACCAGCGATTCCTTGACGAAAATCAGATAGAGACAGCAGATCGCACCAACAGCCGCCAGCAGCCAATCGTACCAAGGTACCGCATGTTTGGGTGCGCCCTTGTAAAGCGGATAGGCGAACGACACCAAAATGAGCGCAAAGGCCAAATGGACGTTGCGCGCTTCGACATTGTTGAACGTGAAATTGACGCCTGTCAGTTCCGTCAGAATGAACGGCAGCGGCGAGGCGATATAGAGCTGGAAGGTTGACCAGATAAACGCGATGGCGGCGATCGTGAAGCCAACCTTGCCGGGCACAACACGTGAGCCGGAATCGGCCTCCGCGACGATCTCATCCACATCGATCTTGGGCTTTTCAGCCTCTGGCTGCGCACCTGCCGCCGTGTCTTGACTGCTCATCATCATCCCCCTGAGCGGCGCTCTTTGTAAGCTGCCCACCTCATGCACGCGCTTGGCGCTGTGCAATACTCCATCGACCGACCTGTTTTCATCCCCACGTTGAAGACAGGCTGTATGGCGAAGAAAAAGGGCTGAGCGTCTCCGCCCAGCCCTTTCTCAATGTTGGCTTATTCGATCCAACCGCGTTCGCGGTAGTAGCGAGCCGCACCGTCATGAAGCGGTGCTGACAGACCATCGGAAATCATGGCTTCCTCGGTCAGGTTGGCAAACGCCGGGTGCAGACCGGTGAAGTCCGAGAAGTTGTCGAACACGCCCTTCACAACGGTGTAGACGATTTCCTCGTCCACAGCGGCGGACGTCACGAAGGTTGCGCCCACACCGAAGGTGGTCACGTCTTCGTCTGTGCCATTGTACATGCCGCCGGGGATGGTGGCGGTACGGTAATAGCTGTTCTCTTCGATCAGTTGATCGATCTCAGGACCGGTCACGTCCACCAACCGCGCATCGCAAGTTGTCGACACTTCGGTGATGGCCGCAGCGGGGTGACCCACGGTGTAGATCATCGCATCGATCTGACCGTTGCAGAGTGCCTGGGCCATTTCAGCGCCCTGAAACTCGGTAGCGACGGCGAAGTCGTCCATGGTGATGCCGAAGGCGTCCATGACGACTTCCATGGTTGCACGCTGGCCGGAACCTGGGTTGCCGACGTTCACGCGAAGGCCGCGCAAATCGTCGAACGAGTCCACTTCAGAATCGCCAGGGACGATCAGCGTGAACGGTTCAGGGTGCACAGAGAAGACAGCCCGCAGCTCTTCAAATGGGCCGGCATCTTCAAAGCGCGAGGTGCCGTTGAACGCGTGGAACTGCCAGTCAGACTGGGCAACGCCAAACTCCAACTCGCCGGAGCGCACGGTGTTGATGTTGAAGATGGACCCACCGGTTGATTCCACAGAGCAGCGGAAGCCATGGTCGCGGCGGTTCTGGTTCACCAAACGGCAGATCGCACCACCGGTTGGATAGTACACGCCGGTGACACCACCGGTGCCAATGGAAAAGAACTGCTGTTGCGCAAACGCGCTGCCGGTTCCCAGCGCCAAGCCCGCAGCCAAAGCCATGGACGTGAGCGCAGTTGTCTTGAGTTTCATTAATGTCTCCCTCGAAGATAGTGTCGCGCGGCTGGCCTCTTCGGGCTCTTGCGCGCTTGTCTGGACGCCAATGGCTGTCCAAGCGTTGAACCTAGACCTAATAGGCGCGACTGCGCAATGGGTCAGCGGCGCTGAAAACTAGCAACCCGTTGTGTGCACTGCACAATTCTCCAGCAACGGCTGGAACCAACACGACGGCAGTCTAGGAGAGGGATGGTACAGCAGGGTGGGGTCGAACCACCGGCCTCCGGCTCCACAAACCGGCGCTCTAACCAGCTGAGCTACTGCTGCACAAAGCCAAGTTGCGAAAAACGCATTGGCGAGAGCGGCTGTTTAGTCCGATCATGCAGCGAATGCAAGACGGAGGCTTGCCGCTCCAAACACAAAAACCCGGCCCATGGATTGATCCACAGACCGGGTTTTCAAAAGGGGTCAGGCGAAGCGATAACGCAGAGTACTTGGCGCTTCGCCCGATGGGCTCAAAGCTGATTAGGCAGCTTTGAAAGCTTCCATGGATTTCGCCATGGCATCTTTGACCGGCTTGGCAGCTTCTTCGGTCATTTTGGTCACTTTGGCCTGCATGTCTTTGGCCTGTGCGGACGAGGCGTCGAAACGCTCGCGTGCAAAAGCGGTTTGCAGTTCAACAGCTTCCGAGACGCTCTTGACGGCCATGAAGTCTTTCATGAACGCGAAGCCAGCGTCGATGTTGGCTTTGGCGGCATCCAACGATGCGGTCGACAGATCGAGCGAGTTGGCACGCGCGGTTTCGAACGACTCTTCAAGAACATCGGTTGCTTCTTCAGCGGCGGCTTTCATTTTCGCGTAGCCGTCGCGTGCCTGGGCAACGCCTTTTTCGGCCATGTCGCGGAAAGCTTCCGGAACGTCGGCGGTCGACATCGGGAACAGCTCAGTGACGTTGTTTTCGATGGTTTCCATCACTTCGGTAACTTGGGCTTGTGCAGTTTTGGCTGCAGTTGGTTTCTTAGCAGTGGCCATGGGTCTCATCCTTTCGGCGCTTTATAAGGGTGGACCGCACTGTTGGGTCCTCAACGCGCTGGGCATCGCTCTTTGAGCCAGCGTTGAAGGGTATATAGCACCACTTATTGTGCATTGCAACATTTCTTTTGCATCGCACAAACACGGATCGATTTTTGCCATGAGCCAGTTGATCGAGTTGACCAACGAAAAAGGGCGCCGAAGCGCCCTAAATTCTTGCCATGGGATGAGGATGTTACGGCTTCATGCTGTCGGCAGCGTCCTTGGCAACCGCCGTCATCTTATCACCCATATCCTTGGTCTGCCGCGTCACGGCTTCCATCTGCTGGCGCATATAGGTGGCCTGCAGTTCCATCAGTTCTTGGGCATCTTTGGCGCGCACCATCTTCTGCGCCAGTTCGAACGCGCTGGTCACCTGGTCCTCGGCAAAGGCCATCGCGTCCTTCTGCATGTCGGCTCCGGTCGCCTGCGCGTTTGAAGCACTGTCTTCCATCTTGCCGACGGCCGACTGGGCGTTGGACATGAAGGTGTCAAAGGCCTTGCGCGCTTGCGAAACGCTCTGATCGGCGAAATCACGCATCGCCTCGGGAACTTCTAACTTGGGTGGCGTCGTCATGGCTGGCTCCGTTTTTCGCCTGTCCTGAAAAGGGGTTCGCTTGTTGTACTCAATCTCGTCTTTTACCGCATCCCCGCAGAACTGCTAAGAGCGAAGGGACAATCAGGACGGCCGTTTACCCTAATTTGGATCGGTTCGGGCCAGCGGCGATGGTGCGTGGACTCGGGCCGCGCTTCACCATTATGAAGAAAGTGTAAATTTCGGCGCTTCGCCAACATGTGTCATTCAGGTGCCATGAGCCACGACGACCCGGCCCTTCACGATTTGCGCGCTCAGGCCGCGCAGCTCATCGACCCGCACGATTCACGCCCCGCCTGGGTGTGGAGTGGTGACGGCTCGACGCTGATCTGGGCGAATGAGGCAGGGCTCGAATCCTTGGAATTGGAATCCTTGCAGGGCGTTGAGGTCGCGCCATCTGCCCCTGCCATGCGATCCCTCCAAGCTGTTGCGCGCACGCAAGTCGGGCTTGGCGGTCGTGGCCGGATCGAAATCCTGCGCGTCAATGCCGGTGGCCATCAGGAAACGCTTGTGGCGACCTGCCGCGCTGTGACGCTCGGCGATAATGTTGCCGTGCTTGCGCTTGGAAACGCCAGCCGAACCCGAACAGTGCCGGCGGTGGACCCTGTTGCCGACGAACCAGACAGTGAGCAGGCGCGCGAACCGGCGAGCATAGAAAGCCCGGCCGACCAACCGGCAGTCGAGTTCGCAGAGTCCGAGCCGGAGCCAGCCTTTACGTTGGACATCACCAGCCCGTCGTTTGATGCGCCAACCGAGACTCCCGATGCTCCTGCAACTGAAGACGCTGATCCTGATGCAGTCGATATTGAGGAAACCTCGGTATCCGCCCGACCAGATTTCACGTTCAAGCCGCGCTCGCGCCCGCATCGCTTCTCGTTCATGGTGAACCAGAACGGCAGGGTCGAAGACCTTTCAAGCGGACTGGCTGACGCTGTTGGCACCGAGACCGCCATCAGCAATGGTGAGGTCGCGACTGAGGCGTTGCTCGCCCAGCTCGGCGACCTACCGGCGGCTGTCTTTCACGGGATCGATGAGCGGCGTCGGTTCAGCGAGCATGACGTGCTCTGGCCGATCACCGGCCATGATCTGGTCGCGCCGGTGCGGCTTTCGGCGTTTGACGAGGATGATGGGCGGCTGCGTGTCTTTGGCACCGTTCTAACCGGTAAGGCATCACCCGCGGCACCAGCCGAGCCGGCTTCCGAAACGGAAGACGAGCCGCACAAGGCTCCAGAGCCAGTGACCGCGCTTGCGGTCGAACCGCTGAGCTACAGCGGGGCGGAGGCAGCCGGACTTGTTGCCGAACCTGCGGCGTCGGACGCGAGCATCGAAGAGAGCGGCGCCGCGCAATCGGTGCGCACTGTTACGGCATTGGACGCTTTGCCGATGGACGAGGACTCTGCGGAAGCTGCTGGGTTGTTCGCCAGTGAGCCGGACATGCCAGCTGACGAACCAGATGCTTCACCGACAATAGCAACAACCGCGCAGGTGCCCGGTGGCGCAACCGTCGCCGCTGCTGCCTCGGCGCTGGCGGCCGGCATCGCAGGCGCGCTCGCGCAACCAACGCCTGAATCAGCAAACCAAGTGCCATCTGTCCAAGCGATAGATGACAGCCTTGAAACCGACGAGGCAGAAGCGGCAGGGCTTTGGACGGATGAACCGATCCAAGCGCTGAACGAAGAAGATGCTGCCTCGCGGCACATTTCCGCGCTCACTGACCAGTTGGAGCCGACAGAAGCTGAGGCCGCTGGTCTCTGGGCGACCAACGCGGCGCCGATGGAACCGGAAGACACATCCACAACCGATGACGCGTTTCCGGCCGAGACTGTGAATGCCATGCAGGCTGTGGCCGCCGGGATCGCGGCAGGACTTGCAGGCGGCGTGGCCGGCGGCGTTGCAGGCGCCGAGGATGATACCAATGAGCCAGCGCCCGCGCCGGCTGCAGATCAGCTCGATGATGCTGACCTCAGCAAGCCCGAGCGCCTGACCTTTCAAGAAATCGCGCGTCGTCTCGGTGCGCGTATCACGGGCCGCGACGGCGAAAATGACGACAGAGGGGCGCAAGCCTTCCATCACGATGCGGCGCACACCGACGACCACAGCCCGCCAGGCGCAGTGATCCCGATGGCCGGCGGTGAGAGCCAGATTGCCATCCTTGAAGATGCGCCTGAAACCGCCGATGGGCATCAATTGAGCAGTGATCAAGACCAAACATCGTCTGAGAACAGCGGTGCGCAGGTTCTGCCATTCACGCGTACCGAACCCAACGCCGAGCGCATGGTGCTCGATCGGTTGCCGCTGGGCGTGATCATCTATTCAGACGATGGCATCCTTTACGCCAACCACGCCGCGCTCGACCTTTCCGGCCGGCCCAATGTGCCGGCTTTGAAAGAGCTGGGGCAGATCGAAGCGCTGTTTGCCGACGGGATGGATGAAGGTAACGGCGCGATGACCTTGGTTCGGCCCGATGGCTCGACCCTGCAGGTTACCGGACGGGTGCAAAGCGTCCGCTGGGACGGCCAGGCGGCAGCCCTTCTATCCTTGCGCGAACACACGCCTGCCGACAGCGAAACACAAGAAGCTTCGCAGGATGCCTCACTGCTCGCCGCTGGCGCTGCTGGTATCGCCACAGGGGCGATTGCCGGCGCCAATGCCAGCGATGGCGCCCTGCCGCTGGTGCGCGCGCGTATCGGCGAGCTTGAAGCCATCATCGATCTGGCCAGCGACGGCGTTGTGACACTCGATGGCGAGGGCGAGATCAAAGACCTCAATCAGGCAGCGCAGGCACTGGTCGGGTATGCCGCTGAGGATTTGATCGGTCGTCCGTTCCGCCTGCTCTTTCCCGAAGACAGTCGACAGACCGCGCTCGACTATCTGGAAGACATTGCCGGCCAAGGGCGCCTGTCGCTGTTTAACGAAGGCCGTGAGCTGGAGTGCATCACCGCCCAAGGTGGGTTGGTGCCGGTGTTCATGACGCTTGGCCGCCTGACCGATGATGAACCAGCGACCTATTGCGCTGTGCTGCGCGATCTATCGCCGTTCAAGCAGGCCGAGACCGATCTGGTCGAAGCGCGCAAGGCCGCCGAAGAGGCGAGCGCGCATAAGTCAGACTTTCTTGCTCGTGTCAGCCATGAAATCCGTACGCCACTGAACGCCGTTATCGGCTTCTCCGAGGTGATGTTGGAAGAGCGTTTCGGGCCAGTGGGATCGGAACGCTACCGCCAATATCTGCGCGATATCCACACCTCCGGCGAGCACTTGATGAGCTTGCTCAACGATTTGCTTGATCTGTCGAAGATCGAAGCGGGCAAAATGGAGCTATCGTTCGGCGAGGTCGATCTCAATGACGTCGTGCAGCAATGCCTGGCGATCATGCAGCCGCAGGCCAACCAGAGCCGGATTATCGTGCGCACGTCCCTGCCGCTGAGCCTACCCAAGGTCGTGGCCGACATTCGCTCAGTGCGCCAGGTCGTGCTCAATCTGATGTCCAACGCGATCAAGTTCACCGACCCGGGTGGGCAGATTATTGTGTCGACGCTCTACGAGCCTTCCGGCGAGGTTTCGCTTCGGGTTCGTGACACGGGGCGGGGCATGGACGCTGCCGACGTGGAGTTGGCGCTGGAGCCGTTCCGCCAAGTGCCAACGACGCTGAACCAGGTGATCACCGGCACCGGTCTTGGCCTGCCGCTCACCAAAGCTTTGGTGGAGGCTAACCGCGCGCAGTTTGGGCTGGAGTCCACGCCGGGCGAAGGCACGCTAGCCATGATGACCTTCCCCTCGCAGCGGGTTTTGGCTGAGTAACGGTCTCCGGCCGCGCAGGCAAATGGCGATCTGCGATTGCGACTCCGCGATTTGTGCGATGGCCGCCATCTCCTTTAATTTATAACAATTCCAAAGTGATAGCGTGATTTTGCGGGCAAAGTTTAGAGCCGTTTCAAACTAGATGCGACAAAGTCGCAATTTCTTGCGATTTTTTTGAAGTTTATATTGACCCGCAACTTTTCCTGCGCTTAGCGTTCGGCCGTGGACGATCACCACCGTCCAAATTCCTTGACACAGGCTGGCGGCTGGTACGCTGTCCGGCCCCGAACCGGAGACTCCCCCATGCTTACATCTTCGCTTCGCAGCGCTGCCTACACAGGCATCGTCGCGCTTGGCATTGTCGGCCTCGCCGCGCCAGCTTTGGCCGATGGCGAACTGAACCTCTACTCATCACGGCACTATGACACCGATGAGCGGCTCTATTCCGATTTCGAAGAAGCAACCGGGGTCACCATCAACCGCATCGAAGCAAGTGCCGATGAACTTATTCAGCGGATGGTCAGTGAAGGGGCCAACAGCCCAGCCGATATTCTGATGACAGTCGATGCTGGACGCCTCTATCGCGCTGACCAGTTGGGGCTTTTCCAGCCTTATGAATCGGGCACGCTCGACATGCGCGTTCCCTCCTACCTGCGCCACCCTGACGGCCACTGGTATGGATTTTCGCAGCGCGCCCGTGTCATCTTCTATGCCAAGGATCGCGTCGAAAACCCGCCATTGACGTATCAGGATTTGGCCGACCCGCAGTATGAAGGCATGGTTTGCGCCCGTTCCTCCGGCAACATCTACATGCTGTCGCTGCTCGCAGCCTTGATCGACCATATCGGCGAAGACGCTGCCGAAGAGTGGGCGGAAGGTTTTTACAGCAACTTCGCCCGCCAGCCGGAAGGTGGTGACACCGATCAGCTGCGCGCCCTGGTCTCAGGCGAATGCGACATCGTTGTCGGCAACACCTACTATTTTGCCCGCGCGATCCGCACCGACGTCAGCGGCCTGTCGGCGGAAGACCAGGAGAATATCGGCTGGGTCTTCCCGAACCAGGAAACCATTGGCACGCATGTCAACATTTCCGGCGCGGGTATCGCCGCCAACGCTCCGAACCCCGACAACGCCGCGTTGTTCTTGGAGTATCTGGCGAGCGATCAGGCGCAGGAATACTTCTCGGCTGGCAATGACGAATATCCCGCCGTCATGGGCATCGCTCTGTCGCCGTCGGTCGCCGAGCTTGGCTTGTTCCGCCAGGACACGCTGAACCTGACTGCGCTTGGCGAGAACCAAGCCCTTGCGCAAGAGATCTACAATCGCGTGGGCTACCCTTAAGCCGCACCAATGCGGGTGGGGTCGCCCTCTGAAGCGCTTGTCCGGGCGATTTCAGTTCGGCGGAACACTTCTCTTCCCATCGGTTAGGCAATCCCCCCGGGACCCCCGAATCCCCCCCGATTGTCTGCGCGGGAACCCCACCAGCAGGAACGGCCAGCACCTAGGTGCTGGCCGTTTTTGTTTGGGACAATGGCGATACGCACTCACGCGCCGCATAGCCGATACAGGCACCAACTCCTAATATGTGCCCGATTCGTCACCTTTTATAGGTGACCTTATTGACACGTGACTATTTAGGCACATAATGGCGGATGTGGACGCGATCTTCAAAGCTCTTGGCGACGAAACTCGTCGTCAGCTTCTTGATGAACTTCGCCAAAACGACGGGCAAACGCTCGGCGCGCTGGAAGAAGCCATGGCGAGGCATGTGACCATGACCCGCTTTGGGATCATGAAGCATTTGAAGGTTTTGGAGGATGCGTCGCTGGTGGTGACCCGCAAGTCGGGACGTTTCAAGCACCACTATCTCAACGTGGTTCCGCTCCAAGAGGCCATCGACCGATGGATGGAACCGCTTCTTGTGAAGCCTGCCGCCCGAGGGCTGTTGGACCTTAAGGCGCAACTTGAAAGGGACACCGCCATGTCCGATCCCAAACCCGATTTCGTCATGAGCACGTTCATTCACACAACGCAGGACGCGCTGTGGGACGCCTTGACCGACGCCGACGCCAACCAGCAGTACAACTTCCTGGCAGGATCCTGCGAGCGGGACGACAATCAACTGATCTATCGCACGCCCGACAATGGGCTGATGCTGATCTGCTCCGAGACCCATCTGGACCCGAAAACGCGCATTGAGAGTACCTTCGAGCCGCATTGGGCTGGCCCGGATGTAGACCTTGAGCCCTCACGCTTCGTCTACCTGATCGAACCGCAGGCTGAGTTCTGCAAGCTAACACTGGAGCATTACAACATTCCGGTAGGGCAAGAAGGCGTTGCCGATGGTTGGAATCGCACGCTCGCCGGTCTCAAAACCTGGATGGAAACGGGCAAAGCCGTGAAATACTCCGACCAAGCCGGAGCGGCCCAATGAGCCTGGAATTTTCGATGCTGCTCCTGGCAACGGTTTTGGTTGCGAGCCTCTGGATCCCCTACATTATTGGCGTCAACACCTACCCCATCGCCGGGGCTGACCCTTTTGCCCGCCCGCCGGACCTCACCCAGTTTCCCGACTGGGTTCAGCGGGCCAATCGGGCCCATCTCAATCTGGTCGAGCAATATGTGCCGTTTGCCGGCGCCATCCTGATGGCCCATTTGCTGGGGGTATCGAGCCTGGCAATTCAAGTTGCGGCGGTCGCCTTCGTGCTCATGCGCGTTGGCCACGCGCTGGGCATGATCATGGGGTGGGCCAGGATGCCGATCCGGCCGATCCTGTTTACCGCGGGCTATCTCGCGACGATCATCATCTGCGTTGAAATCGTCCGGCTATCGTTGCGCTAGATCGACCTGCCCTATTTGGGCAGTTGATCAAGCACTTTGGCATCTTCTCTCAGTCGCCTAATCTGGCGGCTGATGAGAAACACCGGGATAAGGCCGACCGCTACAATGACAAGTGACGGCGTTGCGGCTTCGGCCAAGCGTTCGTCGGATGCCAGACGAAAAGCCTGTGTCGCTAGCGTCTCGAAATTAAAGGGGCGTAAGATCAAGGTCGCCGGCAATTCCTTCATCACATCAACAAAAACAATCAGAGCACCTGTCAGGATCCCGCCCTTCAGCAGCGGCGCATGGACGCTTGTGAACACCCGCGTCTTGCGCGCGCCAAGTACGCGGGCCGCATCGTCCATATGCGGCGTGATGCGTTCAAAGGCGCTTTCCACCGGCGCAAGCGCCACCGCCAGAAAGCGCACGGTGTAAGCGAAAAGCAGACCGAGGATCGTGCCTGTGAGCAGTAGGCCAGTGGAGATGCCGAAGCGCTCACGCATCAAACCGTCGAGCCAATTGTCGAAGCCTGCCATTGGAATGAGGATGCCGACGGCGATGATCGAGCCAGGTATGGCATAACCAAGCGCGGCAAACCGCAAAGCTAGCGAAAGAACCGGTGCCTTGGTCATCCGCTGGACGGTTGGCAGGGCGATCGCGATGATGACGGTGAAGAGCGCCGCAAGGCTTGCCAGCAAAAACGAGTTTTTGATGAAGCTGGCGTAGCGCGGCCCAAACAGCGAGTGGCCTCCCTCAATCGCCAGATCGAGCAGCAGCACGACGGGCAGAAGAAACCCGATGGTAAATGGCAAGGCACAGAACACCAATGCGCCGAAACCCGCCCATCCGCGCAGGCGAAACCGTTGAATGGGAAGCGTGGCACGGCTGGTCTGGTAGCGCGCCTTACCGCGCTGCATGCGCTCGATCCAGATGAGCGCGAAAACAAACATCAGCAGCGCGCCCGCAAGCTGTGCCGCAGCCACCCGATCTCCGATGGAAAACCAGGATTGGTAGATGCCGGTGGTAAAGGTCGGCACCGCGAAATGGGCAACGGTGCCGTAGTCGGCCAGCGTTTCCATCAATGCCAGCGCCGTCCCGATCACGATTGCCGGGCGCGCCATGGGCAAAGCGACTTTCACAAACGCTTGCCAAGGGGGCCGGCCCAGCACGCGGGCCGCTTCGAATGCGGACACTGACTGGGTAAGAAAGGCCGTGCGCGCCAAAAGGTACACATAAGGGTAGAGAACGAAGGTGAACATGACCGCCGCGCCTTCCAGCGAGCGGATACGCGGGAACCAATAGTCGCGCGGCCCCCAGCCGGTCAGTTCACGCAGGAGCGACTGCACAGGCCCCGGATGCGACAGGAAATCGGTGTAAGCGTACGCCATCACATAGGCCGGCACCGCGAGCGGCAAGATCAGCAGCCATTCGAAGGCTCGCCTCCCAGGAAACTGGCAGGCGGTCACAAGCCAGGCCGTGCCCGTGCCGATAACCGAAACGCCGACAGCGACTGTGAGCCCAAGCATTGCGGAGTTGGCGATGTAGCGCGGTAGGACGGTGTCGGCCAGATCGCCGAGGGTTGACCCGGCAGCCGGCTGCAAAAACGAAAACACGATCACCGCCAGCGGAAGCGCGAGCAGGCTGGTGGCAAGCGTGACGATCAGCGCCAGGCGCGGGTTCTCGCCCAGCAGGCGTGCGAGCTTGCGACGGCACAGAACGCTGTGCGGGTCCTCAAAGTCGTCGGTGTGCGCGGAAGACGCCAAACCATCCATCCAGATGCAATGCCAGGTCTGGCTATGTTTTGCCGAACCGAGAGTGAGACTTACCGCACGGTTCCCACCGTGCAAGGGAAATGTTGCCGAAGAGACGCAACATTTCGGCGCAGGGTAAAGGCGAGCCGGTTTTCAGCATTGATTGTGATCATCTGCGGCTCGCCTTGTCCGCGCCCTTGGTTTTCCGCCAACGTCATGGCATTGCGCTTGTGCGGTCCATTCGATGGGATCCCTTCGCACACCATCTCATGCCGCAGTCTCGCCGCGTTTTGCTCAGAAAGCAGCCGCCATGATCCGCCGCCTCCTTATCGGTATTGCCATCCTGGCGATCGGCCTTGGCGCTTTGGTATTTTCGCTGCCCTATCTGATGTCGTCGCAAATGGTGCGCGAGCAGGTCGCAAGCCAAATCTCTGAGTTGACTGGACGGGCGGTCACGCTGCGCGGAGACCAGGCGCTTCAAGTCTTTCCGAACCTGTCTGTCGAGCTCTCCGATGTGGTCATCGCCGGCGATCTGCCGGGCGCAGAGAACGCGCTCATCGTCACCGAGACGTTGCGCGGTGCGGTCCGCCCCTTTTCCCTGCTTTTTGGCCGTGTTGAGCTGGCGTCGTTCGAAATGACACGCCCAACAATCCGATTTCTGCGCACGTCCGATGGCCAATCCAATTGGGGACTGGAAGGCAGTGATCTGGTGACAGCGCTTGAACCCAACCGCGTTGCCGGCGCCGGGCTTCAACTTGGGCGCTTTCGCATCACCGATGGGACGCTTCAGATTGTGGATGAGGTGCGCGGGCTCGATGAGACCGTTTCCAGCGCCGACCTGACGCTCTCCTGGGCGAACAGTTCGACGCGAGCGGCGATTAGCGGATCGGCGATTTGGCGCGGCGAGGCTATCGAGGTGACAGCCTCACTCGACCAACCGGCGGCCTTGGCGCAACCAGGCTCGACCAGCGGCGTGGTGCTCTCAGTCCAAGGCGCCCCCCTTCGCCTGCAGTTTGACGGAACGGTCTCGCCGGGTTCGAGCGGCGAAAACGCCCTGCCCTGGCAGGCGAGTGGTTCGCTTGCCGTCTCCTCGCCCTCAATGCGCCGTGCAGCCAGCTGGCTGGGTTCGGATTTCGGCGCTGGCTCGACCTTTGGCGCGTTCCGGCTGGACGCCGACATGAACTTGGTCGGCCTTGCGATCGACTTGACCGATTCATCGCTGAGCCTTGATGGCAATGATGCGGAAGGCGTGCTGACACTCGATCTGGACGGCTATGAAACAGCCGAGGGCGCGCGCGGGCGTCCATCCATTCAAGGTACGCTGGATTTCGACCGGCTCGATCTTTCCGCCTATCTCGACACAATCCGGCCGACAACCACCGCCGAGGAACCTGGCGATTGGCGCTTTCTTCCTGTGCCCAATGTGTTTGCCAGCCCGATGGACATCGACGTTCGGTTTGCGACCCGCGAAGTGCTGACGTCGCAGTTCAGTTTGGGCGAAACCGCAGGATCGGTGCTTCTGTCGGACGGGCAAATGGTGGTTGGGATCGGTGAGAGCCTTGCCTATGGCGGGGCCTTGCGGGGCAGTCTGACGCTGGCTCGGAATGGCGATAGTTTCACTGCCGGCATCGATCTTTCGGCTGCCGAGTTGCAGCTCGGACCCTTCCTGTCGGCCTTTCAAGACGAGCCACGTCTTACCGGTACGCTGGCGATGCAAGCCATGGCATCAGGCGAAGGCGAGACACTGGCAGAGCTTTTGGAAACGATGGCCGGTGACGCCGCAATTGGCGTGGAAAGCGCCGTCGTCAATGGGTTGGACATCGACGCCTTGGGTGCCAGCTTTGTTGACGGAAGCTTTGAGTTTTCCTCCTTCGCTTTTGGCGGTGAGACCTCTTTGGAAACGCTGTCAGCAACACTCTTCGCGCGGGACGGCTATCTGCAAGCAAGCGATATCGCGATGGCAACCGAGCGCGTCAGCGTGACAATGGGCGGGCAAAGCGAAATCGCCAATCGGACGTTGAACTTGTCAGGGGCCACAGCAATTGCCGGTAATGACGAGACGATCGTGGTGCCTTTCGACGTACGGGGCACCTGGACGGCGCCGCTGATCCTGCCGGACCTGCGGGCGCTCGACCGCTAATTTGCAGTCTGCCGCGATCGTATCATTCGGTGCTTGGACGCCAGCGACGCAGAGATGACGCCTAACGCGACAAGGGCGATCAAGATCGTACAGATCGCGTTGATCTCCGGCGTCACGCCCAGCCGGATCTGCGAGTAGATCTTGATCGGCAGCGTCGTTGCCCCTGGACCAGTAGCAAAACTCGCGATCACCAAATCATCGAGCGAGAGTGTAAAGGCCAGCATCCAGCCCGCCAAAACCGCCGGCAGGATCACCGGCAAGGTGATGAGGAAGAAGCTTTTGCCTGGCGGACACCCAAGGTCCTGGGCCGCTTCTTCCAGGCTTTCATCGAACGTGATCAGCCGCGACTGCACGACCACCGCAACGTAGCACATAGAAAAGGTGATGTGGGCGATGACGACAGTCCAGAAACCCCGTGCAAAGCCCATCGCGACGAACAACAACAGGAGCGACAGACCGGTGATGACTTCGGGCATCACCAGCGGCGCGTAGATCATGCCGTTGAAGAGCGTGCGGCCCTTGAACCTGCCCAAGCGCACGAGAACGATAGCCGCCATGGTTCCAAAGACCGTGGCGATGGTCGCCGAAACGAACGCCACGCGGGCCGTCACCCAGGCTGCGTCCATCAAGCCTTCGTTCTGAAACAGCTCGCCGTACCATCGGGTGGAAAATCCACCCCAAACGGTGACGAGGCGCGACTCGTTGAAGGAATAGATGATCAGGATCAGGATCGGCAGATAAAGGAAGGCAAAGCCGACCGTAAGCGAGGTCACGTTGAACCAGGACATATTTCGGTTCATGCGGCACCTCCCGCTCGCTTGGCAGCCTGAAGGGATAGATAATCCCAAACGACGGTGGCGGCGGCGAGCGCGGTGATCTCTGCATGGTCGAAGGGCGGCGAGACCTCGACCACATCCATGCCGATGAACTGGACCGGCATGAGCCGGCGCAGGATCGCCCGCGCCTGCCAGCTATGGAGCCCCCCCATCTCCGGCGTGCCCGTGCCCGGCGCAAAGGCTGGGTCGAGCGCATCGACATCGAACGTTAGATAGGTCGGACTATCGCCGACGACATCGAAGATCGTATCGGCAGTCTTGGCTGGCCCCATCTCATGGACGTCTTCAGCGGACAGGATGGTCATCCCCGTATCGCGTGTGGCTCGCAGAAGATCGGCTTCCATTGGGGCGCGAATGCCGATCTGGATGATCCGTTTTGGATCGATCAGACCTTCGTTGATGGCGTGAAAGAACGGCGTGCCATGGGCCAGTTCCTGGCCGAAATTCTCTTCCCAGGTGTCGGTGTGTGCATCGAACTGCACCATGCCAAGCGGACCGTGTTTCTTTGAGGCGGCGCGCAGCAGCGGCAGCGCAATGGAATGGTCGCCGCCCAAGGTACACAAATGGTTCAGACCCGACGCTTGGTTTTCAATCATCTGGTGGCTTTGCGCGATGTCGCCGATCCGCACATCAAAGTTTCCGATGTCGGAAAGATCGAGATCTTTTGGATCAGCGCCAATTGTCGGGTGGCCACCATCGAAGAGCAGGCGCGAAACGGCGCGTATCGCGTTCGGACCTTCGCGGGTTCCAGCACGATTGGATGTCGCCCAATCCATCGGCACACCAGCAACAACAAAATCTGCATCGCGGTTGCCCATCGGCGCGTCCAGAAACGACAGGCCGCGTCCAAAGGTCGGCAGATCGGCGGGTGGTGTGTAGCCGCCAGAGGAGTTCGTCATCGCCACACCCTCACGACATGCGCTCCTGCTGCTTTTGCTGGAAATGCTGGAAGGCGACGATGGGAATGATCAGTACCAGGAGCAGGATGACCGCGACTGCCGAGGAAACCGGCCAATCGCGGTTGGAGAAGAATTCCGCCCATAGCGTTCGTCCGATCATCAGCGTGTCGGATCCCCCCAAGAGATCGGGGATCACGAACTCACCGACCGCCGGGATGAAGACCAGGAAGCAGCCTGCGATGATGCCGGGAATGGCCAACGGGACGGTGATCACCCAGAATGTTTTCAGCGGCGGACATCCAAGGTCCTGCGCGGCCTCCAGGAGTGATCCGTCCATGCGCTCCAACGCGGCATAGAGCGGCAAAACCATGAACGGCAGGTAGGAATAAACGATGCCGATATAGACGGCCGTATTGGTGCTCAGGATGCGCAGCTGATCATCGCTACCAATCAATCCAAGCGTTTGCGCGACTAAGGTCAGAAGACCTTCCGGCTTCAGGATGCCGATCCAGGCGTACACGCGGATCAGAAAGCTGGTCCAGAACGGTAGGATGATCATCATCAACAGAATGGGGCGGACATTGTGCGGCGCGCGCGCCATGCCGTAGGCGATGGGAAAGCCGATCAGCAGCGTCAGAACCGTGGAAACCGCTGCAATCCATAGGCTGGACCGGTAGGCGTTGATGTAGAGCGGGTCGCCGGCGAGCCAGATGTAATTCTCAAAGGATAGTGACCGTAAATCCTGCCAAAAGGCGTCCAGTCCCTCCGATAGATCGAACACCGGCAAATAGGGCGGCATGGCAATCGCGACCTCGGAAAACGAGATGCGAAGCACGATCGCAAACGGCGCAAGAAAGAAGATGAGCAGCCAAAGATAGGGAACGGCGATAACGAAAAACCGGCCCCAATTACGGCCTGCCCTGTCTGCTGTTTCGCTCGCCGTCTGGTTCATTGCGTGAGAACCACGCCTGCGGTTTTGTCCCAGGAGAGCCAAACCTGGTCGTTCCAAGCTATGGGGCGCTCCACCAATCGTGTCGTGTTGGCGATCGTGGCGCGCATGATCGGAACCGAGGGGTCTTCGGGTTCGCCCTCGCAAACCTCATCGGAAAGGCGGACGTGAAAGATCGACACGTCGCCGAGATAGCCGATGTCCCAGACGCGGCCAGTGACTTTGGCCAATCCCTCCTCGCCGGCAGGTTCATCGAGCGCGATACGGAGCTTCTCCGGCCGGATCGCCAACGCCGCAGGTCCGGAAACAAGACTGTCGCCCTCCACCGGGATGGGATCGCTGACTTCAGGGCCTGCGAAGGTCGCCCCATCCAAGCTCGTGCTGACAGTGCCTTCAAGAATGTTGATGTCGCCGATGAAGCCCGCGACGTACCGCGACTTCGGCTCCTCATAGATGACCGATGGCGGCGCGATTTGCTCGAACGTGCCGTCATTCATGACAGCAATGCGGTCGGCAACCGTCATCGCCTCTTCCTGATCATGGGTGACGATCAGGAAGGTCATCCCGAGCTTTTCCTGCAAATCCATCAGTTCGAACTGCGTTTCCTCGCGCAGTTTTTTGTCCAGCGCGCCGAGCGGCTCATCAAGCAGCAACACCTTCGGCCGTTTGGCCACCGAACGGGCGAGCGCCACACGTTGGCGTTGGCCACCAGAGAGCTGATCCGGTTTGCGCTTTGCAAAGGGCTCAAGCTTCACCAGCGACAGCATTTCGTCGACGCGCGCCGTGATCTCGCCCTTGGGCAGGCCGTCCTGCTTCAAGCCAAAGGCGATGTTGTCGGCGACGCTCATATGGGGGAACAGCGCGTAGGACTGGAACATCATGTTCACCGGCCGCTTGTGCGGTGGGATCGATGAAATGTCCTCGCCGTCAAGAAGAATGCGGCCTTCTGTCGGATTTTCGAACCCGGCGAGCATGCGCATCAAGGTGGTCTTGCCACAGCCGGATGGGCCAAGCAGCGCGAAAAACTCGCGCTCATAGATATCGAGCGAAACGTCATCGATGGCGGTGAAATCGCCAAAACGCTTGGTGATGCGTTCAAAGCGGATCAGAGGCTCTGCGAGCGGATCGTCCCATGGTGCGAACTCGCGCCGCACCGGCCCCATGGTTTTGGCCATCGCTCAGCTCCCCCAAATGCAGAACCCCGCCGGCCTTGGAAGGCGGCGGGGCGCTGAGTTCTGTTACTGGCCAGTTTTGACCGTCGTCCAGCTACGGGTCACGATGCGCTGTGTCCGCGGGTCATAGGCGGGCAGCGTGTAAAGGCTCGCCGTGGTGGACTCGTCTGGATAGATCGCCGGATCGGTGAGAATCTCCTCCAGCACGAACTCTTGGCTAGCCAGGTTGCCATTGGCGTAGAACACGTAGTTGGTGGCGGCCGCGATGGGCTCGGGCTGCAAGATGAAGTTCAGGAACCGGTGAGCCGCCTCGGGGTTCGGCGCATCGGCTGGAATGGCCATCTGATCGAACCACATAAGCGCACCTTCGCGCGGAATGGTGTAGTCGACATTCACGCCGTTTTCGGCTTCGGCGGCGCGGTCGCGGGCAATCAGCATGTCGCCAGACCAACCGATGGCAACGCAGATATCGCCATTGGCGAGCGCGTTGATGTTTTCTGAATTGTGGAAACGCTGCACCGTGTCGCGCAAGCTGACCATCAATTCGGTAGCTTCGGCGATCTGATCGGGATCGCGGGAATCCGGATCATGACCGAGATAGTTCAGCGCTGCTGGAATCATCTCAGTGGGTGCATCGAGCCAGTAGATGCCGCAGTCTTGTAACTGACCGGCAATCTCCGGATCGAAAACCAGGTCCCAAGTGTCATAGGCGAAGTCTTCGCCGAGGCGCTCCTGCACCATATCGACATTGAGACCAATGCCCGTCGTCCCCCACATATAGTTGATCGAAAACGTGTTGCCCGGGTCATAGACTTCCAGGCGTTCGGCAATGGCCGGCCAGACGTTTTCAATGTTGGGGAGTTCGCCTTTGTCCAAAGGCTGGAACACACCCGCTTGGATTTGACGCGACAGGAAGTCAGCCGTTGGCACGACGATGTCATAGCCGCTTTGACCGGCCAACAGACGCGTTTCGAGCACCTCGTTGGAGTCGAAAACGTCGTAGGTGACGTCGATGCCGGTCTCGTTCTCGAACTGTTCGATGATGCTTTCATCGATGTAGTCCGACCAGTTGAGAATGCGCAGCTCTTCGGCCTGCGCCATTCCGGCAGTAGAGGCTAAAAGGACGCCCGTTAGAGCGGTGAATAGGAATGGATTGCGGCGCATGATGAATGCGTCTCCCTGATTTGAACCTTCGGTCTCGCCACGCTTTGTTTGCTGTTTTCGTGGTGGCGCTAAGACCAAAGCTAGTGCGGAACCAAATGTGTCACAAGCGCAAATGCTTTGCTGCGATGCGCCCTATTGATCAGTTTTTCATCGCGCGCAATCGCAAAATGAATGCCGACCTTTCTAGAGAAAAATCTGATGCTCAAGCGTGGTTATATGGGCAGCAAAAGTGGCGTACTCGGCGCGCTTCACAGCTGTGAAGATGCGACAGAACTCCGCGCCCAGTGTCTCGGTCACGAAAGCGCTGGTTGCAAAGCGCTCGATGGCATCATCCATGAACGGTGAGAGATGGGTCAGCGACACGTCAGTATAGGCATTGCCGTCCACCGGCGGTGGTGGATCGACGGCATCATCCATGCCCTTGAGCATACCGGCAAGCACCAGGGCCGTGACGATGTAAGGGTTGGCGTCAGCACCGGCCAATCGATGTTCAAGGCGACGGGCCGGCGGCTCGGCTTCGGGCAAACGGATGGCCACAGAGCGATTGTTCTCACCCCAACTCAAGCTCGCCGGCGCATAGGAACCGGGCTGCATGCGCCGAAAGCCATTGTAGGTGTGCACGAACCCTAGCTGCGCCTCTTCCATGGTTGTGAGCAGTCCCTGCACGGCATGATAAAGCTTGCGCGTTCCGATATCTGGGCCCGCGAAAATTGGTCCATCTGGGTCAGAAAGGCTGACATGAACATGCAGGCCGTTGCCGGGATGATCGGCGAAGGGCTTGGCCATGAAAGTGACATCCGTGCCCTGATTGCGTGCAATCTGGGTGATCAGGCGCTTCAGCATCACCGCATCATCGGCGGCGCCAAGCGGGTCGCGATGTTTTAGGTTCACTTCATATTGGCCTGGCGCGGCTTCGGACACGAACGCATCAACGGGCAGGTTCTGGTCGGCGCAAGCCTGCTGGATCGCATCCATCAACGGGCGCTGGCGATCAAGGTCACGCAGGGCATACATGTCCTGGTGATCGGGCCCCGGCGTCAGCGAACCAGCAGGGCGCGGGCGACCGGAGTCGGCGCTGCGCTCATAGACGTAGAACTCCAGCTCGATGGCAACATTGGCTGTCAGGCCGCGCGCTTTCAGTTTTTCCACTTGCGCGGCGAGCACATGGCGCGGGTCGCCCATGAAAGGCGTGCCATCCGCATGATTCATGGTCAGCATGGCTTGCTGCGTCGGCTGATCGGCCCAAGGAACCTCGACTGTGCGGCCGTCAACCGGCATGCAGAGCGCGTCCTTATCTCCGGAATCGATATGCAAGCCAGTCTCGTGAACCTCCCGGCCCCAAACATCACAGCCAAGCAAGGAGAAGGGGAACGCCACACCTTTATCCAGCTTGGACAAGGCGGAACCCGGCAGCCACTTGCCGCGCAACACGGCATTGGGATCACACAAAAAGACTTCGATGGACTGGGTCATGAGTTGAGCAACGCGATCACGCAACAGAAGAAAGCCGCGCAGTTGTGCGGGTTTTGGGCGAGACTGTCGAGAGCCGGTAAGATCGCTTGAGGCATTGGCAGAACAGGACTATCCCTTTGATAGGAAAGAATGGATCGACCATGCACGAACCTCAACATCAGCACGCCACCCCGCTTCCGCTTCCCGAAGACGCTCCAATCCGGGCCGAAAGGGGTGTGCGCGATGCCGCAGAGGCTTTGGCCTGGCTTCAAGAGCGCAGCATTGAGGACATTGAGTGCATCGTGCCGGACCAGTCCGGCGTCGCCCGTGGCAAAATGATGCCAGTGGCGAAGTTCTTTTCCTCCGCTGCGATGACCATGCCCTCGGCCTTGTTCCGCCAGACGATCGCCGGCGACTACCCGGAAGAAAACCAGTATTTTCGCTATGACCCGCGCGATGGCGATTTGGTGTTTCGGCCGGACTATTCCACGCTCAGCGTCGTGCCGTGGGAGAGCGATCCAACCGCGCAGTTGATCCACGATACCCATGAGCGCAGTGGCGAACCCTTTTCCAGCGCGCCGCGCCAGGTGCTTAAACGCATCGTCCAATTGTACGCCGACAAGGGCTGGTCACCCATTGTTGCGCCGGAGGTGGAGTTCTACCTGGTCAAACCCAATGTCGATCCAGACTATCCTTTGGAGCCGCCCATTGGCCGGTCCGGCCGTCCGGAAACCGGCCGTCAGAGCTATTCCATCTCAGCGCTCAACGAGTTCGACGATTTCATCGACGATATCTACGAGTTTTCCGAAAAGCAGGACCTTGAGATCGACACGCTGATCCACGAGGAAGGCAAGGCGCAGATGGAGATCAATCTGCGCCATGGCGACCCGGTGACGCTGGCCGACCAGGTTTTTCTGTTCAAACGCACCATCCGTGAGGCGGCATTGCGCCATGACATGTACGCCACCTTTATGGCCAAACCGATGTCGAGCGAGCCTGGCTCAGCGATGCATATTCACCAATCGGTGGTCGACAAGGAAACCGGCCTCAACGTCTTCTCCGACGTCGACGGCAAGACCACCGATTTGTTTGGTGGGTTTATCGCCGGTCAGCAAGCCTACCTGCCGCATGTGATGGCGATTTTGGCGCCTTATGTGAACAGCTATCGCCGCTTGGCCCGTGGCGCGCTCGGCTCACCGCCGATCAATCTGCATTGGGGTTATGACAACCGCACGGTTGGTCTTCGCGTGCCCAGTTCCTCGCCCGCCGGCCGCCGACTTGAAAACCGCGCGCCAGGATCGGACTGCAACCCGTATCTGGCCATCGCTGCCTCACTGGCTTGCGGCTATTTGGGCATGGTGAAAGGCCTTTCGCCCGATGATCCGATTGCAGAGGAAGGCCATGATTTGCCCTACGGCCTGCCGCGTTCGCTGAACGAGGCCTTGGAACGCCTTACCGAGGAAGAAGAGCTGGTGGACCTGATCGGCCGCACCTTCATCTACACCTACAAGGCGATCAAGGAGGGCGAGTATGAGACCTTTATGCGCGTCATCTCGCCTTGGGAGCGCGAGCATCTTTTGTTGAGCGTGTAATGACCGAGCTTTCCAACCAATACCCGACCGATGCGCTGCAAGCGCTGGATGCGAGCCACCATCTGCATCCATTCACCGACCATGGTGCACTGCGCAAGGAGGGCTCGCGCGTCATCGTCAAAGGCGAAGGGGTGTGGCTGACCGATAGCGACGGCAACCGCATCATGGACGGTATGGCCGGCCTCTGGAACGTGCAGATTGGCCATGGGCGCTCTGAAATCGCCGACGCCGTCGCAGCGCAAATGCGCGAGCTTTCCTACTACAATACCTTCTTCAAGACGACGCATCCGCCGGTCATCGAACTGTCCGAGATGATCGCAAAACTTGCACCGGAACCCTACAACCAGATGTTCTACGTCTCCTCCGGATCGGAGGCGAACGACACAGTCTTGCGGCTGGTACGCTACTACTGGGACTTGAAGGGCAAGCCTGAGAAAAAGACTGTCATCACGCGCTGGAATGCCTATCACGGCTCGACGGTCGCGGGCACGAGCCTTGGCGGCATGAAGGCGATGCACGCGCAGGGCGATTTACCGATCCCCGGCATTCATCATATCGATCAGCCCTACTGGTTTGACGAGGGCGGCGACATGTTGCCGGAAGACTTCGGCCTTGCTGCTGCGCGCAAGCTGGAAGCAGCGATCGAGGAGATTGGCGAAGATAAGATCGCCGCCTACATGGCTGAGCCGATTCAGGGCGCGGGTGGGGTCATCATTCCACCCGACAGCTATTGGCCGGAGATAAAGCGCATCTTGGCCGAACGCGACATTCTGTTTGTAGCTGACGAGGTCATCTCAGGTTTTGGACGGCTGGGCGAATGGTTTGGATCGACGGTCTATGGTTTGGAACCTGACCTCATCGCCGTCGCCAAGGGCATGACGTCCGGCTACCTACCGATGGGCGGGGTTCTGGTGCATGACCGGATTGCGGACATGCTCCAGCACGAAGGCGGTGAGTTTTTCCACGGCTACACCTATTCCGGTCATCCGGCCTGCGCGGCAGCAGCGATCGCTAACCTGAAAATCATGCAGGATGAAGCTGTCGTTGATCACGTGCGTGATTTGGCGGCGCCGAAGTTTGCCGAGGTGTTTTCTGGCCTGTCCGATCACCCGCTGGTTGGCGAGGCACGCACTAAAGGCCTGCTCGGCGCCATTGAGTTGGTCCCCAACAAACCGGCGCGCGACCGATTTGCCAATTACGGCGATGTCGGCACGATCTGCCGCGATATCAGTTTTCAGCATGGCCTGGTCATGAGGGCAGTGCGCGACAGTTTGATCCTCTCGCCACCGCTGGTGATCACGCCTGATGAGCTGGATTGGATGGGCGCGACCGTGCGCACGGTCCTTGATGAGACCGGCGCGGAATTAAAGCGTCGCGGTCTTTGGTAGCGTCTAGTGTCGGGGCACACATCAAGCTGGTACGCTGCAAGCCTTCCAGAAGGGCTCGACAGGCTCCGCGATCCACTTGCCGGGGATGCCGCCTGTGACGTCTGCATTGTCGGCGCTGGGTTTGCCGGTGTTTCGGCAGCCTACCATCTGTCGAAGGCCGGCCAACGGGTCATCTTGCTTGACGCAGAGCGCGTGGGCTGGGGCGCATCAGGCCGCAATGGTGGGCAGCTTCACCCCGGTTTCCGGCAGGACCTGCAATGGTTCACCGAAACCATCGGCGAGTCCTTCGCCGTCAAAATACGCGACGCTGGGTATGCCGCGCTGTCCCATATCGACGCTCTGATCAAAGAGCATCAAATCCCTTGCGATCGCACGCACGGTCTCATCACCGCGTGCCGCAAGACCCGCGATTTGGAGGAGGAAGTCGAGGCGGCCGCCTATGCGCAAGAGCGATTCGGCGTCGCGCCACCTGATTTTTTGAGCCAGTCAGAAACCGAGACCGCGCTCGGAACCGACGGCCATGTCGGTGGTGTACGCGACAAGGATGGTGGTCATATCCACCCGCTGACCTTCGTGACGGCACTTGCCGACGCCGCTGAAGCCCATGGCGCCGTCATTCATGATGGGACGCAGGTTTCTGGAATCGACGCCAATGACTTACGCGTCGAAGTCAAGACGGCGCGCGGGATCGTGCGCGCTCAGCAGGTGGTGCTGACCGGCAATGGCTATATGCGCGGTCTCAACAAGGACACCGATGCGCGGGTCCTGCCGATCACCAATTTCATCGTTGCCACCAAACCGATTGGAGCCGGGCAAGAGGGCGGCATCTTGCCCGATGGCGATGCGGCGTCCGACACGCGGTTCGTCGTGCGTTATTGGCGACCCACGCCGGACGGCCGATTGTTGTTTGGCGGCGGTGAAAAGTTCTCCCATGCTTTCCCGAAAGACATCGAGGCCTTTGTGCGCCCGCATCTGGCGGAAATGTATCCAGCGTTGAAGGATGTGGAGATCGACCATGCCTGGGGCGGCACCTTGGCCATCACCCAGAACCGGCTGCCACTGATCCGCCGTCTCGCGCCGCGTGTGACGGTTGCCGCTGGTTTCTCCGGGCAAGGCGTCATCAACGCGCCCTTCGCGGGCAAGATCATTGCCGACGCTCTGACCCACGATCCGGCCCTGCTTGATGTGATGGCCCGCCTGCCCTGCCCGACCTTTCCCGGTGGAACGGCGCTTCGCGGGCCGATTCTGTTTCTGGCGATGAGTTACTTCGCGCTCATGGACCGCATTGGCTGAGCCGACCTAGCGCTCTTCTATGCCCTAGAAAAAAAGGCCAGCAGTATTTGATGCAAACACGGCTTAATTGAACCGAACCGTGTGCACATTTTCTCGACAAAAACGCACTAGCGAAACCAGTTGTTAAAGGGAACGGACTTAGCGTCAACTACCGAACCATTCCGTGCGGGTCTGGAGCGGTTCTGCTTGTTACGTTGAACGAAAAATGCGTTGGAGTTGATCACCCACGATGGTGAGCCGTCATGACATGGTGACTACCACATCCGACGCGTCCGGCCGTTCGCTGCACCCGCTGGCGAAACAGCAATTGCAGGATGCGACTGAAGCGCACGGCCAGGTGGATGTGAACCGTCTGCTCACCGCCGTCAGCGCCTGTTATGAGGCGAGCGCATCTTTGGCGCTCGACGTGCTAGAGCACAATCAGCCATCGCCCGCGGCCGACCCGGAAGATGGACTACCCTTCAAGTTCCTTGATGGAATGACCGACGGCTTGGTCCTGGTCGACGCAGACGGCCGCGTTCGCTTCATCAACTGCACCGCGTGCGGCATGCTCGGCGTCGAACTCAAGCGGCCTCGACATCTGCTCTTTGGCAAGTCGCTTGGTGCGTGCTTGGAAACTTTGGAACCGGGCGATGACTCCATCAGCGATGGTGCGCTCAAGAAATTCATTGCCGACCCGACTTGCGAACCGGACGATATTACCTTCTCGGCCAAAATCCCCGGTCGCGGCGGGATCATGCTCGACGTGCGGCGCACTGACGATAGCGGTTGGATGCTGCTCCTGCGCGAGAGCGGCAACATCGGTGAACAGGGACGCATGCTGCGGATCGCCGAAGAGGAATATCGCAGCCTTTTCAACAATGCGGTTATCGGCATTTACCGTTCGAGTTTCGACGGCAAGCAGTTGCGCGCCAATCCGACTCTCGTGCAGCTCAATGGGTACGAAAGCGAAGAGGAAATGTTGCCGGCGGTGAACAACATTGCCGCTGAATGGTATGTCGATCCGACACGGCGCGATGCCTTTCAACGCGAGCTGACGGAGAATGGTCGCGTCACCGATTTTGTGTCCGAAATTTATCGCCACAAAACCCGTGAACGCATCTGGATCTCCGAGAACGCCTGGATCGTCTACGATCCCAATGGCAATCCCCTCTTCTACGAGGGCACCGTGGTCGACGCGACCGAACGGATCGCGGCCGAGGAAGAGATCAACCATCTCGCCCACCATGACCATCTGACCGAACTGCCGAACCGCTTCATGCTCTTGAAAAAGCTGCGCGAAGCGCTGCTTCGGCCGCACACGGCGGCCAGCGTCGCCGTGCATTGCCTCGATCTCGATCACTTCAAGGACGTCAATGACACGCTCGGCCACGAGGCTGGCGATCGGTTGTTGGTCGCTGTCGGCAAACGGCTACGCGCATCGATCAAGGCCGACGATGTCTTGGCGCGGCTTGGCGGCGATGAGTTCACGATCCTGCAGTACAATGTGCGCCGGGCGACTGACGTTGCGGCGCTGGCCAGCCGCGTGGTCGCAACACTGAACGAGCCCTTCATGATCGGCGAAAACCAGGTGCGCGTTGGTGTCAGCGTCGGCGTTGCCACCTACCAGGGCCAGGAGCCGGCTGGCATGCTGCGCGATGCCGATGTCGCGCTGTATGAAGCCAAGAAAAGCGGTCGGCAGACCTTTGCGATTTACACCAGCGCTATGGGCGACGCGCTCCAGGAGCGGCGTGCGCTTGAAGACGATCTTCGCGATGCCATCGAAAAAGGCACCTTTGAGTTGCATTTGCAGCCGGTCGTCGATGGCGACACCGGAGCGCCGGTCGTCTATGAGGCTTTGCTGCGCTGGGACCATCCAACGCGCGGCAAAGTTTCGCCCTCTCGCTTCGTACCCCTGGCCGAGGAAAGCAGCCTGATGGTTGGGCTCGGCGATTGGGTCTTGAACAAGACTGTGGAGGCCGCTGCGCATTTGCCGGCTGGTCTGCGCATCGCGATGAACCTGTCGCCGCTGCAATTGCGCGACCAAGGGTTCGTTGAACGCGTGCGCCAAGCCATGGATCGCTTTGCGATTGACCCCGACCAATTGGAGTTGGAGATCACCGAAACCGTGATCATGTCCGACGACCAACGCACGCTCGATGCGCTCAACGCGTTGCGCGATATGGGTCTTCGTCTGGCGCTTGATGATTTTGGCACCGGGCACGCCAGTCTGAGCTATTTGCAACGGTTCCGCTTCGACAAGATCAAGATCGATCAGTCGTTCGTCCAGCGCATGGTGGATGATCCAATCAGCGCCGCGGTTGTGCGCGCGGTGACGTCGCTGGGCTGTGATCTTGGTGCGGCAGTCGTTGCCGAAGGCGTTGAGACCACCGCGCAGCGCGATGCCCTCAAGCGGGAAGGCTGCAACCTCTTCCAAGGCTATTTGTTCGGTCGCCCCACCCGTTGGGATCAAGTTCTTCTGCCCAGCGCTCTCCGCTAGCGCCCGGCCGTTAGCTCAAGCCGCCGCCGTTTCGTGCGGGTGTTTGCCAAGAATGATCATGCCCAGCAGATCATCATCGGTGACGTCCGCGACATTCACCGTGCCGACCAGTTTGCCATTCTTCATCACGCTGGCGCGGTCGCACAGCTCCATCACCTGATGCACGTCATGGTCGATGAGGAAGATACCAATGCCTTCTGACTTGAGCTGTTGGATAAGTTCGGAGACCATCTGCGTTTCATGCGGCCCAAGCGCGGCGGTGGGCTCATCCATGATCAAGATGCGGGCGTTGAAATAGACCGCCCTGGCGATGGCCACGGACTGACGCTGACCACCTGAGAGAGCAGACACCGGCGCCGAGAATTTTTGGAAATTCGGGTTGAGCCGACCCATGATCTCGCGGGTTTCCGCTTCCATTGCGGCATCGTCCACCAAGCCAAGCGGTGATACGATCTCGCGACCCAGGAAGAGGTTGGATGCCGCATCGAGATTATCGGCGAGGGCAAGCGTCTGATAGATCGTCTCGATATTATGGGAGCGGGCATCGCGCGGGTTGGTGATCGAGACCTTCTCGCCATTGATGAAGATGTCACCGCCATCGGGCTGATAGGCACCTGACAGCATCTTGATGAGCGTCGATTTGCCAGCGCCATTGTGACCGAGTAGACCAACAACCTCGCCGGGAAACAGATCAACGGTGACGTGATCGACGGCCTTAATTCCCCCGAAGGAGATCGACATGTCGCGCATTTCTACAAGCGGCGTTTCCATATCAGTTGATCCCCGCACGTTTGCGATAAACGATATCGATCCAGACAGCGAACACCAGCACTGCACCGACCACGATGTTCTGGTAGGGCGCGTCCACGCCGACCATCGCCATGCCGGACTGAAGCGACTGCATGATGAGGGCGCCGAGAATAGCACCGAAGATCGTGCCGACACCGCCGGCAAGCGCGGTGCCACCAATCACGGCAGCGGCGATCACCCGCAGCTCATCTAGTGTGCCGATATCATTGGTGTGGTTGGCAAGGCGCGATGATGCGACGACCGCCGATAGGGCGGTGAGCGCGCCCATAAGCGCGAACACTTTGACGGTCAGCATCCGCGTGTTGATGCCGGAGAGTTCGGCGGCGTCCGGATTGCCCCCAGTGGCAAAGATGTAACGGCCAAGGCGGGTTCGTCTGGCTATTATCGTCATGCCAATGGCTACGGCGATCAAGAGCAACACCGAGATCGGCAGTCCATACGTCGCTGTGAAGCCTTCGGGCATGACCTCGCCACGCGCCTCGAACATACGGCGCAAGCGCGCGCTGGGAATCTGATAACTGTTCAGAATCCAGATAAAGCCCATGATGGTGCCGACGATGATCCCCGATAGGGTTAGTTCGGCCCACATCGGTTTGGCGGCAAAGCCGTGTTTTTCCTTGGCGCGGCGACCGTTCCACTGGAGAACAACGGCCGTCAGAGCCGCCAGCGCTCCTAGGATCCATGATACGGTCGGACCCAGTGTCCCGTTGATGCCGCCGAAAATCATGAAGTTCTGGTCCAGTGGGCCGATGGTCTGACCATCGGTCAGGAACCAACCGACATTGCGCCAGACAAGCAGGCCGCCAAGCGTCACGATAAAGGCGGGGATGGTGAGGTAGCCGATCATCCAGCCATGAAACGCGCCGATCAGAGTGCCGGCGAGCAGGCCAACCAGAATGGTGATTGGGGCGGTCAGCGGGTGGTTCAGGCCAAGACCGAGCAGATCCGGCAGAATCGCCGTTTGCGTCATCGCCATGATCGCCGAGCAGGTTGCCAGCAGCGCTCCGACGGAAAGATCGATGTGGCGGGTCACGATCACGAAGACCATGCCGCAGGCCATGATCGCAACCGACACCGTTTGGATCGTTAGATTGAAGATGTTGCGCGGCGTCAGAAACCGGCCATCCGTGAACAGGTCGAAACCGACGCAGAGCAAGACAAAAGCGCCCACCATGCCCAGCAGGCGCATATCGAGCTCTAGCTGCTGAAGGGGGTTTTTGCGGTGTGGTATGGGCTGATCGACTGTGTCGGTCATAGCTGGCCTCCAGCTGCCAGAGATTCCAAGAAAAATGCGCCCCGGTTTGGCGGGGCGCATCTTAAGGGTTTCAGCACTTCAGATCGTCAACCGATCAGTTGCACGGCGCCGGGCCGTCGGTGACGCCCTGGCAAAGCGCATCACGCTCGATCCAGCCAGCATCGACAACGACGGAAAGGTTTTCTGCCGTGATCGGCTGTGGTGCCAGGAACATGGAGGTCATGGTCGTCCCGCCGGGCGATGTCCACTCAACGGCGCCATCAACGGCATCCATCATCGTGCCACCAGCCAAAGCCACGGCGATTTCACCTGCCGCGCGGCCTAGGTCGCGAGCGTCTTTCCAAACCGAAACGGTCTGCGTGCCAAGCGCCACGCGGTTCAGCGCAGCGTGGTCGCCATCCTGTCCGGAGACCGGGATACCTTCCATGCCTTGAGCGGTAAGGGCAGCCACAACGCCACCGGCCGTGCCGTCATTGGAGGCCACAACAGCGTCCACACCATTGTCGGTTGCGGTCAGGATTTGCTCCATGTTGCGCTGTGCGTTGGCAGGCAGCCAGCCATCGGTGTAGGCCTCGCCGACGATTTCGATCGCGCCAGAGTCAATTGCATCCTGCAGCACTTCTTGCTGACCGCCGCGAAGGAAGTCGGCATTCGGATCGGTGGGCGAGCCCTTGATCATCACGTAGCGGCCTTCCGGCTGGGCTTCGAGAACCGCACGAGCCTGCATGCGGCCAACCTCGACATTGTCGAAGGTGAGATAGAAGGCACGTGGATCTTCAATCAGGCGGTCATAAGCCACAACTGGAATGCCTTCATCAGCAGCCGCCTGGACAGCCGGACCGATGGCCTGCGCATCCTGCGCCAAGATGATCAGCGCATCTACACCTTGAGCGATCAGGCTTTCAATGTCGGACAACTGTTTGGAAGCCGAAGACTGGGCGTCCGTGGAAACATATTCCGCGCCGGCGGCTTCAAGGGCAGCCACAATAGCCGCCTCGTCGGTTTTCCAGCGCTCTTCCTGAAAGTTCGACCAGCTCACGCCGACAGTCATTTGGGCGTAGGCGGTCGTGGCGAAAAAGGCGGCGAACAGCGTCGCGGCCATAAGTTTTAGAAATCTCATCGATGTCCTCCCGAGTTGGAACATGCGCGCCCTGTTGACCAGAGCATCATCATGTGACGGCACCGTATCATCATTTTTTTAATGCGCAAATTAAATGTTGAAATGCCCTGATTTTCACCTCTGAGGACGGTTGCCTAAGCGCAGGGCAACGGAAGCGGTCGATTTATTTTCCCAGGTGAATTATATGTGGTTTTGAGGAGGACCCTTTGGCCGAAACACTTCGCCTTTCCAGCAGTTCCGATCAGCGCGAGTCGACCCGTCACCAGGTGCTCGATGCCATCCGCAACGCCGGTCGCATCGCACGCACCGACATTGCCAAGCAGACGCAGGTTAGCCCGGCGACGGTCACGGCGATTACCTCTGAGTTGTTGGGCGCGGGATTAATTGAGGAAATTGAGCCTGACGCGGATCGCACAACGGTCAAACGCGGTCGCCCGAGGGTGGCGCTTCGCATTTGCGGGGCCGCGCATTTGATCGCTGGCATCAAGATATCCGACAAATCCGCAACGGCCATTCTGGTGGATTTTGACGGCAACACAATTGGCCATCGCGAGACGCCGTTGCCCACCTCCGTCGTCGCGCCGTCGGAGCTGGTCGCCATCATCCGTCGCTTGCTTGACGATGTAACGCAAGGTTTGGGGCGACGCCTAACCGACATTTCCGGCGTCGGCATCGGACTGGCGGGCCTGATCGATGCCAAGCGCAACTTTGTCTATTGGTCGCCGTCGCTCAATACGCGCGATGTGGAGCTCGGCCGCATGATCAGCCAGGCCCTCCCCTTCCCATCGTTCGTCGATAACGATGCCAATCTCGTCGCTATGGCCGAGCAGCATTTCGGCATAGGACGTGGCGAATCCGACTTCGTGGTGATCACCATCGAACATGGCGTCGGGATGGGCATTGTGATCGACAACGCCATTTACCGCGGCGAACGCGGTTGCGGCGCAGAATTCGGACATACAAAAGTGCACCTAGATGGTGCGCTCTGCCGATGCGGCCAACGCGGCTGCCTGGAAGCCTATGTCGGCGACTATGCGCTTTTGCGTGAAGCCAGCATACTCAACAGCACGCAGCCGGAAAGCGATCTGGCCGCGCTCTACGAGCAGGCGCAAAACGGCGATGCGATGGCGCGATCGATCTTTGACCGTGCCGGCCGCATGTTCGCGATGGGCCTGGCCAACGTCATCAACATCTTTGATCCGAAACTTGTCATCCTCTCCGGCGAACAGATGGAGCACGACTTCCTCTATTCGCAGGAGGTTCTCGAGCGCGTGTGGGCTTCAATCGTCCATGTCGATAGTGAGCGCCCGGACATCCGCGTGCATAAATGGGGTGATCTCATGTGGGCGAAAGGCGCGGCCGCTTACGCCATCGAGCAGGTTTCCAACACCACCATTCAAAGGCTTGCAGCCCATGCGGCGTAGCATGACGGCCGGTTTGTCGGTGGCCGTGGTTCTAAGCAGCGCTGCAACGGCCTCCGCCCACCCCCGGTTCGAACCTCGTCCGATCGATCGCCATGTTTACGGCGGCGGATGGGAGCATTTCGTCGGCGGTGGCTTAGCAGCCTTCGATTGCAATGGTGACAACTTGCCGGAGCTCTACGCGGCGGGCGGCGAGAACCCGGCCCAGCTTTACTTGAATACGTCTGCAACAGGCAGACAACTCAGCTTTAATAAACAAACGCCGCAAGCACTGGCGCTGACGGGAGTTATCGGCGCCTATCCACTCGACATTGATGGCGACGGCCTTCTCGATCTTGCCATCCTGCGCGTCGGCGAGAACCTTCTAATGCGAGGCATGGGCGACTGCGCCTTCGCACGCTTTGAAGGCTTGAACTTTGACGGCGGCGACAGCTGGACAACGGCCTTTTCCGCCACATGGGAAACCGGTGAAAGTCTACCGACGTTGGCCTTCGGCAACTATGTCGATCGCACCAATCCCGATGGTCCGTTTGAGGCATGCGATGCCAATGTGCTGCTGCGACCAAATGGCGATCACTATCAGAGCCCGACGTTGCTCACGCCCGGATACTGCGCGCTTTCCATGCTCTTTTCCGACTGGGGCCGCCAAGGACGCGCCGATCTTCGGATCTCCAATGACCGTCACTACTATGTGCGTGGCGGCGAAGAGCAGATGTGGGCCATGGACGCCTCTCCTCGCCTTTATGGGCCGCAGGATGGCTGGCAGAGCCATCAGCTTTGGGGCATGGGCATCGCCACCCGCGACTTGGACGGCGACGGGCTCTCGGAAGTCTATCTGACGTCGATGGGTGATCAGCGTTTGCAGTTGATTGAGCCGGATGCGAGCGCCCCTACGTTCAAAGATGCACCCTTTGAATCGGGAGCCACGGCGCACCGGCCCTATACTGGAGGCGACGGACGTCCTTCGACCGGGTGGCATGCCGTCTTTGGCGATGTGCAGAATGACGGGCTTGCTGACCTGTTCGTCGCAAAGGGCAATGTGGAGCAGATGCCCGGCAGTGCCATGGACGATCCCAACAATATGCTCCTCGGCCAAGATGGTGGTGTGCGATTTGAGGAAGTCGGCTTAGAGGCGGGCATTGCCAGCCTACACCGCAGCCGAGGCGCGGTCCTGATGGACCTGAATCTCGATGGCCGCGAGGACCTGGCCGTGGTGAATCGCGGCGCGCCGATGGAACTCTATGAGAATGTCACGCCCGAGACCGGCGCATGGCTCCAAGTTGAACTTCGCCAAGAGGGCATCAACACCAGGGCTGTTGGTGCTTTTGTCGAGGTGCGATCTGATGATCGGCTCTGGACTCAGGAAGTGACGGTGGGCGGCGGCCACGCCGGCGGGATCACTGGCGCGCTGCACTTTGGAGTGGGTCAGGTGGAGCAAGTCGAGGTGCGCGTGCATTGGCCGGATGGCACAAGCGGTGAATGGCAAATGATGTTGACCGGCCAACGCGTCACGCTAACACGCGACTAGCGATCCACCGGCAGCCCACTCGGCACGCTTTCGGGGATACCAAGACGACCATCCAGCGCGGCCGGATCGGTGAGTGCGTCCAGAAACGCCAAAATGTCGGCGACCTCATCATCAGTGAGCGCGGTTGGTTCCAATTGGTTGGCTTCGGCAATCGCCGCAAGTTCATCGGGATCATCCATCACCCGCCAGTCATCGGCTCCGTCCAAGGCTGGAAGGACCGCCTGGCTGCGATCATAGGCGTAAAGCGAGGCGACCGGATCGAGATGGTGGCGCACCACCGCCTCCAACGTGCGATAGGCGCCGGCATGACCATAGGGCGCGGTGTGGGCGACATTGCGCAAAGACGGCGTGCGGAAAGCAAAGGCATCTTCAGAAGCGCCAGTCACGCGCATACGACCGTCATCGCGCGCATGGCTCTCAAAGCGCGCCGCTTTGCCCGGCCCGAGCTGCGGCATCGCGATCGCGTGGAACGCATGATCGGTTTGAAATGGGCCCGCATGGCAAGTTCCGCAGCCGGCTGGCCCGTAAAACAAATCCATACCGCGCTGCTGAGCATCGGAGAGGGCGTACTCGCCAGCCAGATGACGATCATAGGGGCTGTCCGTGGCGCGCCATTCAAAGGCGATGAAATCGGCCACCACGTTGCCGATGTCAGCAAACGTAATCTGGTTGCCCTCACCCAGGATCGCATCGAACTGTGATCTGTAGGCCGGAACATTCGCTACGCGTTCGGCAATCTGATCCCAAGCGCCGCCCGGCAGCGACAGGTGTCCCATGCGCACGGCCTGCGCGATGGCGTTTTCCGAGTAATGCCCTGCCATCTCATCGGCCGACAGCACGGGAAACATAGCTTGTGCGGCGAGCACAGAATCGAAGCCTTCGGCCATCGATTCACCTAGCGGCGTACGGATGCCGCTCGGCAGGCTAGGATCGGCTTCCAGGCGCCCGTCATGGAACATTACCGTGAATTCCGGCTCGCCAAGATTGAACAAGCCCGGTGCGTTGCGCGGTATGCGCTGCTCCGGCGGGTTGTCCGGATCGACACGACGATCGGGGCCAAGGCCGGTTGCGCCATCGCCAAGCGACAGCGAAACGCCATCACCGGTACCAAAACGCGGATGATGGCAGGTCGCGCAGGATACCTCCTGGCTTCCCGACAGAATTGGATCGTAGAACAACAGCTGTCCGAGCATCACCCGGCGCATATCGACGTCCGCCTGATTGGCAAACCCCAAGGCGGGCAGAGCCACTAACGGCGCCAACATCAGGGTGATCCAAGGCCATCTCATGCAGACACCTTACAAATTTCGGGCGGCGTCTGCTGTCGGGTTTGGACGGAGGGTGTGTTTACGTTCATCGCCAAACTTTAGAACCCGTCGGGCAACTTTGGAAAGATGTCTGAGGGTCGCCCTTCCGGCCTTCGCGACAGAAACGCTGAAGGCGCGGCCAATGATTTGGAAGAGAAGGCCGCTTCGAACGCGGATCAGGCCTTCTCAGCGATTGCGTTGCAATCACCTGCCAGGCCGACGTTTTTTTGCTTCGCAGAAGAGATGGCGCACCGGGGAAGATTCGAACTCCCGACCCCCAGATTCGTAGTCTGGTGCTCTATCCAGCTGAGCTACCGGTGCAGCGCTTGCGATCGGCGCCAAGGGCGCTGATGTCCGTCAAGGCGCGCACGCTTAGCCCACCGTTCACGCAATTGCAAGGCGCTATCGACCGGCTTTTCACGGCCCTAGCTTAGCTCGGCGCTTCGACACGCGCATCGGGCAAGGTGATCGCAAAAACCGCGCCCTGACCGGTCTCGTTTTCGCCCGGATCAACCAGAGAAACGGTGCCGCCATCGGCCTCGGCAAGCTCCTTAGCGATAGCCAGGCCCAAGCCGGTCGACCCACGTCGACCTGCGTCGCCGTGGAAAGGTTGAAACAGCTTTTCGCGCACCGCCTCCAGGATGCCAGGGCCGGTGTCCGCAACGGTCAGGATCAACCGGCTATCATCGAACTGGGCGCTGACAGAAAGGCTGAGTTGGGTTTCGGTTTCACCGACGGCCTCAAGTGCATGGCGACCATTGCGCATCAGGTTAAGCAAAATCCGGAAGAGATTTTCCTGCCCGACGCGCACCGTGAGGGTTTTTTCGACCTGATTGTCGAAGGCGAGCGTGCGGTGATTGGTGAGGCCGGCGAATTCAGCGGCTTCGTCCACCAAATTGGCCAAGGTGAAGGTGGAACGTTCCGGCGCCTCCTCGCGCACCTGACCATAGGCGAGCGTTGCTTCGCAGAACGAGACGGCGCGGTCGATCGCGCGAACGATTTTTGGCGCAACCCGCTGGACATGCGGATCGGCAATCATGTCAAGCCGTTCCGACAAGAGATGAGCGCTGGAGAGGAGGTTGCGCAGATCATGATTGATCTTGGACACCGCCAGGCCGACATCGGCCAAGCGTCGGCGTTCCGTCAGCATCGAGCGCACATCCGACTGCATGGCGGCAAGGCGCAGTTCAGCGGTGCCAAGTTCGTCGCCGCGCCCCGATGGCGAGATCATCGACCCTGGATCCTCTGGCGCATCGGCGAAGGTCGCCATAGCCTCATCAAGGCGTTGCAACGGGCGAACGAAAAGGGCGTTGAGGCTGAGATAGACGAGACCTGCCGTGATCAGCGAAATGACAATCGAAAGAATGATGATGTTGCGCGAAAAACCGAGCATGGCATCGCGCAGATAGTACTCTTCGACGACCACCTCGACATAGCGTCCGGTACCGGGTTCCGGCGCACCATGAATGCGCAAAACATTGTCGCCAGCTGTCAGCGTTTTGAAGGCATCCCAAATGGCGCGAAGCGGGTTGCTGGTGGTGATGTCGACATCGACGGCCATATTGGCCACCAAGCCACCCTGGATGCCAGCGCGCTGGGCGAGAACTTGCCGGCCGGAATCGGTAACCAGAACAAGCTCGTGCGCCTCAAGCGTTTCGAGCAGCACCTGCTGCATCATGGCATCGCCGGTTTCCGCTCCAAAACCGTAACCGAACGCGACCGGGTCAAGCGCCGCGACGGCCAGTTCGGCATCCGCCAATCGGTCCTGCAGCCAAGTGTTGCGGAAATTAGCGATGGAGGGCACGAAAATCAGAACTTCTGCCAGCATGACGAAAAGGATTGTCAAGACGAGCAATTTGGCAGAAAGCCCGGCACCCCTGCGGGTGCGGGCCTTCTCAATAGGCGTCTTCATGGACGTCACAGTTGTGCCGGGGTCACGCATTCATTTGCCTATGAGTGATCCTAAACCTGTTTGTGTTCTGGAACGGCAGTTTAGCCGAAACGCTGCAAGAATGTGATGGCCTTACGCAGCGTGGGATTTTCCGTCGCACCTTTGTAATACTCAACCGCCGCGCGGCGCCCGACTTCCGATAGGGTCGGATAGGCGGCAACCCAAGAGGTGATGTCGGACACCTTCATGCCTTTGGCAATCGCCAAGCCCCAAAGCGCGATGATTTCGCCGGCCTTTGGTCCGACAACCACGGCGCCGAGTATCTTCCCGCGCTTGGTGGTGAAAACTTTGATGAAGCCCTCGGTCGTACGCTCGGCGATGGCGCGATCATTCTCATGGAAGGCCCAACGCAGGATGCGAATGTCCGGTGTGTTTTTCAACTCCTCCTCGGTGGCCCCAACGGAGGCCACCTCCGGATCCGTGTAGGTGGTTTTGGGCAAAATGGTCGTGTTCTGTTTAATCGGCAGGCGGAAGAGAATGTTCCGCGCGATCAGCGCGCCGTGATAGCCGGCGACGTGCGTAAACTGAAGACCGCCAGCGACGTCGCCAATGGCGTAGACCTTCTTGTTGGAGGTGCGCATGCCGGCATCAACCTTGATGCCACGTCGGTCGTAGGTGATGCCTGCCTTTTCAAGATCCAGCCCTTCAACATTCACAGACCGGCCGGCGGCGATCATGATGTGCGAACCTTTGACGGTTTGGGTGTCTTTGGTCTCGCCCTCGCCGACCTCGATGGTCACTTCAACGCCTTCGCCATCCTTGGCGACCTTGCTCACCATCGCATGTTCGTGGATGTCGACGCCTTCGCTTTGCAGCGTTGCCTTGACGAGATCAGCGGCTTCGCGGTCTTCACGGCCAAGAATTTTGAAGCCTTCAAGCACCGTTACCTTGGCCCCAAGGCGGTTGTGAGCCTGAGCCAATTCAAGCCCAATCGGGCCACCGCCGACAATGATGAGATGCTCGGGCAGTTCTTTACGATCGAAGATCACTTCGTTGGTCAGGTATGGGACCGTATCAAGACCGGGGATCGGCGGCACGGCAGGACGAGAGCCGGTGGCAATCACCACACGGCGGGCTTTGACCGTCGTGTTGCCGACCTGGATGGTTTGCGGGCCGGTGAAACGCGCTTCGCCGCCGAGGACGGTGACGCCCAATCCTTCATAACGCTCGACCGAATCCACCGGGGCGATGGTCCCGATCACGTCCTGGATATGGTCGTGGACGGTGGAAAAATCGACATCGAACGGTGCCCCCTTTTTGCCTTTCGCATGGATGCCGAACTTCGGCCCTTCCATGATCGCATGGGCGTGTTTGGCCGCAGCAAGGATGGCCTTGGAGGGCACGCAACCGACGTTTAGGCAGTCGCCGCCCATTTTGTGCTTTTCGATCAGCACGACCGGCACACCGAAGCTTGCCATAACCGCCGCCGTTGTCAGACCGCCGGAGCCGCCACCGATGACGGCAACATCTGGTGTCAGGGTTTGCGGCGCATCGCCGGGAGGAGCCGGTTCAAGCGAGGGGGTGTTTTGGGGGGATGAGGTAGACATGGCAGGTCCTTCGGGTAGCCCTTGCTCCAACGAAACAGTGGCTACCCCGTTTGGGGGGAAATGGCGATGGTTAGACGAGTCGCGTGGCTTAGGTTGCTTTGCCGAGACTGCGGGCGCGGATAGCTTTCATGACCGGCGGAATGAGCGCGACCGTTCCCAGTGCAGCAAAGGCCAGGATGATTTCCGTTGTCACCAGCGAGCCAAGGTCAATGGAGCAGGTGCCAGCCGCCGCGCAGCCAGGATTGGCGGCCTCTTGCGCCATGATCACACTGTCCAAACCGGAGCCGACAAAGGCGTAGGCGAACGTGCCGGGCGCGATGCCAAAGAAGGTGGCGAGCACATAGGAGCGCAGCGGAAGGTTGGCGAGCGCTGGTGCAATGTTCACCAAAGTGAAGGGGAAGATCGGCGTCAGGCGCAAAAAGAGCAGATAGTTGAAACCATCTTTCTTGAACCCTTCGAGAAGCTTTTTTAGCGTCGGACCAGCCTTCTGAGCGATAGCTTGTCCGAAGGCTGTGCGCGCCGCCAGGAACAGCGCCGTTGCCCCGACCGTCGCCGCAACGACCACCGTCAAACCACCGAAGAACCATCCAAACAGAAAGCCACCGGCAATGGTGAGCAGGCTGGCGGCGGGGAAACTGAGTGCGACAGCAAGTGCGTAGAGCGCGCCAAAGGTCAGAACCGACAGAAGCAGATTTTCGTTGATGAAGCCCGCCAACATCTCGCGCTGCTGGATGAGGGCTGAGAGGCTCAAATGCTCATCAAGGCCGAAGGCAAACGCGGCAGCCATGGCGCCGACAATCGCGACCAGCGGTCCAAAGCGCTTCAGGAGCGACAAGACGGAGGATGAGGCTTTGGGCATTTCGGGGGCAGGCTGGCCTGTCATAACAGCGTCCTGTGCAGGTGGCGGGGCCATGGTGATAGTTCCTTCGATGGACCCTGTTCTTGCCAGGGCGAGAGTTGATCGCGTCGTTGCGTTGAGGGGCACATAGCAGTGCAACCTTTCCAAATCATCGACCTCGCGCACCATCACACGGCCTTGTGAACGCCCGTTATGGCGGGGCATCGCGGCGTGAAGCGGCGTGAGCCACGCCCCTAGTCTTGCACCGCGCCAAAGAATGCGCGCCGAACTTGGTCAATCGACGCGCCATCAATTGACTTTTCCTCTAGGCCACCCCTATAAGCGCGGCTTGTTCTGGTGCTTGCGGCTCCGGCCTTGCGAGCGCACGCCAGCACTTCAGCTAATTTCGAGGCTTCTTGGCGCATGCTGACGCGGGCGCTGGTGCTCAACGTGAAGAGTGTGACCGATGAAACGTACCTATCAACCTTCGAAGCTTGTGCGCAAACGCCGCCATGGTTTCCGCGCACGCCTGGCCACCAAAGGCGGCCGCAAGGTTTTGGCGGCGCGCCGTTCGCGCGGCCGCAAGCGTTTGAGCGCCTGATAGAGCGCGCCGGGCGGCGGCTTGTTTTGGCTGAGACATCGTCCAACAGCCTGCCAAGCAGTCCGCCTTTTCCTGGAACGCGCCATCGCGGCGACAGGCCTGCGCTCAGCAAGCTGCATCGACGTGGCGATTATCTGGCCGCCAAACGCGGAAAACGGGCGCATTGTGCGCCCTTTGTGCTTCAGGCCAGGCGGCGCGGCGACGATGCGCCGGCCCGCATTGGCATCACCGTCACACGCAAGGTGGGCGGGGCTGTGGTGAGAAACCGCATCAAGCGACGGCTGAAAAGTGCTATAACATCGCCTGCGGGTCTAGGTTTTCGGGCCGGATATGATTATGTCCTCATCGCACGAGCGCTGGCAGCCAGCGCGCCCTTTGACGCATTGACGAGCGCCCTCATAAGCGGGCTGAACAAAGTCCACGCACGCGCCGATGATGCGCGCTGAACGCGACAGACAACGCCGGGTAGTCCATGGAAAACCGCAATTATATTCTCGCCATCGTCCTTTCGCTCGGCATTCTCGTGGCGTGGCAATATCTGTATGTCGGCCCGCAGATGGAGGCCGAACGCGCCGCGCTTGAAGCACAGGGCGGCCAGACGCTGGACGCTTCGGGGCAACCAGTCATTGTCGATGACACCGCACCGAGCGTCGCCGCGCCTCTGGAAACGACGCCTGGCGGTTCGCTGGTTCCGCGCTCGCTCGACCGGGAATCGATCATCGCGGGCACCGAGCGCGTTGATATCAACACCTCGCACATCACCGGCACCATCGCTCTGCAAGGCGCGCGGATCGACGACATCCACCTGGTGGAATATCGCGAAACGCTGGACGAGGATTCCGACACCGTCGTCCTGTTCTCGCCTTCAGGCTCAGAGGACCCGTTCTACGCAGAGTTCGGCTGGGCCCAAGGCGCAGGCGGCGCGGCAACGCTGCCCGATGCCAACACGGTTTGGCAGGTGGAAGGCAATGACACCCTGACCGCATCGACGCCGGTTGTTCTGGTCTATGACAATGGCGAAGGCCTGATTTTCCGCCGGACGATCTCGGTGGATGAGGACTATCTGTTCACCATCCGACAGGAGGTGGAAAACACCACCGAGGCTGGCGTTCTGCTTTACCCCTATGGCCTGGTCGCGCGCCATGGTGAACCACGCACCAGCCGCATGTTCATTTTGCATGAAGGCCTGATTGGCTTCTTCGGCGAAGAAGGGCTTGCCGAGCTTGATTATGATGATGTGCGCGATGATGGCACAACGCAGTATCGCGATGTGTCCGGCGGCTGGCTTGGCATCACCGACAAATATTGGGCGGCAACGCTTATCCCATCGGGCCTTGACAGCTTCCGCGGCGAGTTCCGCATGGACCAAATCCTGGCTGGTGAAAGCTTTGTCGCGGCCTATTTGGGCGGCGGTTACGAGGTGCCCCCGGGCACAAGCGTCGGCATCGAAAATCAGCTGTTTGCCGGTGCCAAAGAAGTCGCCATCATTGATGGTTATGAGGCTGAGCTCGGCATTGAGCGTTTTGAGCTGCTCATCGATTGGGGCTGGTTCTACTTCCTCACCAAGCCGATGTTCTTTGCCATCAAATGGCTCTTTGGCATTTTTGGCAATTTCGGCGTCGCGATCCTGCTGATCACGGTCGCGATCAAGCTGGTCTTCCTGCCGCTGGCCAACAAGTCCTACGCGTCGATGTCGAAGATGAAGAAGGTCCAACCGCAGCTGAAAGAAATTCAGGACCGCTACAAGGACGACAAGCCGGAACTCCAGAAGCACATGATGGAGCTCTACAAAAAAGAGAAGATCAATCCGGTGGCCGGCTGTTGGCCGGTGCTCATCCAGATCCCGGTGTTCTTCGCGCTTTATAAGGTTCTGTTCGTCACGATCGAAATGCGGCATGCGCCGTTCTTCGGCTGGATCCAAGATCTTTCCGCCGCTGATCCAACGTCCCTGTTCAACCTGTTCGGTCTGCTACCCTACGATCCGACGCTCGTGCCGCTGATCGGTCCGCTGCTTGGGCTCGGTGTGTGGCCGATCCTGATGGGCATCACGATGTTCGTTCAGATGAAGCTGAACCCGACGCCGACGGATCCGACGCAGGCGATGATCTTCACCTGGATGCCGGTGGTCTTCACCTTCATGCTGGCGACGTTCCCGGCCGGTCTGGTGATTTATTGGACGTGGAACAACTTCCTGTCGGTGATCCAGCAGGCGTTCATCATGAAACGCCACGGGGTGAAGATCGAGCTATGGGACAATCTCAAAGCCATGTTCGTGAAGAAGCCTGCCAAGCAGCCGGCTGAATAGCCACACATGTCGCAGCGAGAGGCCGATCTGGAGGCGATTGGCCTTTCCGAAACGCTCCTAGACGCGGGCGACCAGCTGTTTGCGCGCGAATGGTTGTTTGAAAAAGGCGTGGTCGCGCCTTCGGGTCTTCCAATGGACGGCCGTATCGAGATCGCCTTTGCCGGGCGGTCCAATGTCGGCAAGTCCTCCTTGCTGAACGCTCTGGTGCATCAGAAGGGCCTTGCCCGCACGTCCAACACGCCGGGGCGCACGCAGGAACTCAACCTCTTTTCAGCCGACGGCATGCCGTTTCGCATCGTCGATATGCCGGGTTATGGCTTTGCCAAGGCGCCGCTGGACGCGGTGGAAAAGTGGAACAAGCTCATCCGCAAATATCTGCAGGGTCGCGTTGAGCTCGCCCGTGTGTTCGTTCTTATCGACTCGCGCCATGGGCTGAAGAAGAACGATCTTGAGATCATGAAGATGCTCGACGAAACCGCCGTCGGCTATCAGATCGTGCTGACCAAAGCCGACAAGCTGAAACCAGGGCAGATCGAACGGGTGAAGCAGAGCGTGCAGGAGGGCATCGCGCGCCGGCCGGCCGCCTACCCCTTCATCGCCGTCACCAGTTCAGAAAAACGTCACGGCATCGACACCCTGCGCGGCTTCATCGCTCGGCTCTTGAACGATCTGGGTGCTCTTCAGTTTGAAGAGGGTGACAATGAGGATGTCGACGACGCGTCGTCAGGAACCAGCCAACCCTTGTAGTGGACGAGCAACTGGTCGCCCACTGGAAGCCAGGTGGGCATGGCCAGTTGGATATCAAAGGTGAAGCGACCATTGTCGATGCCCTCATAGGCATCAACTGCAGGCAACAAGGCAAAAGGCAGAGGCAATCCAAGGCACCATCCCCGCCGCGGTATCAGCTGAATGCCACCTTTAGCGAGCGACAGTTCCTGCTCAAACGTCATCAGGCCCACCCGCTCGCGAACATGGTACTGCCTGTCCGACGGCAGGCATATGGATCGAAACAGATGGTCACCGAAGCGTCGTGACCACTGCTCGTGCGTTTGCCTTCGAACTTTGGTGACCTGCACCGCAATGTTTTTGCTGGTCGGTGGAAACCCAAATGCCCAGCAGACAAGGTCTGCGACCAATCCTTCGCCACGTTCGATGGTTGCCTGCCCCATGAAAGAGACTTCCGGACCACCCACATGCAGACCCTGGACAGCTGGGTGTAGCTCAGGCCATCGATCCCCAAGTGCAGCGCGGAAAAGCGTGTCGCTGCCCATGGGCTACTCCATCAACTTAGCGCGCAGGCGAGGATCGGGCACGGCGCACATATCGGTGCGTCCAAACATGGCGTATCTGTTACGGGCCAATCGCAGATAGAGCCAGTCTTGAAGCTTCCGTGGCAGAATTCGTAGTGGCTGAAGTAACCAGCCAACACCGCCGACCAAACGCCCAGCGCGGATCATGGCATCCAACGAAGTGTAAGCCCTGCCATCAACCAGAAGCAGCCAACTTTCTGGGTCACCTATCGATAGGTCATAGTGAGCGAGCACTGACTGGCCCAGCGGTGTTTGGACCCTACAAATCTTGAATTGATTGTCCTTGTCAAAACGAGCAATCAGTCTGGCACCGAACGTACAGAGCACGCATTCGCCATCCATGAACGTGATCGGACCGCTGTCTTCAAAATCTGGAACGGCCGGATCAACGCGGTAGGAATATGGCTCGCGGGTGGTAGGCGATGTCATGGTCGGCTGTATCTCCAGACTTGCACTACTCTAAAAGCCTTGATGTCCCGGTCTACCGGGCTTGATGACGCAGATTCAGACGAGAGCTTGACCTTTAGCGCCACACAGTGTCCTTCCTGCACTCGCCCTTCCTAGACCGTTTTTGCAAGCCTTCCCGATGCCCCTCGACGACGACCCTTCCGTTCCGCTTGAACCCAAGCCTGTGCGCCAGGCTCGCCTGATCAGCCAGGTGCTGCCCTTCATGCAGCGTTATGCCGAGCAGACGATCGTGGTGAAGTATGGCGGCCACGCCATGGGCGATGATGCGCTGAGCCAGGCGTTTGCGCGCGATATCGCGCTCTTAAAGCAATCCGGCATTAAGCCCATCGTGGTGCATGGCGGTGGGCCGCAGATTGCCTCGATGCTCGCCAAACTCGGGATTGAGAGCACCTTTGAGGGCGGCCTGCGCGTCACCGATGAGAAGACCATCGAAGTGGTGGAGATGGTGCTCGCCGGCTCGATCAACAAACAGATCGTGCAGGAGATCACGTCCGCTGGCGGCAAGGCCATTGGCCTGTGCGGCAAAGATGGCCAGATGGTGACGGTGAAGAAGCTCACCCGCACCGCCCGCGATCCGGATTCCAATATCGAGCGGGTGGTTGATCTTGGCTTTGTTGGCGAACCTGAAACCGTGAACCCAAGCGTGCTTGACATGGTCACGCAAGAGGCGCTGATCCCGGTGATAGCGCCGGTCGCTTCGGGCGCGGACGCTAAGACCTACAATGTGAATGCCGACACGTTCGCTGGCGCCATCGCCGGGGCGCTCAATGCGACCCGACTTCTATTCCTCACCGACGTTGACGGTGTTCTGGATGCAAACAAGAACCTGATCACCGAACTCACCGTCGCCAAGGCCCGCGAACTGATCGCCGACGGCACGATTGCCGGTGGCATGATCCCCAAGGTCGAAACCTGCATCCAGGCTGTCGAACAGGGCGTAGAGGGTGTCGTCATTCTCAATGGCAAGGTGCCGCACTGCGTGCTGCTCGAACTGTTCACCGCGCATGGCGCGGGCACCCTGATCACCCGATAGAAAGCCAAGCCCTATGGTCGCCGCGCATGAAGAGCATACCGATCTGGAGGCGTTCGCCCAGGTCGAGCACTGGGTCTTTGATCTGGACAACACGCTCTACCCGCATCACTCGAACCTGTTCGCGCAGATCGACGAGAAGATGACCACCTACCTTTCCAAGCTCATGGAGCTGGAAAAGGACGAGGCACGGGTGGTTCAAAAAACCTACTATCGCACCTACGGCACAACCATGCGCGGGCTGATGGTTGAGCAGGGCATCACGCCGGACGATTTTCTCGATTTCGTACACGATATCGACCATTCGGTCTTGGAACCGGACCCCAAACTCGACGCCATGATCGAAGGCCTTCCCGGGCACAAATATGTGTTCACCAACGGCACCGAAAAACATGCTCGCGCGGTGCTTGACCGGCTTGGCGTTTCGACCGATTTCCAGCACATTTTCGATATCGTATCGGCCGACCTGATCCCCAAGCCGAACGGCGCGACCTACGACAAGTTCCTGGAACTGACCGGCATCGAGCCAACGAAAGCGGCGATGTTCGAGGATCTATCGCGCAACCTTAAAGTGCCACACGAACGCGGCATGCTCACGACGCTGATCGTGCCGCGCGGCACCCGCGAGGTTTTCCACGAGGATTGGGAGCTTGAGGGCCGCGATGACAACCATGTGCGATATGTAACCGACCATCTTGCGGACTTCCTGGAGGATATCCGCACCACGATTTCACGTTGAAGGACCAGCACCCATGCACCACGCTCTGACCGACCATGATGCCATTGAAAAGGTTGTGAACGAGGCCTTCGATGCCCGCGACGGTATCGATACGCACACCCAAGGCGAAGTGCGCGATGCTGTCGATGCGGCGCTGGACCTGCTCGACAAGGGCACGGCGCGCGTCGCCACCCGCAGTGAAGACGGCCAATGGACGGTGCATCAATGGCTAAAAAAAGCGGTGCTTCTCTCCTTCCGTCTCAACCCGATGGAGATCATCAAAGGCGGCCCGGGCGAGGCCGTCTGGTGGGATAAGGTGCCCTCAAAGTTCGATGGCTGGGGCGCCATGGATTTCGAAAAAGCCGCCTTCCGCGCGGTGCCAGGATGCGTGGTGCGTCGCTCGGCGTTCGTCGCTCCTGGGGCAGTGTTGATGCCGTCCTTCGTTAATCTGGGTGCCTATGTCGATGAAGGGACAATGGTCGACACCTGGGCGACGGTGGGTTCCTGCGCTCAGATCGGCAAGAATGTGCATCTGTCTGGCGGCGTCGGCATTGGCGGCGTTTTGGAGCCGATGCAGGCTGGTCCGACGATCATCGAAGACAATTGCTTCATCGGCGCGCGCTCAGAAGTGGTCGAAGGCTGCATCGTGCGCGAGGGATCGGTGCTCGGCATGGGCGTCTTTATCGGCAAGTCGACGCGGATCGTGAACCGTCTCACCGGCGAAATCAGCTATGGCGAAGTGCCGCCCTATTCTGTTGTCGTGGCCGGTTCGATGCCCGGCAACTCCATGATGGGCAATGGCGAGGCCGCGCCAAACCTTTATTGCGCCGTCATCGTCAAACAGGTCGATGAGCAGACCCGCTCGAAAACCGGCATCAACGAACTGCTACGCGACTGAGCCGTTAAACACCCTTCCAAGGACAGCACCCCCCAAGCATGTTCAGTTACTTCTTTTCACCGAAAGGACGCTTCCGTCGCCGTGACTATTGGTTTGGCATGATCATTGCGACCGTGCTCTTGGGCATGGGTTTTGGCGCCGACTACGTGTTCCGCGGTGTCATCGTGGTTCCAGGGCAAGCGCCCGGTGCGTTAGCCTTTCAACCCGAGCCTCTCATTCTCGGTGTTGTCGGACTGCTGATCGCGTGGCCTTTACTGGCGATGGGCATCAAGCGCTGGCACGACCGCGACAAGAGTGGCTGGTGGATGCTTCTGGCAATCATTCCCATCGTGAACCTTTACGCCTATGTGTCGCTGTTCCTTCTTCCTGGAACGCGCCATCTCAATCGTTTTGGGCCGGACCCGCGCGAAGAGGAGCGCTTTTTGCGCACCAGCGGGTATGATCCAGGCGGCGATCCTTCGTGACATGGATTGCGATTTGCCCTTGAAAGCCAGGGCCGTTCCAAACATCTAGAAGACAGGCGGACATCGCGTGCCGCCTTCTTATTCGCGACAGGACACAGTTTTTGGCCAACCCGCCGCCCTTGCCACCCGCCAACACCGCACCGCCCTCCACTTCCGGACCCACCGGGCCGGTGGATGTGCAAACGCTGTTCTGGCTGTTTTTCCGGTTCGATGGACGCGTCGGGCGCCAGGTCTACTGGCTGTCCGTGCTCTTCTTGGCAGCGCTGGTCGGCGCCAGCGGCCTGTTTGTGGTCGATCCAGATACGGGCGGGGTGATCCTGACACCCAACCCGATTGCCTCCTTCATCTACACGATGGCTTCGATCTGCTCGATCCTGGTTTCGATCAAGCGGCTGCACGACCTCAACATGACCGGGTTTTTTGCTCTCGGGCTGCTGATCCCGCCGGTGGCGATCATCATGTCGCTGTGGCTGGGCTTTCGCAAAGGCGATGATGGGCCCAACAAGTTTGGCTGGAAGCGCGATGTCCGCCCGACGCAACCGCCGCCTGCCATGTCGGGCAACGAGGATGATCAGGAATGAGTAAGCCGGAAACGGCTGACCTGTATGTCCGCAATCCGGTCGCCGTCCTCCAAGCCCTCATTCGTTATCCGAGCGTCACGCCGAACAGCGCTGGCGCCCTTGATGGCGTCGCGGACATGCTGGCCTCGCTTGGCTTCGCCAACGACCAGCCAGTGTTCTCGACCCCCGGCACGCCCGATATTGCCAACCTTTTTTCGGCGCTAGGCTCGGCAACCGGCACCAACGCCAAGCACTTTGCCTTCGCCGGACATTTGGACGTTGTGCCGGAAGGCGACGCCGCCGACTGGCGCCATGGGCCGTTTTCAGCCGTGATCGACAATGGCAAGCTTTATGGCCGTGGCGCTGTGGACATGAAGGGCGGCGTGGCCGCCATGATCGCCGCCAGCGCGCGGTTTCTCGACAGGCATGGCTCCGACTTTGGAGGGCGCCTGTCCTTCATTCTGACTGGCGATGAAGAAGGCCCGGCTATCAACGGGACCGAACCCTTGATGCGGCACATTGATGAGAGGGGCGAACGTATCGACGCCTGCCTTCTCGGCGAGCCAACCAACCCTGAAACGATGGGCGAGATGATCAAGGTCGGTCGGCGCGGATCGCTTAACGCCACGCTGGACGTGGAAGGCGTGCAGGGACATGTGGCCTATCCCCATCTGGCGGCTAATCCGCTCAACCCGCTGGTGGTGGCGCTCGCAGCGCTCAAAGCGCCGCTGGATGAAGGCACCGATCTTTTTCAGCCTTCCAACCTTGAGCCGGTGACCATCGACACTGGCAATCCCGCAGCCAATGTCATTCCGCAGCGCACTTCGGCACGGATCAACGTGCGCTTTAACCCGACATGGACGCGCGCCTCGCTTGAGGCGGAACTGCGCAAGCGTCTAAACACCATCGACTGGCAGGGCTGTCGCTACACGCTCGCCGTGAAGGAAGACGCCAGCGAGGCGTTCTACACACCGCCGGGGCCGTTCGTGGATGGGCTGGTGGAGGCTATTGACGCGGCAACCGGCGTGACGCCCAAACTTTCAACATCCGGTGGCACGTCTGATGCGCGCTTTATCAAGGACTATTGCCCTGTGGTCGAATTCGGCCTGGTCGGCCAGACGATGCATCAGGTGGACGAGCATGTTGAGATTGCTCATCTGGAAGCGCTCACCGATATCTATGTTTCGGTGCTTGAACGGTTTTTCGGTGTGTCGTCCTAGTCGCTGCTGGCTATGACGGCTTCTAGGCGAACCGCACTGGTGATTGACCAACCGCAATCGTTCTCGAGTGTGATAGACTAGCCTCGCTTCTTCGATTTCTTCAAAGGAGGCGCGGTACCATGATTTCAAGGCGCGCAGTTCTTGGGACCGGCGTGGCGATTGGCGCTTTGGGTGCCGTCGGCTACGGGCTTTGGCCTCGTCTCGATGATTATGAGCAAGTGGTCGCTCGCCAACGGCAAGTGCCAACCGCGGCGCCGCCCATGCTCGACTTGGTTCGTATGGCGACGCTGGCCGCCAACAGTCATAACACTCAGCCCTGGCAGTTCTCACTGGCGGACAATGAAGTTCGCATTCTACCCGATATTTCGCGGCGGACTGAGGTGGTCGATCCTGACGACCATCATCTCTTCATCAGTCTTGGATGCGCCGCCGAAAACATGGCCATGGCAGCCCAGGCACGCGGTCAATTCGCCGATGTTCAGGTCGAGATCGATCCATCACCGTCGGTGATCGTCACGCTGGGGTCGGGGCAGATGCTCGAAACCGAGCTTTACCAAGCCATTCCGTTTCGCCAATCGACGCGCTCGCTCTATGACGGGCAGGCCTTGTCCAACGACGAACTGCGGCTGCTTGAAACCGCGGCACGCGAGCCCGGCGTTTCGCTCGCGCTTTTTACCAGTGAATCCGACCGCCAGGCGATCACCGACTTCGTGGTTGAGGGCAACAGCGCGCAAATTGATGATCCAGCCTTTGTGGCCGAGCTGCGGCAATGGATACGCTTCAGCTCCAACCGAGCCTTGGCGACTGGTGACGGTCTGTTTTCCGCCTGCTCGGGCAACCCGGTCGTTCCCGAATGGATCGGCGGTCCGATGTTTTCCGCGTTCTTCACCAAAGACGCCGAGAACGAGAAGTATCGCAGCCAGATCGCCTCATCGGCCGGTGTTGCCGTGTTCACCGGAGACCGGGCCGACCTCGAGCATTGGACGAGAGTGGGCAGGAGCTTTCAGCGGTTCTCGCTGCAGGCCACGGCACTCGGCGTGCGCAATGCCCATGTCAATCAACCCATTGAAGTGCCGTCGGTAAGACCGGCTTTCGCTAACTGGCTTGGCGCACCTGACGCCCGGCCAGATCTGGTGGTCCGATTTGGTCGCGCGCCCGCTCTGCCCATGTCGTTGCGACGGCCGGTCGAGGCGGTGATTGTCTAGCGGACGGGCGTACACCAGAGGCGACACAACCAGGGCGATTGTGCCTAAACGCATTAGACGTTACGTTAACTCATCCCTCCAGCCTAAGACTATGCAGAATGACCGGGTAGGTCGCAGACATCAAACGTACTGGGAGTGAACGTGATATGGATGCATTTGCAGAGCCAACGCGTGAAACCTTTCACTTGGTTATGATCAAGCCGACGCACTACGATGATGACGGCTACCCGATCCAATGGCTCACTTCTGCCATACCTTCCAACACCTTAGCGGTCCTCAACGGTCTGGCCTACGATAGCCGCGAGCGGCAAGTCCTTGGTCCCAATGTCGACATCGTCCTGCATGCCATTGACGAGACCAACTCTCGCATTCGCCGGAAGAAGATCATTCAGCAGATCAAGCGGGACGGCGGAAAGGCGCTCATCGCCCTGGTTGGCGTGCAGTCCAATCAGTTCCCGCGTGCCGTCGACATCGCCCAAACCTTTCTCGATGCCGGCCTTCAGGTGTGCATCGGCGGGTTCCACGTCTCCGGCTGCATCGCCATGCTGAAGGAGATGCCTGAGGATTTGGTCGATGCCCAAGCGCGCGGCATCTCGTTCTTCGCGGGTGAAGCCGAAGATGGCCGCCTGGATCAGGTTCTCATCGACGCTTACAACGGCGAACTCAAGCCGCTCTACAACTACATGTCCGATCTTCCCGGCATGGAGGACCAGCCGACGCCGTTCCTGCCAGCTGAGCATCTCAAACACACCGCCGGTTCGCAATCGAGCGTCGATCTCGGCCGTGGTTGCCCCTATCAATGCTCGTTCTGCACCATCATCAACGTTCAGGGGCGCAAGAGCCGCTATCGCTCGCCGGACGATATGGAAAAGATGCTGCGGGCCAACTATGCCCAGGGCATCAACCGGTTCTTCATCACCGACGACAATTTCGCGCGCAACCGCGAGTGGGAAGCGATGTTCGACCGCATGATCGAACTGCGCGAGCGCGAAAAGATGAGCATGAAGTTCGTCATCCAGGTGGACACGCTTTGTCACAAGATCCCGAACTTCATTGAGAAGGCGGCGCGCGCCGGCGTGAAGCGTGTCTTCATTGGCCTGGAAAACGTCAACATCGACAATTTGGCTGCCGCCCAAAAGGGCCAGAACAAGATCACCGAATATCGTGAAATGCTGCAGATGTGGAAAGCGCACGGCATCACGACCTATGCAGGCTACATTCTCGGCTTCCCCAACGACACACCGGAATCGCTGATGAAGGATATCGAAATCCTTCAGAACGAGCTGGCGCTGGACCTGATTGAGTTCAATATTCTCACCCCGCTTCCGGGCTCGGCGGACCACAAGAAACTGTCCGAAGACGGGGTTTGGATGGACCCCGACATGAACAAGTACGACCTCAATCACTGGGTCATGAAGCACCCCAACATGTCGTACGATCAGTTCATGGAAGCCTATGAAGCGATGTGGGACCGCTACTATTCGGTGGAGCATATCGAGACGATCATGCGCCGCGCCATCGCCACGGGCATGAGCGCCGGCAACATCATGTTCCTGTGTCTGTGGTTCTATCTCAACTTCAAGGTGGAGCGCGTGCACCCGGTGGATGGCGGCTACTTCCGGCTGAAATTTCGCACCGAGCGTCGGTCCGGCATGCCGATCGAGAATCCGCTTGTCTTCTATCCGAAATACGCCTGGCAGGTCGTCGCCAAGCACGCCAGCGTCGTGCCGCTACTTATCCGGCTTGCGCGCGTGCGCGCCAAGATCAAGAAAGATCCTGATCGGCGAGCGTACTCCGATCTGGCGTTGGCGCCGGTCACGGCTGAAGAGAGCGAAGAACTGGCCATGTTCACCGATGCGCGTGGCAGCGCCGATGAGGTGAAACGTTTGGCACGCCAAAACGCGGTAATCGCCAAGGCCAAAGAAAAGGCCGACATGCCGGTTCAAGCTGCCGAGTAGGACAGAAACGACAGATTGGATGGCCAATCTTGCCACGCGGCCTCAGCGGCCAAGCGGTCGTTCCGAAAAGCTGGAGCATCACCGAACAAGCGGTGGGGCCGCGAGCCCGGAGCGGGCCGCGGTGAAGCCATTGGAAACGGGGTGCCGTGAAGCATCGCCGTATCTGAGTTAAGTGTTCGATGCCGCATGGCACCCCGTGCGAAGCGTTTTTTGGCCTATCGAACAAACGCTCTGGGTGCCAAGCTGTGGTTCCACCCATGAACGGCGCACCAAGAAAGCAGATTTTCGCCTGTCTTCCTGACGCCGCGCCTACCTGCACTGACAGGCCAACGCTTATTCGGTTCTGCCCCCATGACGCGGTTGGTCGTGACCCCAACCGACAACGATGGGCGCTTCGCCCCTCCACCGGCACGGGCACGACCCCAAGCTTCCCTAGGTAGTGATGGAAGGTGAGATAATGATGGGGGAGGAAAGAGGGGCGGGGATAAGACACGCGGTTGTTCCGCAGGAACAGAGCAAAAGGGAAGGCGGTTGTTCCGCAGCGTATGGAGCAGGAATGGGAAAGGTTGTGCTCAGTTAATGCGCTGTTCGGCGAGGACAGCAAGGGCTTCTTCTAGTGCTGGCACAAGGTCTGTGCTGTCGTCCACGATGCCAACATCGGTGTTGATTTGAAACGCGATGGTCACGTCGAGATCAGCATAGTGGCGCAAGCTAGAAGCATAGCCCGGCACCCACCCACCATGTCCGTAAACGTTGCCCCTTGGCGTATCATTGTAGATGGCTACACCTGCGCCATAGAGGACATTCGGGGGACCGCGTGAAATTTCGAAACCATCGAGAAGGCGCTCGAGATAAGGTGTTGCCATGGCTCGGCCACCAAACAGTGCATGGCCCCAAATCGCCAGATCGCGCGAGGTCGAAACAAGCCCTCCACCTGTCCATTCCACAGCCGGATCCCAAAGTAGGCGTCCGTTATCATCCATTGTACGCACGGGTAGGCCAAAGGCATTGGTCTGCGCCGTGTAACCCGCCACAAGGGCGGGCAACGCCCTCCGGTTGGAAGGCGCCGTTTCTGTAAGTGCGAGTGGCACGATAAAGTGCTCGGACACCAAATCGTAATAGCTGCGAGCGGACACCTGCTCGATGATCAACCCAAGCAGAAGGTACCCGGTGTCTGAGTAGGCCCAACCAGCGCCTGACGGGAAGAGCGGGTCGGTGTCGAGGACAAAGATGATTGCTTCTTCTGGGGTTGGCGCACCCTGACCGGTCGCAACATTTTTGGCCATCTGGGCGGCAAATGCATCGGTGTGGACATGATCTGGGAGTCCAGAACTGTGGCGCAAAAGGTTGTGGATCGTCATCGTGTCGTGGTTCGGTAAGCGCGCGAACCAATCCCTGTCACCGAGATGATCGATCACCGGAGCATCGCGCTCCAGCACGCCAATTGATTCAAGCGCCAACACAGTTGCTGCAACGAAGCTTTTGCCGATGCTCGCGGCCAGCATCCGCGAAGCGGGCGTCATGGGCAGGCCGGTTTCACGATCAGCCACTCCTGTGGCCACACTGTCCACACGGCCATCGGGCCACGCGATGGCCGCCGTTGCGCCAGGAAATCCGTAGTCGCTTTGAAAATGGTCGAGCAATGCCTGTATTTGGGCCTGCTGGTCATCAGCCAATGCGTGTGTCCAAGCCAAAAAGACGGCAAAGGCCAAACTCAACGACCGCATAGCGACGCGGCTCATGGCTGATCCGGCTCTTTGTCTGGAATCACGCAGGTCACCGCGCCCGTTCGGCTAAACATGGTCTTACGGTTCCACCAGACGACCACAACAGCGACAGCGACGAGTAGCCACGTGTCCCAGGGCTGCGCATCTGGCCAGAATGGATTGATGAGCTGCCAATGGTAAAGCATTGGCCAAAGCAGGCTGCCGCGCGAAGCGTTAAAGAGCGGCGTTACCAACACCGCCAAGGTGATATTGCCGATGAAAAACGGCCAGAAATCCCAGCCGCCAAACACCGTGCCTGCCAAATAGAACGCTGGAAGGTGCCAAAAGCCCCAGACAGCCCCGATGATAACCCCAGCCCAGATCGGCGCCACCAATCGTTGAAGCAGTGGTTGCGCCACACCTCGCCAGCCGAATTCCTCGATGGGTCCAAGAAAGAGCATCATCATCATGATGGCGACCATCGCTCCAGCGCCTTCAGGAGGAAATGGCGCAAGCAAGGGCCCACCCTTGATCAAAGACCCGGCGATGAAGACCAGCGGCAATCCAAGCAGGACGAACGCGACCCAAGCTGGGGAAACCCGCCACAGCAAAAGGCGTGACAGGAAGCTCTTGATCCCCATAGTGCCGCCAAACCACGCAACCAGCGCGAAAGCTGCGATGGCTGGTGCCCACGTCGCCAGAAAGAACAGAGGATGAGACCCGCTGATCGCGCCAAACCATGCCTCGGCCTGTTCGGGCCGCAGGATGTAGAGCCCGATCACGCCCCAGGTTATGGCGAACGTCATCACCGCGAAGATTGGCAGGGCAAGGATCGGCAGCCGATGGCTTTTGGCCGGCATGGGGACGCTCCGTTGCATGGGCAAACCGTCTTAGCCCTTTATCATTGTCTCGGGCAAAAACCGGCTGATGCGGATAAAGTCGCCCGAGCGTATCTGGGGGCCATCATTCACGCCATGAAGCACCGGCGGCCTCAGTACTCCACCTTCGTGAACACCAATCCATGCGCGGGAGCCACAGGGGCGCAGGCATGGCGGTCGCGGGCCTCGAGCATCGCCTGAACCTCATCAGGGGTCAGTCTGCCCTCTCCGGCCTGCTTCAACGCGCCTACCAGGGAGCGCACTTGGTTGTGCAGGAACGAGCGGGCGGCGGCATCGATAAACACGTGCTCGCCCTCGCGCGTCACGTCGAGCCTATCCAGCGTGCGCATCGGGCTGTTCGCCTGGCACTGCACCGAGCGAAAGGTCGTAAAATCATGATGGCCGATCAGCCGGTCAGCCGCCGCCTGCATCGCGCTTTCATCCAACGGCTTGGCAACGCCCCACACTTGGCCGCGCTCCAGCACCGGCTGCGGGCGGCGATTGAGGATCGTGTAGCAATAGTGGCGCTTGGTGGCTGAAAAGCGCGCATCAAAGCTTTCGTCGACCTGTTCGACGGTCAGCACGCCGACCAATTCCCGGCGGATGTGGGCGTTCATCGCGTCGCGCACCGTGTCGGTGGGCCAGTCTTTCGCCAGATCAACGTGCACCACCTGACCGGTAGCGTGGACGCCCGTGTCGGTCCGCCCGGCGGCTTTCAGCGTGACCTCTTCACCGGCAAACGCCAAGACGGCTGCTTCCAACACGCCTTGAACTGTCGGCGGGCCATCCTGGCGTTGGAACCCCGCATAAGGGCCGCCATCATACTCAATGGTGAGCTTATAGCGCGGCATTCAAAGGTTCTTCTTTTGCTCTGGGCGTTCGCCCAACCGCGTGAGAAAGCCGGCATAGGGGCCGCCGTCATATTCAACGGTGAGCTTGTAACGGTGCATGAATTGTCCGCCCTAAGCGAGCTGATCGCCAGGTATCAATCCTGATCCATTGAGGAACGCGGTCATGTCCATGGGCTGCTTGCCGGCCCGCTGCACCTCAACCAGCTTCACCGCGCCCTGTCCGCACGCAATCTTGTGATCATCCAGCAAGGTACCGGGCGCGCCGGAGCCTTCGGCAGGCTCGACGCGCAGCACCTTCAACCGCTCGCGTTTGCCATTGGCTTCAAACTGCGTCCAGGCGCCTGGAAAGGGCGAAAGCCCATGAATATGCCGCAGCACATGGAAGGCCGAACGCGACCAATCGATCTTCGCCTCGGCCTTGTCGATCTTGGCGGCGTAGGTGGCACCGTCCTCATCCTGCTCGGTGAGTTGCAACGATCCGCGCGACAGCGCCGCCATGGCCCGGCCCATTAGATCGGCGCCAAGTCGCGCCAGCCGGTCGTGCACGTCCTGCGCCGTCATGGTGTCGGTGATGGTGAGCCGTTCGGCCATTGCGACCGGGCCGGTGTCGAGGCCCTTGGCCATCTTCATCACCATCACGCCGGTTTCTTCGTCGCCCTCCATGATCGCCCGGTTAATCGGCGCCGCGCCACGCCATCGTGGCAGCAGCGAGGCGTGCAGATTGTAGCAGCCATGGTCCGGTGCTTCCAAAACAGCCTTCGGCAGGATCATGCCGTAGGCAACCACCACCGCGGCGTCGGCACCAAGTTCGGCGAAGCGCGCCTTCTCCTCCTCGCTTTTCAGACTGCCCGGATGAAAAACCGGGATGCCCAAGGAATCGGCCTGCTCATGCACCGGCGAACGGCGCAGCTCCATCCCCCGACCGGCCGGTGCTGGCGCGCGGGTGTAGCAGGCGATGATCTCATGGCCCTGGCCAACCAGTTCCAGCAAGGTTGGAACGGCAAAATCGGGCGTTCCCATAAAGACAAGTCTCAACATGGGCGGTGGTGTAGCTCATGGTGCGGGCTGGGCCAATCCTTGCAAGCAAACCCATTCCGTGCGATCTGCCGACCCAACAGTTTTTCCTGCATTGCGGACCTGCCAAACCCATGAAGTTCACTCTTTCCTGGCTCAAGGATCACCTTGAGACCGACGCTGATCTTGCCACGATTGTCGACACGCTCACCCGCATCGGCCTTGAGGTCGAAGAGGTGGATGACCGCACGCTTTACGCGCCGTTTGTGATCGCCAAGGTGGTGAGCGCCAAGCAGCACCCCGATGCGGATCGGCTGCGCGTGCTGGAGGTGGACACTGGGTCCGGCGACCCGGTGCAGGTGGTTTGCGGTGCGCCGAACGCGCGCGAGGGACTGACTGGTGTGTTCGCCCCTCCTGGCGCCTATGTCCCCGGCATCGATCTGACACTTCAGGTCGGCAAAATTCGCGGTGTGGAATCGCGCGGCATGATGCTGTCGGAGCGTGAGCTTGAGCTTTCCGATGAGCATGATGGCATTATCGATCTGAGCGCCGATGTCGCTGTCGGAACGCCCTATGCAACGTTTGCTGAGCTCGACGATCCGGTGATCGAAATCGGCCTGACGCCAAATCGCCCCGATTGCACCGGCGTTTATGGGATCGCCCGCGACCTGGCCGCCGCCGGTGTCGGCAAGCTGAAGGATGGCATGGTGCCCGTCATCGCCGGCGACGGTCCTTGCCCGGTGTCTGTGACACTGGATTTCAAGGGCGAGAGCCTCTGCCCCACCTTCGCTTTGCGTCTGGTGCGCGGGATCAAGAACGGCCCCTCGCCGCTTTGGATGCAGAAGCGTCTGAAAGCCATTGGCCTGCGTCCCATCAACACACTGGTGGACATCACCAATTACATCACCTTCGATCGCGGCCGCCCGCTGCACGTTTTCGATGCCGCGAAGGTGAAGGGTAACCTCACCGTGCGCGAAGCCAAGGATGGCGAAAGCTTCCTGGCGCTCGACGGCAAGGACTACACGCTCGATAGCAGCATGTGCGTGATCGCTGACGAGAATGGCGTGGAGTCGCTGTCCGGGATCATGGGCGGCGAGGATTCGGGTTGCGATGAAAACACCACCGACGTCCTTATCGAGTCGGCGCTTTGGGTGCCCGACAACATCGCCTCGACGGGTCGCAAGCTCGGAATCCTCACCGATGCGCGGTATCGCTTTGAGCGCGGCGTCGATCCAGCCTTCAACGAGCAGGGCTTGGATCTGGCCACGCAAATGGTTGTCGATCTGTGTGGTGGCACACCGACCGAAAAGACCGTCGCCGGCGCGATCCCCGAGGTCGACAAGATCATCGATTTTCCCGTTGCTGAGGTGAAACGCCTCTCCGGTCTGGATGTGCCAAGCCACGAGGTGAAGGCCATCATGAAGCTACTTGGCTTCTGGGCCGCCGGCACCGGCGATGAGCTGAAAGTGGCCGTGCCGAGCTGGCGCCCTGACATCGAAGGCAAGGCCGATCTGGTGGAAGAAGTCATGCGCATCGAAGGCGTTGATCGTGTGCCGGTGACACCCTCGATCGGTCGCCAGACGGTGATCCAGCCTGTGCTCACCGACATTCAGAAAAAGACCCGCCGCGCGAAGCGTCTGCTGGCCGCGCGTGGGCTGATGGAGGCGGTGACCTGGTCGTTCGTGCGCCAGGACGATGCGGAGCATTTCGGCGGCGGCCAGCCCGCTGTTCAGCTGGCCAATCCGATCTCCACCGACATGAGCACCATGCGTCCGAGCCTCTTGCCCGGCCTATTGCGCAATGTTCAGGCCAATGTCGACCGTGGCACGCGCGATGTCGCGCTGTTCGAGGTCGGCCAGGTTTTTGCCGGCGACGCGCCGGAAGACCAGACCATCGCAGCCTGCGGCGTGCGGCGCGGCACGGCGGTGATGGCCGGTCAGGGTCGGCATTGGGTGGGCGATTTTCCCGCTGTCTCGGCGTTCAACGCCAAAGCCGACGCCTTGTCGCTACTCGACGATTTGGGTTTGGATGCATCCACGCTGCAGATCGATGCCGGCGCCCCGGATTGGTACCATCCAGGCCAATCGGGCACGATCCGGCGCGGCAAGCAAGTGTTCGGCCATTTCGGCACCTTGCATCCACGTCTCTTGAAAGCGATGGACATCGAAGGCCCCGCGGTCGGATTTGAGATCACGCTGGATGCGATCCCAGCGCCAAAGCGCAAGACAACCCGCACCAAGCCGCCGCTGACATTGCATGATCTCATGCCCGTGCGACGTGATTTCGCCTTCGTGGTGGATGTCGAGACCACAGCCGACAAGGTGCTGCGCGCGGCCAAGGGTGCCGACAAAGGCCTGATCAGCGACGTTTCGCTGTTTGATGTTTATGCCGGCGATCGGATCGAGGCTGGCAAGAAGTCGCTGGCCATTGAGGTCACGCTGCAGCCGCGCGAGCGCACCATGACCGACGAAGAAATTGATGCGGTCTCAGCCAAGATCGTCGGCGCCGTTGAGAAGGCCGCGGGTGCGGTCTTGCGGGCCTGATCGAACAGTTTTTTGCGGCATGCGTGGCGATGGTCTTGCATGCCGCAAACAGCCGCGCTAACCACGCGCATTCTGGGCGTAGCGCGCCCGGGCAAAGGTTTTTGCTCCCCTAGTTGGAAGCAAACGGACAGATGGCCGAGTGGTCGAAGGCGCACGCCTGGAAAGTGTGTAGGCGGGTAACCGTCTCGAGGGTTCGAATCCCTCTCTGTCCGCCATTTTTTGTTAGCTCGTCAAATAGCTTTTTTGCTTTTTCGAGCTACCTGCCTTTGCATATGGGACTCCGCGTTCTCACCCGAACCTAGCTCGAGATCCTCAAATAGAAGGCGTAGAGCTGCGGTAGAACGGAAGCTGGGTCTTCCAGACCAAGCTCACGCGCGGCGCGGTAGGGCCAGTTGGGGTCGCGCAGGAATTCGCGCGCCATGGCGACAAGGTCGGCCCGCCCTTCGGCCACGATCGCATTGGCGTGCGTCGGCTCCGTGATCGCCCCGACAGCCATGGTCGGCAGCCCGGTCTCGTGCCGGATCCGGTCAGCATAGGGCACCTGGAAGCCAGGTTTAGGCTTTTGCGCCGCTAGCCGCTGGCCGCTGGGAAGGCCGCCGCCCGAACAGTCCATCAGATCGACGCCCACCGTTTTCAGTTCCGCCGCCAACACGACCGTGTCATCCAGCGTGAGCGCGCCGCCTTCGCCATCAACACAAGACGCGCGGTAGAGAACAGGTGTTCCGTCCGGCACCGCGGCGCGCACAGCGCGTGCCACCTCGATGGGCAGCCGCATGCGGCCCGCAAGGTCGCCGCCATAAGCATCGTTTCTGCGGTTGGACCAGGGTGACATGAAGCTGTGCAAAAGGTAGCCGTGCGCACCGTGGATCTCGATACCGTCGAACCCGGCCGCAAGGGCGCGCCGCGCTGCTGCGGCAAACGCCTCAACAAGGGCTGGGATTTCATCAACCTCAAGCGCCCGAGGAACGTGCCAGCCTTCGCGCGCTGGGATAGCTGAGGGGGCGACGGTCTGCCAGGGTGTTTCGTCCGAGCCTTCATCCAGAGGACCGGCGCCATCCCAGGGGCGCTTGGTCGATGCTTTGGCACCAGCATGCCCAAGTTGAAGAAAGACCGGGATGCTCTGGCGGCGGTAGAGCGCGGTCACGCGCGCCCAAGCTGCCACCTGATCATCGCGATAGATACCTGTGCAGCCCGGGCTGATCCGTCCCTCGGGCGTGACGCCGGTCGACTCGGCGATTGCTCCGCCAAGACCAGAAGCCGCGTAGCGACCATGATGAGCAACGTGCCAGTCGTTCGGTGCGCCCTCATCGGCCTGATACTGGCACATCGGCGCCAGCACGATGCGGTTCGCGAAGGTCACACCGCGAAGGCTGAACGGGGTGAAAAGTGGCGGCAGGACGCTCATGCGAACACCCCACAGCAGTGGTGATGGCCAATCTCGGTCGCCAAGGCCAGCCTGTTTCGCCGGGGCATCACCGCACTGGGACTGGACGCCGGGCTCAGAATTGCGTCAAAATGACGCATATCACATCGCCACAGATCGACACCCGGGTCATCGCTCAAGGTGTTCGTATTTCGAACAAAAGTTGGTATAACGAACAAACTGCGTCCTTTCCTGAACTGGCCGTCAACTGATGCCTGCCCTCAGGGATCGCGAGAAACCCATAGACAAGACCTGCTTGGCGTGACTAAAATTTTTTTAACTTGGGTAAAATTTTTTCACAACAACCCAAGTTCGTGCCCCGGTGGTGACGCTGTGTCGACCTGTGGCAACAAGGAGGATAGTCATGAAACATTGGAGGTCGCGGCTCGCTGCCGCCGTCCTGATCGCCGCTTCGCCCACTATGGCGCTGGCGGAAGACGTGCTGACCATTGGTGTGCGGTCCGAAGCCGCCAGCATGGACCCGCACTGGACCCAACTCTCGGGCGACACCCAGGTTCAGGAACACATTTTTGAGCGACTGGTCGGCCTGTCCTCGACCTCGCAGCCAATCCCCGGTCTGGCGGTTTCCTGGGAGCCGATCGATGAGACCACCTGGGAGTTCAGGCTGCGCGAAGGTGTCAAATGGCACGACGGCGAGGACTTCACCGCCGAGGATGTGGTGTTCTCCTTTGATCGTCTGCGTGCTGGGGTGTCTGGCGCTCCGGCCTCTCCCGCCTTCCAGCTTGAGAAGGGCGGAAAACAGTGGGAAATGATCGACGATTACACGATCCGCTTCACGACTGACGGCCCCTATCCGACGATGGCCGAAGATCTGGCAATGCTGCCAATCATCGCCGAGCACGCCGCGTCCGGGGCTGAACCCTCGGTTGATTTCAATAGCGGCGAAGCTGCCATTGGCACCGGACCTTACATGTTTAGCGAATACTCGCCCGGCAGCCAGATCGTCGTGACCAGGTTCGACGACTATTGGGGCGGGGAACCACACTGGGATCGCGTCGTCTTCCGCCCGGTGGGGCAGGATTCGGCCCGTCTGGCAGCGCTGCTGAACGGCGATGTCGACATGATCAACTATCCGCCGACTGTCGATTTACCGCAACTGGAAGCCGACCCGGACTTCACTGTTTCGAGCATCGCGTCTGACCGGCTTATCTACATCTTGCCCGGCAACAAGCATGTTGAGCCCTTCATCACCGATGCCAATGGCGAGGTGATGGTGCCCAACCCGCTGCGCGATTGGCGGGTACGCCGCGCGCTCAGCCTTGCGATCAACCGCGAAGCGATCCGTGATCGGATCATGGGCGGTGCCTCGCTGCCGACCAGGAACATCGTGCCACCGGGCTTCTTCGGCTATGTCGACGAACTGGAAGCAGACCCCTACGACCCTGAACAGGCGCAGGCCCTGCTGGCGGAAGCTGGCTATGGCGACGGTTTCAACGTCACGCTGCACGGCCCCAACGATCGCTACATCAACGATGCGCGCATCCTGGAAGCTGTGGCGCAGATGTGGTCGCGGGTGGGGATCACCACCGAAGTCGATGCGATGCCGCGGAACGTCTTCTTTTCCCGCCTGATCCGCGGCGATGAGCTGTCAATGCCGGGCTTCGACGTGCCTGAATTCTCGCTGGCTTTGACCGGTTGGGGCACCGTGGCGGGCGAGGCTACCTACACGGTCAGCGGCACGCTGGAGACCTACAACGCCGCAACCGGCGGAGGAAATGGCAATTTCGGACGCTACTCGAACGCCGAGGTCGATGCGCGGTCGGTGTTGGCCAAGCGTACCATCGACAATGACGAACGTCGTGCAATCCTGGAAGAGGCGATCACTGTGGGCATGGACGACTACGCCTACATTCCGATCCACTTCCAGGTGAACCAGTGGGCGATGCGATCGGACTTGGTGCATGATCCACGGACCAACGAGCGCACCCGCGCCATGGATGTGAGACGGGCCGAGTAGGGCCTGACATCTCGACAAAAACCCCCGTCCGGCTAGTGCCGGGCGGGGCACACCACGTGCACGCGCAAACACAACAAACGATGCAGACCCAAAGGCTTGTGACGTCGTTTGGTTCTGCAGATGGCATTTGTCTCAGATTCTTAGCCTGTTCCAAGACAAACGGATCCTCGCGACATGACTGACTTCATCGTCCGGCGCCTTTTGCAAGCTCTGCTGGTTCTGGCCGTGATGACGGTGTTGGTGTTCTTCGGCGTGAACGTGATCGGCAACCCGGTCTACATCTTTGCCTCATCGGAATGTGATCAGGCCTGTCTGGATGCGATCATCGAGGATCTCGGCCTCGATCTTCCGATTTGGGAACAATACCTGGTGTTCATCGGCAACTTGCTGGAGGGCGATCTGGGCAACTCCTTCACCTTTGGCGTACCGGCCATGTCACTGATCCTGGAGCGTTTGCCAGCCACTCTGGAGCTCGCCTTCTGCGCGCTTGTGATCGCCCTTCTTATCGGATTGCCGCTTGGCGTGATTGCGGGTTTGCGACCAAACGCCCTGTCATCGAAGATCATCATGGGGTTTTCGATGCTGGCCTTTTCGGTGCCAGTCTTTTGGATCGGGCTCATTATGATCATCGTCTTTTCCGTGACGCTGGGCTGGATGCCGGCGGTTGGGCGCGGCGACACGGTCAATGTATTGGGCGTTGATCTCAGCCTTTTCACGATTGACGGACTGCACCATCTGGTGATGCCGGCCGTTACCTTGTCGCTGATCATGATGGCCATGGTCATACGCCTGACACGCGCTGGCATGCGCGAGGTTCTGTTTGCCGACTACATCAAGTTCGCCCGCGCCAACGGAATTCGCGAAAGCCGCATCCTCAATTTGCACGTGATGCGCAACATCCTGATCCCCATCGTGACCGTCTTGGGAATGGAGTTTGGCGGCGTAATCGCCTTTGCGGTGGTCGTTGAATCGATCTTCTCCTGGCCGGGTGTGGGCAAGATGCTGATTGACGCGATCGCCGTGCTCGATCGGCCGCTGATCGTGGCCTACCTCCTCTTCGTCGTGGTCATGTTCGTGATGCTGAATCTGATCATCGACATTCTCTATTCCTTGCTGGACCCGCGCGTTCGGTTGGGAGGGAATGCGACATGAGCGGGGCGGCACTAACGGGTCCGACCCCGGGCATTTGGCGAGTCTTCTTGCGCTCGCCGACGGCCGTAGCGGCGCTGATCGTCTTTTCTGGGTTCTGCGCAATCGCGCTTCTTGCGCCTTGGATCACCTGGCAGAACCCCTATGACCTGGCGCAGGTCGACATCATGGATTCGCTCCTGCCTCCGGGGTCGGAAAGCTGGACCGGCGCGCCCTACTACCTTGGGACCGACGGGCAGGGCCGCGACATGCTCTCGGCAATGATTTACGGCATCCGCATCTCTTTGCTGGTGGGTGTCACGTCCGGCCTCATCGCGCTGTTTATCGGAACGATTGTCGGACTGGTGGCAGCCTATCGCGGCGGTTGGGTCGATACCGTGCTGATGCGGATCGTTGATCTGCAACTGAGCTTTCCAACCATACTCGTGGCTTTGATCCTGGTGGTGATCCTGGGGCGCGGCGTCGACAAGATCATCATCGCGCTGGTGGTGGTGCAATGGGCCTATTTCGCTCGCACTGTGCGCGGCGTGGCGTTGGTGGAAAGCGCGCGTGAATATGTCGATGCCGCCCGAGGACTGAAACTTGGGCACCTGCGCATCCTTTTCCTGCACATCCTGCCCAATTGCCTGCCGACGATGCTGGTGGTTGCGACGATGCAGATGGCTGCGGCGATCTCGCTGGAGGCGACGCTGAGCTTTCTCGGTCTCGGCCTGCCGCCGACGCGGCCATCACTGGGACTGCTGATCGCCAATGGTTTCGACTACCTGCAATCAGGGCGCTACTGGATCAGCGTGCTGCCCGGTCTTGTGCTTCTGTCCATCATTGTCAGCGCCAATGTCCTGGGTGACAGGCTGCGCGATACGCTGAACCCGCATCTGTCATGACCGCGTCCCCCGTGCCCTCCCCCTCGGTTCTCGATATTGAGAACCTGAACACTTCCTTCATGCTCCCGACCGGTGAGTTGAAGGTTTTGCGCGATCTGAGTTTTTCCGTTGCGCGTGGCGAAATCCTTGGCCTGGTCGGCGAGTCTGGATCAGGCAAGTCGATCACCGGCTTTTCAATCAACGGTTTGCTCAGCCCGCCGGGACGCGTCGTGTCGGGTTCGATCCGCCTGAATGGGACAGAGATCACCGGCTTGCCGCAGGCCGAAATGCGCAAGCTGCGCGGGGCGAAGATCGCCATGGTGTTCCAGGATCCCATGATGACGCTGAACCCAGTGTTGAAGATCCGCGTGCAGATGAGCGACGCGCTTCGTGCCCATGCGCGGCTGGGGCGCGGCGAGATTCGCGCCAGAAGCCTTGCGGCATTGGAAGAGGTCGGCATCCCCTCCCCTGAAGAGCGGCTCGATGCCTATCCGCATCAGCTCTCCGGCGGCATGCGTCAGCGTGTGGCTATCGCAATCGCGATGCTCCACGAACCTGACCTGATCATCATGGATGAGCCGACCACGGCGCTCGACGTCACCATTCAGGGGCAAATCCTGGCGTTGGTGCAGCGCCTCTGCCGGGATCGAGGCACGGCACTGATCTGGATCACCCACGACTTGGCCGTGGTGGCGGGGATCGCCGACCGCCTCATGGTGATGTACGCCGGGCGCATCGTCGAAGAAGGCCCCGTCGATGCTGTCCTGGATACGCCAGCGCATCCCTATACGCGTGGGCTCATCGACAGCGTGCCGACAAGGGGCATGCGCGGCAAGCGTCTGGCACAAATCCCCGGGCGCATGCCAGCGCTTACTGACTTACCGGAAGGTTGCGCCTTTCAACCCCGCTGCCCGCGCGCGTCTGACGCCTGCATTACACCGCCTGCCATTCAGGCCTTGTCGCCAGATCGCAACGTGCGCTGCGTCCACCCCTTATCCGAAGCGTCCACGGCGAGGGCTTCGGCATGAGCGCTCCCATCTTGAAAGTCAGCAATGTCTCTCGGCGCTTCGGTGGGAAAGGCGACATCGTGGCGCGGCTGCTGGCGCGCCTTGGTTTGATCCGGCCGAAGCCGGTCGTAACAGCCGTCGATGATGTGTCCTTCACGCTTGAACGCGGTCGCGTGCTTGGCGTGGTTGGTGAATCCGGTTGCGGAAAATCGACGCTCGGGCGCATGATCGCTGGCCTGTTGCCGCCGTCCGAAGGCGAGATCACACTGGATCTTGGGGATGGCGAGCATCGCGCAATGCCGATGCAGATGATCTTTCAAGATCCGTTTTCGTCCCTCAATCCCCGTAAGCGCGTGCGCGAATTGGTCGGCGAGGCCCCGCGTGTGCATCGAATCGTCGCGCCGGGCGAGCTGCAAAGCTACGTCGAGCAGCTGATGGAGCGCTGCGGCATTGATCCGTCGGTCCGCGATCGTTATGCGCACCAGTTCTCCGGCGGTCAGCGCCAGCGCATCGGCATCGCGCGCGCCTTGGCGGTCGAGCCTGAAATCCTGGTCGCCGACGAAGCGGTCAGCGCGCTCGACGTGTCGGTTCAGGCGCAGATCATCAATCTGTTCCTGGACCTGCGCGACGAATTTGGGCTGACCTACGTTTTCATCTCACACGATCTGGGCGTGATCGAGCATATCGCCGATACGATCCTCGTGATGTATCTCGGCCGCGTGGTGGAGCATGGGCCTGCCGAAGAGGTGTTTGCCCGGCCACTGCATCCCTATACGCGCGCTTTAATGGACGGCGTCCCACGCCTTGACCGGCGCCGGGTCACCTATGAGCCCATCAAGGGCGACATCCCCTCGCCCATCAAACCGCCGTCGGGTTGCCACTTCCATCCCCGCTGCCCCTTTGCTCAGCCGCAATGCCGGGAAGAGCGCCCCGAAACCCGTCAGGTGGAGGGCCGCCAGGTCGCGTGCCACTTGGCTGAAGACATCAATGACAAAAAGGAGCCATCTGCATGGCAAGCTACGCCGAGCGCCTGACCCGATTCCAAAACGGCCTGACCGATCAGGCCGATCTTGTGTTCTTCCCGATCGGAACCGATCTGGATTATCTGACAGGCCTCCACCGGGATATCCCCAACTACGGTCGCAATCTGCATCCTGGCATGTGGCTTGAAGGCGCCTGGATTGCTCCAGGCAAGGATCCTATCCTGACGCTGCCACGGATGACGGTTGAGTTCGGCGCACCCGACGGGCTCGATGCGCTGGACGTCCGTGTTCTGGGCGACTGGGATGATCCGGCGCAATTGGTGGCCGGAATACTCAGCGAGTTGGGCGTAGGCGAGACGCCACGCATCGCCGTCAGCGATGATGCCGAGGCCGAAACCCTGATCGAGCTGCAACACCTGCGCCCAGGCGTGCGCTTCCTGTCCGGAACCGACCTTCTCCGGCCGCAGCGGGTGATCAAGGATGCCGACGAGATCGAGAAGTTGCGGCGCGCCGGCGCCATCACCGAGGCGGCGTTTGCCGCCACAGTGAAGCAGATGAAGATCGGCATGACCGAATTGGACGTGCTGTCGGAAATCGATCACCAGATGAAGGCTCATGGCTCATTGGGTCCGTCCTTCACCACGTCGATGTATAACACCGGCCCCAACATCTCGCTGGAGTTCGGCAACAAACTCAAATCCTGGCCGCGCAAGCTGGAAGCGCCAACGAGCGTGCTGTTTGACTTCGGCGCTGTGCTCGATGGCATGTGCTACGACTTTGGCCGGACCGCCTGCATGGGCGAACCATCAGCAGAACAGATCAAGGTGCACAGGCTGATCATGGAGAGCCAGGCGGCCGGTATCGCAGCCCTCAAAGCCGGTGCGATCACCTGTGAGGAAGTGGACAAGGCGGCGCGCGATGTGTTGGAGGATGCAGGCTATGGCGAGGCGTTCCGCCACCGCCTCGGCCACGCGATCGGCTGGGATGTCCATGAACCGCCTTTCCTCACCAATGGCGACACAACGCTGGTCGAGGAAGGAATGATCTTCACCATTGAGCCGTCGATCTTCCGCGATGGCGGCATGAGTGCTCGCGTCGAGGATTGTGTCGTAGCACGTCCCGATGGCGGGGAGGCACTGACTCGCGGCTTTCAAGAGTTGATCGTGATCGCCTAATGACGCGGACCAGTGATCGGCGGTGAGAGCTTCTGGGCCAGGGGTGAGCTATGGCAACGCCTGGCCCGGCCGTACGATCCGTCCGCAATTGGAGTGACGATGCAAGACACAAGTTCCCTGCAGGACACGACGTCTGAGCCGTTCCGGATCGGTCCGCCTATGCGAGCTTCGCGTCAAAAGGCAGGCATGACATTGCAGGATGTCGCGCGTTTGGCCGGCGTTTCCATCGGCTATCTAAGCCTGATCGAACGAGACCAGGCCACGCCCACCCTAACGACCTTGGATCGCATCGCACAGGCTTTGGGGGTCGGGCTGGACAGGTTCGTGGTTCGCCCGGAACCGGTGGAATGCGTGACCCGCGCCGCTGAAAGGCAGCGGTTTCACGTCGGTTCCGATTTGCTCGGCTACGAACGGGTGAGCGCACAGTTCCCTGGGTCAGAACTGTCTTGCTATGTGTTGACGTTCGCACCGGGCTATCACGCCGAAGCGGTCGAGCACGCGGGCGAAGAGCATGTCTATGTTCTTTCAGGCGCTTTGGAGCTTCGACTGGATCGCAAGCTGCTGCACCTGACGGCGGGCGACAGCGTGCATTACCCGTCGACCCGGCCTCACGCCTGGGCCAACCCGCACCAGACAACCGCGCAGGTTCTTTGGACGGGCACCCACGACATTTTCGCAACGCGAAACGCCAAAAAAGCCGATCGATGAGCTGTCGATCGACGACAGGAGCCCCAACACCGTGATTACCTTCTTCTACAGCATGGCGCCGAACCCAATGAAGGTCGCGCTGTTTCTTGAAGAGGCTGGGCTCGACTACGAGGCCGTCCCCATCGACACCAAAAAAGCCGAACAGCACACCGATGCGTTCAAGGCCATGAACCCGAATGCGAAGCTGCCGGTAATCAAGGATGGCGAGACAACTGTCTTCGATAGCAACGCGATCCTGCTCTATCTGGCCGACAAGACCGGCAAGTTCTTGCCCCCGGCCGATCAGCGCGGGGCTTTGCTGTCTTGGCTGATGTTTGTGGCGTCGGGGTTGGGACCGTTCTCCGGCCAGGCGGTGCATTTTCGCAATTTTGCGCCGGAGGCAAATCCCTATGGCATCAAGCGATACGACTATGAGGCGCGGCGGCACTGGCAAATCGTGGACGATCAGTTGGCGCGCGGGCCTTACATGCTGGGGGATGTTTACACGATTGTGGATATGGCGGTCTGGGGCTGGGGTGACCGGCTGACCTACATGCTGGGCGATGATGACATCATGCAAAGCTACCCCAACCTCGACCGTCTGATGAAAGAGATCGACGCACGACCGGCCGGTCAACGGGCACGCGGGCTGAAAGACTTCCATACCTTCCAGCAGACCATGGATGACGTCGCGCGCCGCTCACTTTACCCGCAGCTCTACGCGCCGGGTCCGGTCTGAACCGAAGCCGGCAACGTCAGCTCATCGTTGTCGACCATGCTGTCTGACCTGCCCCTTCGAGCGATCAAGCGCGTTGTGATCGTCTATGCCGGCTGGAGCTCCTGTTGCTTGGCAGCTGCGATCGCCTTGCGTTCCGATCGCGAGAAGAAGAGATCGTAGAACACCGGGGCGGCGAACAGCGTCAGCACCGAGGCAAAGGCAAGACCGGCCATAATCGCCACCGCCATCGACACAAAAAAGGCGTCAGTGAGCAGTGGCGCCATGCCGAGGATGGTGGTGCCAGCGGCCAGGATGACGGGACGCAGCCTCGACTTGCAGGCTTCGACGATGGCATCACGCAAAGCCTTGCCTTCGGCCCGCACCAAATCGATCTCTTCCACCAGCACGATGCCGTTCTTGATCAACATGCCCGATAGGCTGAGCAGGCCAAGCAAGGCGGTAAACGTGAATGGCAGGCCGGTCGCCAACAGGCCGATCGTGACGCCATTGACCGACATTGGCACCAACAGCCAGATGATCAGCGGCTGGCGCAGCGCGTTGAAGAGCAGCACCGAGATCAACACCATGATCAGGATCGTGACCGGCAGCTGGCTGCCGAGGCTTTCATTGGCGTTGGCGGAATTTTCAAACTCGCCACCCCACTCCATCCGGTAGCCGATGGGCAGCGGCATTGCTTCGATGGTCGCACGGATTTCCGCATGAACCTGCGCGGCGGTCATATCGGTGGGAATGTTCGCGCCGACCGTGATGGTGGGCACGCGATTGCGGCGATGCATCAACGTGTTCTGCACCTCGAATTCATAGCCCTCGACCACCTGCTCGATGGGCAAAAGCGTGCCCGACCCAGAGGTCACCACCTGATCGAGCGGACTCAACCCATCTTCGTCAGCGACCCGCACAATGATCGGCAGAAGGCGATCATCCTCGCGATAGGCTCCGGCCGCGATGCCATCGGTTGCAAAGGAGAAAAGCTGCGCCACCGCCTCGCGGGTGATGCCGGCTGTTTGCGCGCGGTCAACGGCATAGCTGGGTCTGAGGACCAATTCTTGTTCACGCCAATCCGTGCGCGGCGCCAAAATGTTGGGCGAGGCTTCTTCCAGCCGAGCAATCGCCTGATCGGCCAGATCGCGCAGGACAGTCGGATCGCTGCCGGAGAACCGCACCTGGATGGGATCACCACCGCCAGGGCCAAAGACCAGGCGTTCAGTGCGAAACTCACCGGCGGGCAGAACAGAGGCGGCATAGGCATCCAGATCGCTTTGCAGCGCCGGGATCTGATCGAGGCTTTCCGTGCGGATGATCAGATGGCCGTAGCTTGGATTGGGACTTTCAGCCGAGTAGGTCAGCATGAAACGCGAGGCACCCTGGCCAACGAAGGTTGCGACCGAAACCACGTCAGGGCGCTCGGCCAACCATTCTTCCAGGAGCACCAAATCACCCGAAGTTTCGCCGATTGGCGTGCCCTGCTGGAGCTTGTAATGGGCAAAGAAGATCGGCGTGTTGGAGTTGGGGAAGAACTGCTGCTTGACCTGCCCGAAACCCCAAAAGCAAGCCGCTGTAATCAAGACAAGTGTGACGACGACCAACCAGCGCCACTGCAAGGCCTGCCGCAGCGCACTGCCATACAGGCGGAACAGCAAACCGGAATACGCATCGTCATCGCCGGCCGCGCCGACCTTGAAAAAGTGGTGGCCAAGCAGCGGCGTCACTGTGATGGCCAGCACCCACGATAGCAGCAACGAAATGCCGATGACCGCGAACAGCGAGAACATGAACTCGCCGGTGGAATCGGGGCTGAGGCCAATCCCGGCAAACGCCATGATGCCGATCACCGTGGCGCCGAGCAGCGGTATCTGCGTCTTGCTCGCCGCTTCTTCGGCCGCATCCCGCGAGTTTTTGCCGCGCCGCATCGCGATCTGCATGCCTTCGGCAACCACGATACCATTGTCCACCAGCATGCCCATGGCGATGATCAACGCGCCGAGCGAAATGCGCTCCATCTCGATAGAGAACAGGGACATGAACAGGAGCGTGCCGACCACGGTCAGGAGCAGCGTGATACCGACGACGCCGGCTGCGCGCAGGCCCATGAAGAGGGCAAGCACGACGACAACAATGCTGACCGACATTGCCAGATTGACGAGGAAGTCGTTGGACGCCTCATCCACCACGACATGCTGCTGGTAAATCGGTTGAAGCTCAACGCCATAGGGGATCTCAACTTGCAAATCGGCAAGTCGGGCATCGACGCGTTGGCCGACTTCGACGATGTTTTCCGTTGCCAGCCCGGCAATGCCGAGGGTGAACGCCTCGACGCCGTCGAAGCGGATCATAATCGAGGGATTATCCTGGCGACCGCGCGAAACCTCGGCAATGTCGATCAGATTGACCACATCGCCACCAACGCCGACGGTTAGCCCAGCGATGTCGCTGACGCTATCCGAACCCTCCGGTGTTTGGATGCGGGTGCGTAATTCATCGCCTTCCAGCGAACCCGCCGGATCGATCGAATTGGCGGTCGCGATGGCGTTGATGATTGCATCAGGCGCAATGCTCTGATTGGCGATGAGCGTCAGATCCGGCTGAACGAAGATGGCCTCGTCGGGCAGGCCCTGGACGTCCACATCGGCAACGCCGTCCACGGCCAAGATCTCACGGCGCAGGAACTGCGCAAGCTCGTGTTTCTCGGCGTCGGTGAAGCCTTCGGAGGTCACCGCATAGAAGATACCAAAAACGTCGCCGAATCCGTCATTGACGAAAGGTTGGCTGACGCCGTCGGGCAACGATCGCGCCGCATCGGAGACGTTATTGCGCAAATCGGTCCAGATGGCCGGCAGGTCCGTTCCATCGAACGTGTCGCGGATTTCCACCTCGATGCGCGACAGGTCAGGCTGCGAGATCGAGGTGATCCGGTCCACCTCACCCATCCCCTGGATAGCCGCCTCCAATGGTTCAGTGACCTCGCGCATGACCTGTTCGGCGGACGCACCGGGATATTGCGTGAGGACGACAGCCGTCTTGATGGTGAAGGCCGGGTCTTCAAGGCGACCAAGGGTGTAAAAGCCCCAAATGCCGCCGAACAGATTGATGAGGATGATGATCCAGGTGAGGACTGGCTTATCGATGGAGGCGCGCGCGATGTTCATCTGTCCGGCCTTCAGTTCGCAAAGCCGTTGAAACGGCGCACCGTCTGGCCGTCCTCAACGTCGGTGACGCCGGTGAGCACGACCTGGTCGCCGGCCTCCAGACCGGACAGCACCTGGAATCGGCCCTCGCGAGTCGGCTCGATGTCGATAGGCCGCATTTCAAGCGTTCCCTCATCGTCCGCGGCGGCGTGAAAGACCATCGCGAAGGCCTCACCATCATTGCTGAGACGGATCGCTGACGTCGGCAGGATCAGGGCATCGACGCCACTATCCAAGCGCGCGGTGACTTCCACCGAGGAGCCGGGAAGAATGGCAAGGTTTTCCGGACGCGGCAGGCCGAGGGTGAGGCGAAAGGTTTGACCGACGGACGAGGCCTGCGCATCAAACTCTCTGATCTGGAGGGGAAAGACCTCCTCGCTCGCCGGGAACTTTGCCGTCAGGGTGACGTCGGGGTCGGTGCCGGCTTGCTGAAACAGGATTTCCGGTACGTCGATTTCGATACGTAGCTCCGACATATCGTGGAATCGGACGACTGGCGTGCCGACGCCGACACTGGTGAAGTTGGCCACATTGCGCACGGCGACCAGGCCATCGAATGGGGCCAGGATTGTGGCCTGCTCTAGCGCATATTCAGCATCGCGTAGCGCGATCCGGGCAAGCTCGGCCTGCGTGCGGGCGTCGTCGATCGTTGATTGGGAAACGGCAAGATCGGACAATTGATCGAACCGCGCCAGGGTGCGTTCGGCCTGTTCCAATTGGACGCGCGACTGGTCGCGACGCAATAAGAAGGGTTCCAGGTCGAGTTCGGCAATCAAGTCGCCCTGTTCGATTTCGACGCCCTCAATGGCTGGGAACTCGGCAATCTGACCGCCCACTTGAAAGGCCAGATCCACCGTCTGCCGGGCGACGACATGGCCAAAAAAGTGCCGCTCGACGCCGTCAGAATTGGCTTCGATTTCAACCAGTTTGACCGGCCGGATGACCTCTTCTGGCGTGGTTTCTTGGGCAGCAGCGCTGCTGACAAGGCCACTTGCAAGAACCACCATGGCAGTGAGGGCGGTTGATCGGTTCATCGTTTCTCTCCGGCGCGGATCTTGCCCGGCATGGGCGGGGTAGAGGTTCGGCGGCACAACCAAGCCTTAGGCATGATGGGCCTGACAAAGTTTGCGGTGAAGCCCTGTGGCCTGGCCCAGCGACAGGTTGTGTGAGCCATATTGAACAACCAAAAGCAGCCCGCCGACGATGGCAAGGTTTTTTAGCAGCACCACCATCTGGCCCGGGTCCGATACGTCGCCATCAAGACTGTTGCGCACGCTGACCACCGGCGATGGGTCGAGAAACTGCCCCACCCGCTTCAAAAAACGCGACTTGCCACTGTCATCGGTCGCTTCGGTGACAACACCTACCTTGCGCGCCATTGCTTTTTGCCTTTATCTAATCAATGATTAGTTTTGATCTAATCACCGATTAAATCTGAGTCAAGCCGGTTTCTTGAAGGACGCCCCATGGCAGACGACCCCTATCATCACGGTGATCTGCGAACGGCGATCTTGGACGCTGCAGAAGAGCTTTTGGCCGATCGTCCCATCGAGATGGTTTCGATGCGGGAGTTGGCACGACAAGCTGGCGTATCGCCTGGCGCCCCCTACCATCATTTCAAAGATCGAAACGGTCTGGTCATCGCGCTATGTCAACGCGGGTTCTCGCGCCTCGGCGAGTTGCTCACGGCCAAACAGGAGGAGAACGGCCTTGATGGTCAGATTGAGGGTTACCTACAATTCTCGCAGGCCAGTCCAGCGCTCTACCAATTGATGTTTTCTCCGGAGGTGACGGCGGGAGAGAACCAAGAGCAGCTCCGCCCGTTTACCCAACCCGTCGCCGATATTTTGGCGCGTGAGATCACCGGCGGCAGTGAAGAGGAAGCAACGCGTGAGCAAGGGCACATGCTCATTGCGATCTGGTGCTTCATGCATGGCCTTTGCACGCTTGGCAGGACTGATCCCTTGAAACATCGACTGAAAGACATGCCGCTGTTCGACTTTGCCAAGCAATCCATCGACAAATTGAAGGATGGTCATTGAGGATATCAGCCAGGCCCAGTCCAGTGCCGATCGCAGCTATCGTTCGGCGCGTTCAACTTCCAGGAATTCAATCAAAGACCGACTGGCGCCCAGAATGTGGTCGCGGGTGCGTGCCGCCGCTTCGGCGCTGTCTCGGTTGATCGCGGCGTCCAATATACCGGCATGTTCGCGGCGCGCGCGTTCGATACCCGATGTCAGAACCAGTTGCGCGCGCAGATAGCGGCTAACGCTGTCCAAAGCGTTGGCGATGATCTGCAGATGGTACGGCTTCTTGCAGTCCTTGTAGAGCGTGTAGTGGAACTGACGATTGAGCGCGCCCCAGCGGCTGCTATCGGTCTCGCGCGCGAACTCCTCAGCGAAGTTCTTTGCCTCGTCCAACGTTTGGTCGGTGATCTGATCGACCGCCTGGCGGATCACTTCGCCCTCCAACAGCGCGCGGAACTCAAACAGCTCTGAAATCTCATCGAGCGACAGGGAGCTGACCACCGCGCCCTTGTAGCGTTGATTGGTGATGAGACCCTGTTCTTCCAACCGCGCCAAAGCTTCGCGCACCGGGATACGGCTGACATTGAACATGGTGGCGATCTGATCCTGGCGCAGTAGGTCGCCATCCTTCAGCGTTCCTTCGACAATGGCCTCGCGCAAGGCATCAAAGATCACATCGGCAGAAGAGGATGCAGCGCCAAGATCGACGGTTTTCAGGTTCAACGACATGGTTCTTGTTGTCTCGATTGGTGTCCAAGGCCGGGTGCTTGACCGCTAAGGCAAGCTGGCTTTCACGCCGGTGTGTAGCGTGCCGAATTTCTTCATTATAGCATATTGTAGATTGTATCCAATATGCTATCGTCAAGCAGCGCCGACCGCACAAAGCGGCAGCGCCAAAGACAAAGGAGTTGAGGGAATGAGAAATTTGGTATTGGCCGCCGCAGGGGTTGCTGTCGCACTCGCCGCCGCGCCGGCATCTGCAGATACGCTTGACGATGTCATCGATCGCGGCGTGCTGCGCTGCGGTGTTGTGCTGGACTTTCCGCCGATCGGCTTTCGCGATTCAAACAACGAACCTGCTGGATTCGACGTCGACTACTGCGCAGATCTCGCCGCTGCGCTTGATGTCGAGCACGAAATTATGCCGCTGACCTGGGCGGAGCGTCTGCCGGTCATCGTCACAGGACGCGCCGATGTTGTTTTTGGCGCAACGTCCGACACGCTCGAGCGTGCGCGCACGGTCGGTTTCACGATCCCGTATGCAATTTATTATGCCCAGGGCGTTGTCGGGGTCGACAGTGGTATCGAGACCTTTGAAGACATTCGCGGCAAGCGCGTTGCAGCAGCCGTTGGCACGGTGCCTGAACAAGAGTGGCTGGAGATTGCTGCGGAGTGGGGCGAAGAAGACCTTTACCAGGGCTATCAGTCGGAGAACGAAGTGTTCCTGGCTGTCGCGCAAGGGCGCGCTGATATCGGTATCACGACCAACACAGCCGTTCTGCCGATTACGCAGCAGTACGACACCGTGATCCCCGGCCCGCGCATGCCTTGGACGACCGACTACACATCTGTTGTGGCCGAACGCACGGACGTTAGCTGGCTGAACTATCTCAACCTGTTTGTGACCCACCAGGTCCGGTCGGGTCGCTACCAGGAACTCTGGGGCCAGTATGTCGGTGGCGAAGCACCGGAGCTGCGCATTCCGGGCGTCATGTACTAAGCTTCTCGCACTCTTGATGAGGCCTCTCCCACGCCGCTCGCGCGGGAGAGGCCGAGATTGTCTGGCTCGTGTTTGATTACAATTTCCATTGGCGTCCGGTTTTCCGCGACCTGCCTGACCTGATTGCGGCAAGCCTGGTCACGCTTCAGGTGGCCGCGCTCGCTATGATCCTGGGCGTGATTATCGGACTGGGGCTCGCTCTCATCCGAATGCATGGACGTGGCCCATTGCGCTGGTTTGCCACCACTTGGGTGGAATTGGCGCGCAATACGCCGGCACTGATCCAGCTGTTCTTTTTCGGCTTCGGCCTTGGCGCCTTCGGTATCTTCCTGTCGCCTTTCATGATCGTGCTGATGGGCCTGACCTTTAACTGCGCAGGCTACCTTGCAGAGAATTTCCGCGGTGGCTTTCAGGCTATTCCCGATACACAGCTGCGCGCGGCAAGATCTTTGGGCATGACCGCCTGGCAGGCCTACACAAGGATCATCATCCCGCAGGTGCTGCGTATCGTGTACCACCCGATCACCAACCAGATGGTGTGGGCTGTTCTGATGTCGTCGCTCGGCATGCTGGTCGGTTTTCGCGAGCTATCGGGCGAGACCCAGTTCTTCGCATCGCGAACCTTCCGCATCTTTGAGTATTTTGCGATCACAGCCGTGCTTTATTACGTGATCGTCAAAATCATCCTATTGGCATCGCGCCTGCTCGCGACCCGGCTTTTCCGGTACTGAGACAGAGGGCGCGGATATGGAACCAACCGTTCAGTTCTTTAGTGGGTTTGCCCTCAGTGACATGTGGTTCATGGCGCAGGCCGCATGGCGCACGCTGGTGATCTCGGTTGTCTCAATCTCGCTGGGTACACTTCTTGGCGCATTGTTCGGCTGGGTGCTTTATGAGGGCAAGTTCTGGGCCACGGCGGGCTTGGCTGCCTTCCTTGACATCTTCCGGTCCGTACCCCTGCTCATCCAGCTTGTGCTGTTCTTCAACCTGGCGCCGATCGTCGGGCTCGACCTGGATGCTTTTGCATCCGGTGTCGTCGTTCTGACGATTTATACAGCTGCGCTGGTTGCCAATGTGGCGCGCGGTGGTCTGGAGGTCGTTGGTACGCCGATGCGACGGGCCGCACGCAGCCTTGGCATGAGCTATTGGCAGGCTCTGCGGTATGTCGTTTTTCCCATCGGGGGACGCGCCGTTTTTCCTTCATGGATCGGCGTCGCTCTGGGCGTGATGAAAGATAGCGCTCTGGTATCGGTTCTGGGTTACGTCGAGCTTCTTAGGGCCAGCCAGATCCTGATCACGCGCACGCAAGAACCCTTCCTGATTCTCGCCATTGCCGGCGCTTTCTATTTTGCCTTGTCCTTCCCCGTCGCCCGGTACGCAGAAAAGCTTGAGCAAAAGTGGGCCCTACGATGATTGAAGTTCGCAACCTGCATAAAAAGTTCGGACCCCTTCATGTGCTCAAGGGTATCGACCTTACAGTGGAAAACGGTGAAGTGGTTTCGGTTATCGGGGCGTCAGGGTCGGGCAAATCCACCCTTCTTTATTGCATCAACCGGCTTGAACCGATCAACGATGGCTCGGTTTTCGTCGACGGCGTTGATGTGCATGCCAAAGGTACCGACATCAACAAGCTGCGCCAGAAGCTCGGTATGGTGTTTCAGCAATGGAACAGCTTTCCGCACCTCACGGCCCTTGAGAATGTTGCGCTTGCTCCGAAGATCGTTCGCGGTCTGCCCAAGAAGGAGGCCAACGAGCTGGCTGCGGAGCAGCTCCATCATGTTGGTCTCGGCGACAAGCTGAAGGCATTCCCCAACGCCCTTTCCGGCGGGCAGCAGCAACGGTTGGCCATTGCACGCGCCCTGGCGATGGAGCCGCGCTACATGCTGTTTGACGAAGCGACATCGGCGCTTGATCCCGAGCTGGTCGGTGAAGTGCTCGATACGATGCGCCTTCTTGCCGAAGAGGGCATGACGATGATTTGCGTGACCCATGAAATGGGGTTTGCCCGCGATGTGTCGGATCGTGTTGCTTACTTTCACGATGGCCTGATGGAAGAGATCGGCCCCCCTTCCCAGATCTTCGGCGACGCCGTTTCTGAAAACACACGCAAGTTCCTGGCAAAGGTTCGCTGAGGCGGTTTTCGATCCGCCTCTGGCTCGTGGTCCAACAAGAAAAACTGGCAGAAAGCCCGCCGCTTTCCGCCGACCAAGAAGGAGACTCCCATGCATCCCTCGCTGTTTTACGGCTGTGTTCCAGCGCTGATGACGCCGTGTCATGCCGATCGAACGCCAAACTATGATGCGCTGGTCCGCAAGGGCAAAGACCTTATCACCAAGGGCATGTCGGGTGTGGTCTATTGCGGATCCATGGGCGACTGGCCCTTGCTCAGCGATGCGCAGCGCAAGGAAGGCGTGGCGCGCCTCGTCGATGCCGGTGTGCCAACGATGGTTGGTACCGGAGCGATCAACACCGCTGCGGCTGTCGGAATCGCCGCGCATGCCGCCGAAGTGGGTGCAACCGGCCTGATGGTGATCCCGCGGGTTCTCTCGCGCGGCACATCGGCGGCGGCACAGCGGGCGCATTTTTCCGCGATTCTGGACGCTGCAAATGGGCTTCCCTGTGTGATCTACAACAGCCCCTATTATGGCTTTGCGACCCGGGCGGACCTGTTCTTCGACCTGCGTCGGGATTTCCCGAATCTGATCGGGTTCAAGGAGTTCGGCGGCGCCGATGACCTACGTTATGCGGGCGAGAACATCACATCACAGGCCGATGATATTCTGCTCATGGTCGGCGTCGATACCGAGGTCTACAATGGCTACATCAACTGCGGGGCGCAGGGTACCGTCACAGGAATCGGCAATGCATTGCCCGATGAAGTGCTTCACCTGATTGCCTTGTGCAAGAAAGCCGCTGCCGGCGATGCCGTTGCGCGGGTCAAGGCACGAGAGCTGAGCGATGCCCTGCACGTCCTCTCCACCTTTGATGAGGGGCCGGACCTCGTCCTGTTCTACAAGCATCTGATGGTGCTGAACGGCGAGCAGGAGTATGCGCTCCATTTGAACGAAGCAGACCGGCTTTCCGACAGTCAACGCAACTATGTCGAGGCGCAGTACAGGCTTTTCCGTGCCTGGTATGCGCAGTGGAACGATGAAGTCCCAGCGCTTGCCAAGTCCGCCTGAGGCTGCGGTTCAGGGCTTGGGCAAGTGGGCGACCAGGTGACCCAGGCGACCTTCGATCAGTGCGTCATAGGCGCAGGGATTATCGGGCTGGCGATTGCCTTAAAGCTGACGCAGGCCGGTCAATCGGTGCTGATCCTCGACAAGGTCGGCATGGGCGAAGGCGCCAGCCGCGGCAATGCCGGGGCGTTTGCTTTTGCCGATGTCGAACCCATGGCCTCGCCTGCGATGTTGCTCAAATCGCCACGCTGGTTGTTGGACCCGATGGGTCCGCTTTCTGTGCCGCTTTCCTATGCGCCGAAAATGGCGCCATGGATGGCGCAGTTTGCCCGCGCCTGTCTGCCAACCGCTCATGCCGCCAGCACGATGGCACAGGCCGCTTTGATGGACCTTGCTAAGCGCGAAACCGAACCAATGTTTGAGGACGCAGGACTTTCCAATCATCTGCGCCGTGAGGGTGCGCTCTACCTCTATGCGGGACAGCGGGCTTTTGAAGCCTCAACAGATGTCTGGCGTGTTCGGGCCAAGCATGGCGTCGCGTTTGAGCCGGTGAGCGGTGCGCGTCTCGCCGAGCTTCAACCGGGTCTTGGGCCGCGTTACACCCACGCGATGTTCGTGCCCGACTGGATGATGGTGTCCGACCCGTTTGAGATCACCAAGGCGCTGGGCGATCAAACAGTGACCAAAGGGGTGCAGTTCCGACAGGCCAAAGTGGCGCATCTTCAAGCTGGGGAAGAGACAACCACCATCACGCTGGACGATGGCGAAACCATCGCCGCCGGCCAAACCGTGATTGCAAGCGGAGCCTGGTCCGGTGAGTTGGTGGCCCAGCTTGGCGACACCATCCCACTGGAGGCCGAACGTGGCTATAACACCACTTTGCCTGCTGATGCGTTCGATCTCAAACGTCAGCTTGTCGTGCCCGCCGATGGCTATGTCATCACACCGCTCTCCAGTGGCATCCGCGTGGGCGGAGCGGCCGAATTTGCCGGGATGCAGCGTCCGCCGGATTTTCGCCGCTCGGCCATGATGTTGAAGAAATCCGAAGCTGTGATGCAGGGCCTGAAAACCACTGGCGGCAAGCAATGGATGGGCTTCCGGCCATCCCTGCCCGACACGCTGCCGGTGATCGGTCGCTCTCCGGTGAACCAACGGGTGATCTACGCCTTCGGCCACGGTCATTTGGGTCTTACCCAGTGCGCTGCGACCGCGACACTTGTGCGTGATCTGGTGCTCAGCAAACCGCCCTCCATCGACATGCACCCCTACCGCGCGGAAAGGTTTTGCTGATGGCATCCCATACTTTCTTCTGCGTTGATGGTCACACTTGCGGCAATCCGGTCCGTCTGGTTGCCGGTGGCGCGCCGCAGCTTCACGGCGCGACAATGCTGGAAAAGCGCGCGCACTTCTTGTCTGAATACGACTGGATACGCCGCGGCCTGATGTTTGAACCGCGCGGGCATGACATCATGTCCGGCTCCATTCTCTATCCACCAACGCGCGAGGATTGCGACACCGCGATCCTGTTCATCGAGACCTCCGGCTGCCTGCCCATGTGCGGCCATGGCACCATCGGCACGGTAACGATGATGATCGAGCACGGGCTGGTCACACCTAAGGTGCCGGGCATCGTCCGTCTTGATACACCGGCGGGTCTGGTGGTTGCCGAGTACCGCCAAGAGGGTGACTATGTCGAAGAGGTGAAGCTCACCAACGTGCCCGCCTTCCTGCATTCCGAGGGACTAAGTGCGCACGTTGAGGGACTTGGCGAAGTGGTCGTGGATGTTGCCTATGGCGGTAATTTCTACGCCATCGTCGATCCGCAACCGGGCTTCACCGATATCGCCGAAGTCAGCGCTGGCGACCTTCTGCGCTGGAGCCCCTTGTTGCGCGCCGTGCTCAACGACAAATACCGCTTCGTGCATCCTGAACAGCCTGACATCAAAGGGCTGAGCCACATCCTATGGACCGGCAAACCCACAGGCGATGCGACAGCGCGCAACGCCGTGTTCTATGGCGACAAAGCGCTCGATCGCTCGCCCTGCGGCACCGGAACATCGGCGCGCATGGCGCAATGGGCCGCCAAGGGTCGGCTGAAACCCGGCGAGCCTTTCATCCATGAAAGCATCATCGGCTCGACCTTCACCGGGCGGATCGAGGGCCAGGCGCGTGTCGGTGACCGCGACGCCATCATCCCCTCCATTTCCGGTTGGGCCCGCATGACCGGCCTCAACACCCTTTTTATCAATGATCGCGACCCATACGCCCATGGGTTCGAAGTGAAGTAAGGCCAAGGCCTTCAGGAGTAACGTCATGAAAATCACCACCATCCGCGCCTACCAGGTGGATCTGCCCCTGAAGGAAGGGCGCTACAGCTGGTCTAACGGCAACTATGTCGAGGTCTTTGACAGCACGGTTGTGGCAGTTGAGACCGACGCCGGCATCACCGGTTTTGGCGAGTGCTGCCCTTTGGGCTCAGCCTATCTGCCGGCTTATGCGCTGGGCGTGCGGTCCGGCCTCGCAGAGCTCGCACCGCAAGTGATCGGGCTCGATCCGCGCGATCTTGGCGTGCTCAACCGGCACATGGATGCCGTGCTGCGCGGCCACCCCTATATCAAGGCTGCCATTGACGTGGCCTGCTGGGATATTCTGGGCAAATCGGTGGGCCTGCCAGTCTATCAGCTGCTGGGCGGCAAGGCGCAGGAGGAGGTGAAGCTCTACCGCGCGATTTCGCAGATCGAACCAACCGCCATGGCCGCCAATGTCGCCGGCTATCGTGACGAGGGCTACACCAAGTTTCAGCTGAAAGTGGGTGCGGACGCGGACAGCGATATCGAACGCATCCGGCTCTGCGCCAAAGAAATGCGGAAGGGCGATATTCTGGTCGCCGATGCCAACACAGGCTGGACCATGCATGAGGCCGCCCGCGTGGTGAACGCGGTGAGCGATATCGATGTCTACATCGAGCAACCCTGCCCGACCTATGAAGAGTGTCTGGTGACGCGTCGGCGCACCACGTTGCCCTTCGTGCTGGATGAGGTGATCACCGGGGTCGATAGCCTCACACGCGCGCTCGGCGATGGCGCGATGGATGTCATCAACCTCAAAATTTCCAAAGTTGGCGGCCTGACCAAGGCCCGCTTGATCCGCGATTTCTGCATCAATGCGGGTGTGCCGATGACCATCGAGGACACCTGGGGCGGCGACATCGTGACGGCGAGCATCGCGCATTTGGCGCAGTCGACGCCGGAAGAGTTTGCGTTCTCCGCCACCGACTTCAATTCCTATGGCACGGTGGACATCGCCGCCGGTGCGCCCAAACGCGTCAATGGCACCATGAAAGCATCGGACAAGCCGGGGCTTGGCATTGAACCGCTGATGAACGTGCTCGGCGATGCGGTATTGGAAGCCTAATTATGCGCAGCAGCAAGAGCATTCACATCATTGGCTGCCACGCCGAGGGCGAAGTCGGCGACGTGATCGTTGGCGGCGTCGCGCCCCCACCGGGCGAGACGATCTGGGAGCAAGCGCGCTGGATTGCAAAGGATGATCGGCTGCGCAATTTCGTCCTCAACGAGCCACGCGGAGGCGTGTTTCGTCATGTGAACCTGCTGGTCCCGCCCAAAGACCCCCGCGCGGTGACGGGCTGGATTATCATGGAGCCGGTGCACACGCCGCCCATGTCCGGGTCGAACTCGCTGTGCGTGGCAACCGTTCTTCTCGATAGTGGCATCGTTCCGATGCAGGAGCCGGAGACGCGCTTCGCCATGGAGGCGCCCGGCGGTTTTGTTGATGTCATGGCGACCTGCAAAGACGGCAAAGTCCAATCGATACGCGTCACCAACCATCCGAGCTTCGCCCAGCATTTGGATCGCCAGATCGAGGTCGAGGGCCTCGGCACATTGACGGTCGACACGGCTTATGGCGGTGACAGTTTCGCGCTGGTTGATGCCACTGCGCTCGGCTTCGCTCTGACCGCCGATGAGGCACGGGACCTGTCTGAAACCGGCATGAAGATCACCAAGGCCGCCAATGAGCAGATCGGCTTTGCCCATCCGACCAACCCGGACTGGTCACACATCTCTTTCTGTCAGTTCACGATGCCGGTCACCGAAGTGGACGGCGTGAAGACCGGGCGCAATGCTGTAGCCATTGAGCCGGGCAAGATCGACCGCTCTCCGACGGGCACCGGCTGTTCCGCTCGCATGGCGGTTTTGCACGCGCGCGGCGACTTGGCCGTTGGCGAAACCTTTGTTGGCGTCTCGATCATCGACAGCCAGTTCAACTGTCGGATCGAAGAAACCACCGACCTTGCCGGAACCCCTGCGGTCATTCCGTCGATCAGTGGCCGCGCCTGGATCACCGAAACCAAGCAATTGATGCTCGACCCATCCGATCCGTGGCCGGAAGGCTATCGCGTCGGCGACACGTGGCCGGGCCTTTGATCGCAGGCTAGGTCTTAGGCGCCGCTGCGGCACCGCCGATCGCTAGCGACAGATCACTTGCGGCTTGCATGACCGCATTGCTCAGAAGCTCGATCTGGTCCTCGCCCACACGACTTGTCGGTCCCGACACTGAAATGCCGGCGACAGCCTCTTGCGTCATATCGAAGACGGGCGCCGCAATGCAGCGCATGCCGAGGTTCTTTTCCTCGCCATCGATGGCGTAACCCCGACGGCGGGTTTCGGCGAGATCGTCCCGTAGCTTGCCGGCATCGGTGATCGTGTGTTCGGTGAACGGCTCCAACACCGGTGCGCTTCTGCCCGGTCCGTCGAGCAGTCGCGACAGTCGATCCTCGTCCATGTGGGCGAGCAGTGCCTTGCCAATGCCCGAAGCATGCAAAGGAGAAAGGGTGCCGGGCGGAAAGAACGCTCGAATGCTTGCGTGGGTTTCTACCTGACCGAGGAACAACACGAAGCCGTTGCGCTCGGTGCCGAGATTGGCCGTCTCGCCGGTTTGTTCCATCAGCTTGCGCAAGATGGGTCTGGCTCGGTCGACCAGACTTGAGCGACGCAAGAACCGCGCACCAATCACGAACGCCTGGGCTCCAATGTGCCAGACCTGCTCATCGGCATCGAACTCCACCAAACCGCGCCCTTCAAGCGTGACGAGGATGCGATAGACGGTCGCCGGCGACTGCCCCATCTGCGAGGCAAGCGTTGAGAGCGTCTTGCCCTGCGCTTCGCTTAGGAACTCAAAAACCTCCATTGCCCGGTCGAGTGATTTGATGGTGTTCTGGGCGGTTTTATCGTCCCAACCACGCGGCCGGCCACGGGCGCGATGACGCTCCTGTTTGCCTATTTTCTCTTGGTTCATGACAGCTTTTCCATAACAATGAAAATTCAATTCACGATATGAAAAATATAAACCACTGACAAGTCACAATTATTTTTCAAAACTAGTTTTTGAAAAAAGATTTCAAAAAAATTTTCATCCTCCGCACTTGCGCCTATGGTCAGTGCAACTTCACGGAGGAAACGGCCATGAGCCTGCAAAATCCAGTTTTTATTCCAGGCCCCACCAACATTCCTGAGAACCTGCGTAAGGCATGTGACATGCCGACGGTCGATCACCGCTCGCCGTTTTTCGGCAGCATTTTGCATCCGGCCCTCGATCGCGTGCGCCAGATCCTGAAAAGCCAAAGCGCTGAAATCTTCCTTTTCCCCTCGACCGGAACGGGTGGCTGGGAAACAGCACTGACCAACACGCTGAGCGCGGGCGACAAGGTTCTCTCGGCGCGCAACGGCATGTTCTCCCATCGCTGGATCGATATGTGTCAGCGCCACGGACTTGAGGTCGAGGTCGTTGAGACGCCATGGGGACATGGCCTGCCCGCCGATCGCTACGCCGAGATCCTGAAGGCCGACAAAGCCCACACGATCAAAGCGGTGCTGGCCACCCACAATGAGACAGCGACGGGTGTGCGCTCAAACATTGCCGCCGTGCGCAAGGCGCTTGACGACGCTGGCCACCCTGCCCTGTTGCTGGTGGATGGCGTGTCATCGATCGCCTCGATGGATTTCCGCTTCGATGCGTGGGGCGTCGACGTCGCTGTGACAGGCTCGCAAAAGGGCTTCATGTTGAGCGCTGGCTTGGCGATCGTTGGGTTCAGCGAAAAGGCCATGGCTGCGACCAAATCGGCCTCGCTGCCGCGCACCTTCTTTGACGTCCACGATATGCGCAAAGGCTATGAGAACAGCGCCTATCCCTACACGCCAACGATCGGCCTCATCAACGGTCTCAACACGGCGTGCCAGATGATCCTGGACGAAGGCTTGGAGAACGTATTTGCGCGCCATTACCGCATTGCCGAAGGCGTTCGCCAGGCGGTCGCCGCGTGGGGTTTGGACCTTTGCGCTTCTTCGCCCGACGTTTACTCTGACACGGTGAGTGCGATCAAAACACCGGACGGCTTCAACGCCACGAGCATCGTGCAGCATGCTGCCAGCACATATGGCGTTGCGTTCGGCGTTGGGCTCGGAGAAGTCGCCGGCAAGGTGTTCCGCATTGGGCATTTGGGCAGCCTGACCGATGTGATGGCACTCAGCGGCATCGCGACCGCCGAGATGTGCATGGCTGATCTTGGCCTCGACATTGAACTGGGGGGCGGCGTGGCCGCCGCTCAAAACTACTATCGCGGCCACCCTGCGGTCGCACCCAAGCTTGCCGCCTAGAAGGACTGTTTGCTGATGTACATACCCACTTATGATGATGTCCTGGCCGCGCATGAGCGCATTGAACCGCACATTCATCGCACGCCGATTTTGACGTCGTCTTACTTCAACGATCTCGTTGGCGCGCAGCTGTTCTTCAAATGCGAGAACTTCCAGAAGGCCGGCGCTTTCAAGGTGCGCGGCGCATCGAATGCCGTGTTTGGCCTTTCTGAGGAAGACGCCAAACAGGGCGTGGCCACGCATTCGTCCGGCAACCACGCGCTGTCGCTGAGCTACGCTGCCGGGCGTCGCGGCATTCCCTGCAATGTTGTGATGCCGCGTACCGCGCCGCAGGCGAAGAAGGATGCGGTGCGAGGCTATGGCGGTATCATCACCGAATGCGAGCCATCGACGTCGAGCCGCGAGGAAGTGTTCGCCCAGGTGCAAGCCAAAACCGGTGGCGATTTCGTGCACCCCTACAATGACCCGCGCGTGATCGCCGGTCAGGGCACCTGCTCGCGTGAACTGATGGAACAGACCGACGGTGTCGATATGGTGATCGCGCCAATCGGCGGTGGCGGCATGATTTCCGGCACTTGCTTGACGCTGTCGAATATCGCGCCGGAGACCGAAATCATTGCGGCCGAACCGGAGCAGGCGGACGATGCCTATCGCAGTTTCAAAGCCGGCCATATCATCGCTGATGATGCGCCGGTGACCATCGCCGACGGCCTCAAAGTGCCGCTGAAAGAGTTGACCTGGCACTTTGTGTCCAACCACGTCACCGACATCCTGACCGCCTCAGAGCAAGAGATCATCGATGCGATGAAACTGACCTGGCAGCGCATGAAGATCGTGATGGAAGCCAGCTGCTCGGTGCCGCTTGCCACCATCTTGAAGAACAAGGACCGGTTCGCGGGCAAGCGGGTCGGCGTCATCATCACCGGCGGCAATGTCGATCTCGACACGCTGCCATGGATCAAATGATCGAAGATCGGAAAAGGGAGATAATGCGATGAACGCACCTGTGAACATCAACGCACTGGAAGTGGGATACGACGTTCCGGCCGTGCCTGGCATGGACGAAGCGACCATTCAAACGCCATGCCTGATCTTGGATCTTGATGCGCTTGAGCGGAACATCAAGAAGATGGGCGACTATGCCAAGTCCAAAGGCATGCGCCACCGCGTGCACGGCAAGATGCACAAATCGGTTGATGTGGCGAAGCTTCAAATGGAGATGGGCGGCGCCTGCGGCGTGTGCTGCCAGAAAGTCTCCGAGGCTGAAGTGTTCGCCCGTGGCGGCATCAAGGATGTGCTGGTTTCCAATCAGGTCCGCGACCCGGCCAAGATCGACCGTCTGGCACGCATCCCGAAGCTTGGCGCACGCGCCATTTGCTGCGTCGATGATGTGGCCAATGTCGCTGATCTTTCAGCTGCCGCGCAAAAGCACGGGACGCAGATTGAGTGCCTCGTTGAGATCGATTGCGGTGCCGGTCGTTGCGGTGTGACGACAACGCCGGCAGTGGTGGAGATCGCCAAAGCCATCGACGCTGCACCGGGTCTGAAGTTCTCCGGCCTGCAAGCCTATCAGGGGGCTATGCAGCACATGGATTCCTACGAAGATCGCAAAGCCAAAATCGATGTGGCGGTCGCGATGGTGAAAGACGCTGTCGACACGTTGAAGGCCGAAGGTCTTGAGTGCGACATCGTTGGCGGTGGTGGCACCGGCTCCTACTATTTTGAGAGCACGTCCGGTGTTTACAACGAACTGCAGTGCGGGTCTTACGCCTTCATGGACGCTGACTATGGCCGCATCCTTGATAAGGACGGCAACCGCATCGACCAGGGCGAATGGGAAAATGCGCTGTTCATCCTGACCAGCGTGATGAGCCACGCCAAGGCCGATAAAGCGATCGTCGATGCGGGCCTCAAAGCCCAGTCGGTTGACAGTGGACTGCCCTTCATCTTCGGCCGCGATGATGTGGAATACGTCAAATGCTCCGATGAGCACGGCGTTGTCGCCGATCCGAAGGGCGCCTTGAAAGTCAATGACAAGCTGCGCTTGGTGCCCGGTCACTGCGACCCGACCTGCAACGTCCATGACTGGTATGTCGGTGTGCGCGGCGGCAAGGTGGAAACCCTCTGGCCGGTGTCGGCGCGCGGCAAAGCTTACTAAGGCCTGCCCAGACAGGTTTTATGTTTCCCACGCCCGCGCGGCACGAAACGTCGCGCGGGCGCATTTGTCTTCAAAGGATTTTTGACATGTGGATTGTTCCAGAACGCGAGATCGCCGACCTGATGACCCGCGAGGCGGCTTTTGAGGCCGTGGAGAAAGTGTTTGCCGCGATGGCATCGGGTGATGCTTACAATTTCCCGGTGGTGCGTGAGGCGATCGGCCATGTCGATGCGCTCTATGGCTTCAAGGGCGGCTTCGACCGCGCTGGCCTGACGCTCGGCCTCAAAGCCGGTGGCTATTGGCCGAACAATCTTGAGACCCAAGGCATCATCAATCACCAATCCACCGTGTTCCTGTTCGACCCCGATACAGGCCGCGCGAAAGCGATGGTCGGCGGCAATTTGTTGACAGCCCTTCGGACCGCAGCGGCGTCGTCGGTGTCCATCAAACACTTGGCGCGCGATGACGCGAAAGTCATTGGCATGGTCGGTGCCGGTCACCAGGCAACGTTCCAGCTACGCGCAGCCCTTGAGCAACGCAGATTTGAGAAAGTGATCGGTTGGAACTTCCACCCGGAAATGTTGCCCAACATCGAAAAAGTTGCGCAGGAAGCAAACCTGCCATTCGAGGCGGTGGAACTGGACGGGATGCAAGGCGCCGATGTGATCATTTCGATCACATCCTCGCATGATGCGATCCTGATGGCCGATCAGGTCAGCCCGGGCACGCACATCGCCTGCATGGGCACCGACACCAAGGGCAAGCAGGAAGTGGACCCTGCGCTGCTGCAGCGCGCAGCAGTGTTTACCGACGAAGTGGCGCAGTCGATCAGCATCGGCGAGGCGCAGCATGCCGTCGGGCAAGGCCTGATCCAGGAAAGCGACGTCAACCAGATTGGCGCGGTCATCAATGGAACCCATGGCGGTCGGACGAGTGCGGATCAGATCACGCTGTTTGATGGCACCGGCGTCGGCCTGCAAGATCTTGCCGTGGCGGCCAGCGTGGTTGACCTGGCGATCGAAAAAGGCATCGCTATCGAGGTCGATTTCTAACCCCGGCCCTTTTTTCCGGGCCTCTTTTGCAAAGTCATTCGAAATCATGCGCGTTCTGATCAATGGGTTCGGCCGGATCGGTCGCACTCTCCTGCGCCAAATCCTCACCGATAGCCGCAACAGCGATATCGAGGTGGTTGGCATCAATGATATCGCCTCGCTTGAAACCTGCGCCTATCTGTTTTGCTATGACTCGGTTTTCGGTCCTTTTCCCGGAACGGTGGAGGAGGCACCTGATGCGCTGGTCGTCGATGGTCGTGCGATCCCCTTCACCATGCTTGCCGACCTCTCGCTTGCTGACCTTTCTGGCGTTGATCTGGTGCTGGAAAGCACCGGCAAAGCCAAGTCACGGGAGGTCGCCGAGCGCGGCCTGAAAGCGGGCGCCGCGGGCGTGCTGATATCCGGGCCGTCGGATGCTGCCGACATCACGGCAGTGTTCGGCGCCAATGCGGATTCCATCGGCGACGCGAAAATCGTTTCCAACGCCTCATGCACCACCAATGCCATCGCGCCTCTGCTTCGGCCTCTGCATGAGGCGCTCGGCATTGCACGCGCTCACATCACCACCGTGCATTGCTATACTGGCAGTCAGCCTACTGTGGATGCACCGGCAGCAAGCCTTGAGCGCAGCCGGGCGGCAGCGGTTTCCATGGTGCCAACGAGCACAAGCGCAGCCACACAGGTCGCCCGCGTTCTGCCCGCGATGGCCGACAAGCTGACGGTGTCAGCGGTGCGGGTGCCCTGCATCAGCGTCTCGGCCATCGATGCAGTCATACAGCTTGAGCGCGCTCCCGATCGCCCACTGGACCATCTGCTTCGTGAGACGTTTGCGGGATCGACGCTTGTTGGCCTTACAGACGATCCGTGCGTTTCAACGGATATGCGCGCCAGACCGGAATCGCTCGTTCTGGCGATGCCGGAAACACGTCAGGTTGGCGACCGCCAAGTGCGGCTTTTCGGCTGGTATGACAATGAATGGGGGTTTTCGGCGCGCATGATCGACATGGCACGGCGGATGGCGGCGCGGGCCTAGACAAAAATTTCGGACCGACGATTTTTTCTTCGATTGGCCCTTGCGCCGGCCCCAAGGTCATACCCTATTGGCATGCGTCGGAGAGAAATATGACCGACGAAACACTGCTGTCCGCCGCTGACTGCGCCCGCCGCCTTGGCCTCACGACAAAGGCCTTGCGGGTCTATGAAGCCCGTGGCCTGATTGAACCAAGACGCACCGAAAAGAACTGGCGCCTCTACGGCAGCCGCGAGATTGCACGCCTCAACGAGATCTTGATGTTGCAACAACTCGGGCTGACCTTGGCGCGCATCGGACAGGTTCTGTCAGGCCAACAGACCGATCTGGCCGACTTCCTCACCTTGCAGGAAGAGACTTTGCGCAGCCGACAGGCGCGTATCGATCGCAGTCTTGCATTGGTCCGCTCGCTCCAAAGCAACCATGCAGACGGTGAGGTTCTCTCACTGGATGACATGATCAAACTTGCCAAGGAGACTTTGATGACCCCCGAAAAAGACGACGCCATTGCCTGGAAGCGTTACGAACAATCGCGGCCGCGAAAAGCCGTTTCCATCTATGCAAAGATCCTGCCCGACTATGAAGGCAGCTACGCAATGGAAGAAGGCTCGATGGTGGCGATCCGCGTGCGCGAGAACGAGCTTTATCTTCAGCTGCTTGGACAGCCGGAAGTGCTTTTTAAGCCCGAAGCCAAGGATGCGTTTTTCACCACGGTTGTTGCCGCGCAGGTCACTTTTCAACGTGACGAGACCGGCAAGGTTTGCGCCCTAACACTGCATCAGCATGGCCATGAACTGGTCGCCGAGCGCGTCGGCGAGGAGGCCTTCGTATCCAGGCAAAAGACGTTGGAGCAACGCATCGCAGAAAAAATTCCGCTGCAGGGCAGCGAGGCTGTGATGCGCGAGATGATTGACCAGCATGTCAGCGGTTCGATCGACTATGACCGCATGACCGCACCTTTGGCTGACCTAGCGCGCACGCAAGCGGACATGATCGAAGCGGAAATGGAGCGGTTGGGTCAGCCGGGACCGATCACCTTCAAAGGTGTCGATAGCAATGGCTATGACATTTACGAAGTGCAGTTTGCCAATGGACGCACCGAGTGGGGGCTATCGATGACACCCGACGGTCTGATCAATGGCCTCTACACCCGCAACGCCGTGTAGAGGCCCAAAATCAATTGCGCGCTGCTGATTTAGTCAGCGATGGCGCGCAGTTCCAACTCGCTGACACCGAGCGCGAAGTTGAGACCGACCTGCGTTGAGACGCTCAGCGGCTGCAATGCAAAGGTTTCGTTCGAGCCGCCGAGCAAGGCGTTCGCTCCAAGGCCAACGCCGGCCGTCGCCTCGCCACCGATGCCGACATAGTTGCCCGCCAAAGCGCCAGGCGCCCACATATCCGTCGTCGGGGCAAGCACCGCCCAGGCGATGGTGCCCTGACTGGTCGATCCGATGTCAACGCCAAAGCGCGAGATTACCCCAAAATAGGGCTCCGGTGGACGCATGTCGTCGGCGGGGTCGAAGGTGCAGCGCAAATCCTTCGTGGAGCCGAAAATGAACCCGGTTCCGCCATCCACCGCGCATTCCAAAACGCCAAGCTCGACACGCTCAACGGCTTGACCGTTGGCTGGCACGACCAAAGCAGCCGCAAATGCAAGGGCAGCGGTGGTGGCGGTCAAGAGGCGGGTGCCACTGAACCGTTCGGATTGCTCGGTTGAGGACGTCGAAGAGAACATGGGCATAGTGATCACCTTTCAGACTACCGTTATAGCATGAACGCCGGCGGCAGGATTTGGTTCCGCAGCCGGTCGTTTGACAACCCTACGCAGCGCCGCCCTCAACCACCTGTCCAGGGTGAGCTTCAGCCCAATCGGCAAGGAAGGTAGCCACTTCCGGGTCTCCGGCAAGCGTAAGCGCCCGGCGCGGCAATGCGACGCCGAGACGAAGCGCAAGTTCCAAGCAGCCCAGATAGTCGCGCTCGGCCCGTTGCGGGCAGTTTTCCGATCCATGAATGATCGTCGAAAGCAGCGTGCCGCCATAGCCGTTAACATGCGACAGGTCGGGGCTGAGGGACAGGATATAGGCCATCATCTCCGGCAGCCCTTCCCAACCGGCCACCTGGACCGGCGTCAGACCTTCGCTGTCCGGGCGATCATACTCCACGCCCAGCGCAACCAATCGCTTCAGATGATCGAGCTTGCCAGGAAGGTGGAGGATCACCCGGACAATATCGCGATAGGTGTCCGGCAGTTTGGCCGTGTCCACGAACACACCAGTGGTGTCCTCCCCGTCAGCGGCCTTGGCAAGCAAGGCTTCTTCCGGCGTTAGATCGGGAACCGCGCCACGCACTTCAATCGCTTGCGCAAGATCGCGGTTGCCGAACACGCGGGCGTACCCGTAGGCGGTGCAGCCCTGGTAGGTTCGCGCGGGATCGGCACCGGCTTCAAGCAATAGCTCGATCATTTGCGGCGGTGACATGCGCCGCGCCGCCTGATGCAGCGCCGGCACAACCCAAGGCTTTTCACCACCCACCTCGCCATCATTGAACTCATCGGCGAGCGCACCGGCGTCCAGCAGCATGCGCACGGCTTCCACATCGTGGAAATCCATGGCGCGCAGCATCGCGTTGGTGCCGCGCGGATCGGCGCCATGCTCAAGCAGCATTTTCAGCCCCTCATGGTGGCCAAGCTCGGTGGCGTGATAAAGCGACTCATTGTCGTTGGGGTCGGCACCATGCGCCAATAGCCAGCGCCCCAGCGGCATGTTGTCGGCATGCCCGATGGCGAAATAGAGCGGCGAAAGCGTGTGGTCCGACCCCTCGCCAACCGGCAAGCCGCGATTGACGTCAGCGCCATGGGCAAGAAGCAAATCGGCAATCGCCAACATGTCGGCCTGACGCTCCGGATAGGCATGGACCATGCGCGAGCGGGCAAGATGCACAAAGGCGGGCGCAGGACCCAGATCACGGTTCAGGCAGGTCGGGTCGACTTGAAGCGCCACTTCAACCGCCTCCCGCCGGTAAAGGGCAATTTCCAAACCAAGGACGCCATCGGCCAGATCGGGCGTGTCCGCGAGCAACCGCTCCACCGTTTGCACCTGACCGTGATAGAGCGCGATCTTCATTCTTTGCAGTTTGGCGGCCTTGTCCATGCCGTGCAATTCCACGGCGAGCTTCAGCGCAGGCCAACTGGCAAAGTCGTTCTCCTGCGCGATGACGTGCAGATAGTCGGCATGTTTGAGAGGGGCGCCATCCGGGCGTGGGGGATGGACGCGCAGACGCTGGCGGGCATGGGCCTCGCCTGCTTCAAAATCGCGTTTCAACGCGCGCGCATCACGGCGCAATTGGTCCAGAGACTTGGTCATCGGATTCCTCATCATAGCGCCCGCCGATCCGCTTGGTTCGGGCATGAGAAATACCGGGAAAGGTATCAGAACTGATCAAGAGGGGCGCCGATGACGGCTTTCCGCGGACCTGGATGCTGCCCCTAGCAGCGGCGCCTCTTTAGGCCCGAAGCTGACGGGGCGCAAGTAGAAACCCGCGAAAAAGCCTGAAGGTCTTTCGGCGAACACGGTTCAAATCGAAGGTTCCATGTTTTGGCTGTGACGCGTTTTCGGACGCAAACCGGTGCCTACTTTCGCTGAAAACGCTTTAGACGATGCCAGCGCGCAGGCAGTCATGCATGTGCAGAACGCCTTGCAAAATGCCGTCTTCATCGACGACCGCCAGCACGGTGATCTCGCGTTCGTTCATCACACCGATCGCGGCGCTGGCGAGCGCAGAGGGCTGAATAGTGCGCGGCGATTTGGTCGCGATATCAAGCGCGATATGGTCCATCAACCCGACCAAGTTACGCCGTAAATCGCCATCGGTGATGATGCCTTTCAGGTGGTCGCTCTCATCAACGACCAGCGCGATCCCAAGCCCCTTGGCCGTCATTTCGACGAGCACATCACCCATCGGTGCATCGGGTGTAACGCGCGGCAGTCCCGGCCCGTCATGCATGAGCGCGGCGACCGGCGTCAGGTGGGCGCCGAGTTTGCCGCCCGGATGGTAATCGCCAAAGCTTGAGGCATCGAAGTCGCGCTCATTCATCGCCGCAACAGCCAGCGCATCACCGAGGGCCAAGGTGCAGGTGGTCGATGTGGTCGGCGCCATGCCGATCGTGCAGGCTTCCGGCACCTCGGGCAATTGCAGGATGAGGTCGGCCTGCTTGCCGAGCGAGCTCTCGCGCACCTTGGTGATGGCGATCATCGGGATCGCAAAGCGGCGGGTATAGGCGACGATGTCAGCAAGCTCGCGGCTTTCGCCGGAATTGGAAATCAGGATGCAAAGATCGTCCGGCGTGATCATGCCGAGATCGCCGTGGCTGGCCTCGGCAGGGTGAACAAAGTGCGCCGGCGTTCCCGTGGAGGCAAGCGTGGCGGCGATCTTGGTGCCAATGTGCCCCGACTTGCCCATGCCTGACACGATGACACGGCCTTTGACGCGCAATATCCATTCCACTGCGGTCACGAACTCGCCGTTCAACGCCGACTCCAGCGCATCCAAACCGGCGCGCTCGGTCGCAAGCACAGCCCGGGCAGCATCGAGAATGCTGTCCTCATGACTTGCATCAGTTGGAACGGCGGTGGGCATGGCGGAAGGGTTGGGCATCGAGAAAAGGACCATATCTCAGAAAGGCGGTTTTCTGCGCTTGTCTAACCGAAGGCGCGCGTAAGCTCAAACACCGTTTGGAGAGCGTCTAACAGCCGGTTCGCGCGACCTCACCGGGCATCACAGTTACGTGCAATGGCGCGCGAGCGTCTTGTTGGCCGCTGAAAAGCTCCATACATCTGCCCCGCACCCCAAACTGCAGGGGCGTTGTTCAATCAAGGAGACCCGCCATGGCGGTCATTCGCTTTCCCATTCGCCTGCTCGGCCTGGCGCTTATCGCGGTCGCGCTGGTGCTATTGGCAGATGACCTTGTCGCCGTCGACTGGGCGAGTTTTACCGGGTTTGCGCCTGAACCGTTGGGTGCATTGTTCTACGCCACGGTGCCTGACCTCTTGAACGGGACGCAGGCGTTCATCCAGCGTTACGTCTGGCCCTATCTCTGGGACCCGATCATCCAAACAGCGCTCACCTGGTGGGATTGGGCAGCCATAGGCGGCTTCGGGTTGGTCCTTGCCATCCTTGCACGCCGCCCCAAGGTGAAGGTGGACGCGGCAGCGGTTGAAACCGCCGGCTAATCACGCCTACTGAAAAATGCCCATCATGGCGCTCATGTCATTGCCGTTGAGCAAGACTTGACCGCTTTGGGTGAGTTCCAAATCGAACTCCTTGACCGCTTGCCCGTCGCCATCGGTCGCATCGCGGCCCATTGCGGAAAGCACCGAAACGAAGGCCGCGCCTTCAGCTGCCTCTCCGCCCATTTGCTGGGCGAAAGCGATCATCTCTGGCAGGCCTGCAATCTGCAGGTTGAGATCAGCCGTGGCCTGTAGCGCTGCCTGCGGGTCGGGCTGAACCGTACCCTCGGCAGCGACATAGCCGATCGGCGCCTCGACCAGGAAATCACGCAGCAACACCTCCACGTCCGAGCTCATGAGGATGCCCAAGAACTCCATGGGGTCGATGTTTTGCAAATTGGCCACCGGATTGCCGACGCCAGCGCGGCGGCCTTTGGGGCCGAACAGTTCGGCATCACTGGGAGCCTCACCCAGATAGCCATAGATGCGATCGCTGAACGCCTCGATCGGCGCATCGACGGCAACCAAATCAAGCTGCGCGCGCGACGGGATGAGCTGCGCGAACTGCGGTGGGACATCGCTGGTGCCGATGTCGCTCGCCTCCATGGCGATCTCAAGCCGCGCGGCCGGCTCATCCAAGTCGGTGGCGGCCAGGGTGACGCCCAGTTCGCCCAAAGACCCGCTGACGTCTTCGATGGTGAAGGACAGCCCGTCGAGTCCCATTTCATAATCGGCATCACCGATCCATTTTGCGCCGGCATTGGCACGCAGCACATCGACGAACCCGATCAGAAATTCCTCGCTTTCAGGATCGAGGCCCTGAACGCGTTCTTGGAGTGCGGCGAATAGGTCCAGGCGTTGGCGCGCCGAGGAACCGCCCATTTCCAGCGAGTCCACCGCGATGAGCACCTCCTCCGACGGGATGTTGATCTGAAAACCAGCCAGTTGGGCGAAGGTCTCTGAGTCAAAGCTATGCTCACCAGCACCTGAGGGCTCGGTATCGACGGCCAGCTCGATATCATCGACCGTGATGGTGCCTTCCTCATCCTGGACCGTGATCCTGAAATCGGTGAGGCCCATGTCAGCCTGCATCGCCATGCTGTATTCCGGCGCAATGACAATCACATTGTCGTCGCTGGTGAAGGCGATGTCCGCGCGGTCGGAACTGTTGCGCGGGTTAGTCGCAACGATGGGCCCCGGGAAACGCCACTCGGCACGTTGCCAGCCATCATCCTGCGGTGTCACCTCCACGGCAAAGGCCGGGATGACAATGTCGGCGTCGCCATTGGCATCGATGGTGACCTGCGGGATCGTCAGATCGTAGGCATCGCCATTCGGCACAGCTTGGATATCGCTACCAAATTCGTAGCGAACATCCGGCGCGTTTTGGAACAAATAATCAAGGATCGCTGGAACGCGCGCTTCCAGCGCATCGGCGCCAGCCTGGTCAACGGACTGAGCGTTGGCGCCGGAGGCCAACAGCAGGCCAGTGGTGGAAAGAAGGGCGAAGGTGAGCGCGCGCATGGCAGATCCTATGGCAAGTCTTGTGGCAAATCCCGAAGGAGCGGATGTGAGCGTTGGAGCAATCAAACCGCCAAGTGCGGCGGCTGGCCAGCCTTTTTCGCATTTCACGTCACTTTGATGGCAGCCTTGGTTATCGCAGCGTTCATCACGCGGGTGTGACCGGGGTCACAGCTTGACGCAAGGCGGCTCAAGGCCCACCTCTTGCACCGAAACCAAGCCTTGGACCAACCTGTCCGGGGCATTTTGAGAAGGGCCCAACCATGCTCAACCTTTTTGCATCGCTAACGAAGAAGACCGAGATGCCATCGCCAGGTGAAGCCTTGGAAGGGCGCGAGGCGCCGATCCCAACGGCTGAGACCCATTTCATCAACGGCAATCCGCTGTCTGGCCCCTACCCTGACGGTCACAAGGTTTTGGATGTCGGCCTCGGCTGTTTCTGGGGCGCTGAAAAAGCCTTCTGGTCGCTGCCAGGCGTTTATGTGACGGCTGTCGGCTATGCGGCCGGGTCCACGCCGAACCCGACCTATGAAGAGGTCTGCTCGGGCCGAACCGGCCATAATGAGGTGGTGCGCATCGTCTATGATCCGCAGGTCACAAGCCTGGAGACGCTCCTGAAGACCTTTTGGGAAGCGCACGATCCGACGCAGGGCATGCGCCAAGGCAATGATGTCGGCACGCAATATCGCTCGGGCATCTATCTCCCAGACGATGCCGATATCGCAACCGCGAAAGCATCCAAGGCGATGTATCAGGAGGCTTTGACCCAGGCTGGACGTGGCCAGATTACCACCGAAATCCGTGAGGCCGGACCGTTCTATTTTGCCGAGGACTACCACCAGCAATATTTGGCCAAGAACCCGAATGGCTATTGTGGCCTCGGCGGCACGGGCGTTTCCTGCCCGATCGGGGCCGGTGTTTCGGCCTAAAGCGCTCTAGTTCGCAACAAGTACCTGGCTACACGCGGCCGGCAAATCGGAAAGCATCGTTTCCGGGCGCGGCCGGGCCGGCGTGTCGCTTGGCTGCCAAGGCTCAGGCCCAAGCCACCAGGCCAGCTCTTCACCACACCCGTCGCCAGCAGGCGGCGGGTTTTGGTTTTGGCACCCCACCATGCCATCCGGACAGGCGAGCCGAATATGAAAATGATAGTGATGGCCGTACCAGGGGCGCACCCGTCGCAGCCATGACCGGTCGGCGGTTGGGCTCTCCCAGGTGCAAAGCTGCTCTTTGATCGCCGGATGGACAAAGATGCGGGCGACGCGGTCATCGCTGGCCGCGCGGCGTATGATGCGCGCATGGTTCTCGCTCCACCGCTCGTTGCTGATGGTGCGCGTGCCATCCTGCAGCATGGAAATGGCCGAGATCTCTTCCCTCTCCTGCCGTGACAGGGTCCGGTCCGGCATTGGTGTGAGCCAGATGTCGGCATCCAAACCGATCTGATGGGACCGGTGACCGGTCAGCATGGGGCCGCCGCGCGGCTGGCTCATATCGCCGACCAAAAGCCCGTTCCAACCCTCGTCACGGCCAGCAACGGCAAGCTCCTGCAAATATTCCACCAAAGCAGGATGGCCCCAATTGCGGTTGCGCGACAGGCGCATCGCCTGCCAGGCTGGACCATCGACCGCAAGCGGAACCGCGCCGGCCAGACAACCGCGCGCGTAGCCACCGATGGAACGCGCGGCCAACGGCGCTGGTGTCGGTTCACGACCAAACAGTTGGCGGGCGGGAGTGGTGTCGGTGACGGGCACCGGAAGAACCGCTTCAGGCGCCCGGTCCGGACGCGCTGTCGGGTTGGGAACAGTTTGCGCAAACGCAAGGCCGGTGCTTAGCACGGCTGCCAAAGTGGCCACCAAAGAGGCTCTGAATGCGCGCCGTGAAGGTCGGATCGACACGGAATCACTTCCCTTTTCTTGGCCCCGCGCCGAAGCATGGACCATATTTGCGGGATCCGTCGAGAGGGCAGCAGGCTGAACCGCTGCTTGCACGACGGAAGAAGCCGAACGCGCGAAAGGCCGATGCCATGATCAATGCCCTTTGCGATCGGAAATGGCTGCTGGCTCTGGCTTGTCTGGGTCTTTTGTTTGCGCTCGTCGGCTGCGCCACGCTGAGCCGTGAAGAATGTCTGCGCGGGGACTGGTACCAGATCGGGTTGCAGGACGGGCAGCAGGGGCACCTGCTCTCAAGGTTGGACGATCACCGCCGCGCCTGCCGCGATACGCCGGCCATCATTGATGAAGATGCCTATCAAGCCGGCCGCAACATCGGCCTTCAATCCTACTGCACGCCGGTCTCCGGCTATCGGGTGGCGGCCAACGGTGATGCTTATGGCAATGTATGCCCTGTCGCCAGCGAGGTCAGCTTCTTGCAAGGCTATGTGTTGGGCGAGCAGGTGCATCGTGCGGAGCAGGATATCGACGAGGCTGAACGGCGTGTGCGAGATCTTCAATCCCGCTTGGACGAGAAGCAGAAAGAAATCGAAGAGGCACAGGCGCGCGCGAACGCCGCTGAAGGGCGTGACGCCATCCGCCATGCCGAGCAAGTGTTATGGATCTTGCGCAATGAGGCCGATGATCTGCGCGCGGACCTTTACGATGTGCGGCTCGATGTGAGCCGCGCCCGAAGCGCCTTCCGCGATGTACAAGAGCGCACCAGCTGGCAATTGCAATCCTTGGTCGGCGAGTGATGAAACTTGCCGGGTCACCATACGTCAACAATCCGTAAGGGCCGGTGTTGGTTCGTTCATGTTCGGTACAGGTTTGGGTCGCTATCCGATCGGTGCCAACAACAACTCCCATTGGACGAACTAATATGCGTAACCCTATTCTCCTCCTTCTCTCCAGTTTCGCTGGGCTTCTGTTTCTCGCCGGATGCGCCACTCTAACTGAAGAGCAGTGCGTCGCCGGCGATTGGCACCAGCTCGGCGTGGGTGATGGCCAATACGGACATCACGCTTCGCGGCTCGATGACCATCGCTATGCCTGCCGCAACACATCCGCTGTAGTCGATGAAGCGGCATATTTCGCCGGTCGTGATGTTGGGTTGCGGACCTATTGCACGGCGCAGAATGGATTTAGCCTTGGGTCATCGGGACGCGGTGACGCGAGCGTATGTCCCGCTGAGTTGGCGGCCGATTTTCAGCAGGCCAATGCGCTTGGCCGGGATGTCCATGTCGCCGAGCAAGAGGTTGCCGAGGCCGAACAAGAAGTGCGCAATCTGGAAAGCCGATTGAGGAACAAAGAGACCGAACTCACGTCAAATCTCCAAGTCATCGAGGCGGCAACGCGTCGGCGGCCTGAGGCGGATGTCAGCGTCCCGCGCGGAGAAAATCGGATTTTGCGCCGCGATATCCGACTCATTCGTGAAGATTTTCTGCTTGCGCGTCTCGCCGTCGAGAACGCACGCGACCGGCTGGCAGACGTTCGCAATCGAACCAGCCTCCAAATGCAACTGCTCACCAGCGACAGCTAACCACGCTTGCCCCGCAGATGCAGCAGCCCGTCACACGGCGGGCTGTTCGCGCGTTGCGCAGTGGATGCCGCCACCCACTTCACCAAGCGCATCGACATTGAGCATGACGATCTCTCGCCCTGGGTAGGCGCGGGCAAGCGCGTTTTCAGCTTCCATATCGGTGTCGCGGTCGCCGAACTGCGCGGCGATTATCGCGCCGTTGCACACATAATAGTTCACGTAGGAGGCGACGAAATCATCCGAGCGGACGCGCACACGCTGCGGTTCGACAATGACGGTAAGGTTGAGCGGTCGGCCGGCGGCGTCATTGGCCCCTGCAAGCACGTCGAAGGTCTCGTGCGCGGCTTCGTTCCATAGGTCGTCAGGATCGTATTCGGCGGGCAATTGGATGATGACTTCGCCTGGCGCGGTGAAACGCGCGAGGCTGTCAATGTGATAGTCGGTGATGTCTTCACCGGCGATACCCGGCGCCCAGATCAATTCCACCGCGCCATAGGCCTCTTTGAGCAAGGCGGCGACTTCAGCTTTCGATTGGCGATTGCGGTTTGGGTTCACCCAAGAACTTTCATGGGCGATGAGCGTCGCCTCGCCATCGGTTTCAACGCCGCCCGGCTCGCCGATCAATCCGTTATCGAGCAACGGCAGGCCCATGCGGTCTGCGACGCGCGCAGCGATCTGACCGTCTTCCGTGTGTATCTGCTTGCCGCCCCAGCCGTTGAAGTTCAATTGGCGGATCGCCAGGCCGCCCTGCCCATCGACCACAAAAAGCGGGCCGGAATCGCGTGCCCAAAGGTCTTCTGTCGGGATTGGCCAAATCTCCACCTGGTCGGACAACAGACGACGAGTGGCGCGTTCATGCTCGTGGGCCATCAGCACGACAACCGGCTCAAAATCGACGATCGCATTGGCGATGCGCGCAATGGTGTCCTGTAAATGGTCGAGAAAATCGCGCTCCGGATGGACCTGCCGGCTCACCGGCCATTGCATGAACGTGCGCTCGTGGCGCAGCGCTTCATCGGGCACATAGAACCCAGGCGGACGCGTCACGCCAGGCCCCATGGCCTGGGACGGCTTGGCACGGCTAGCAATCAATGTGGCGCCCACTCCAGCGAGCACGGCACGGCGACTGACCCTATTGCGCATAGGACGCGAAACATTCACGCACCTGCGCGGCGGCGGCTTCAACCGGGGGCGAGGCGTCTTCCCGCACCATCAAGCCAAGCGCGCAATCGGGCAAGGAGGGCAGCCCGCAGGCCGCTTTTGCTTCAACGATCCGACCTGTGATGTGCGAGCGAGAGAGAGGCGCAATCGCCAGATCGGCCAGGACGGCAGCGCGCTGCCCGGAAATGTTGGAGCTCTGAAAGGCGATCCGATAATCCCAGCCACTGCGGTCCAGCGCCTCCAGCGAACCTTTGCGCCAAAGGCATCCTTCCTCCCACATCGAGACAGGAAGCGGGCGCTGTTCGACAGCGACACCGCCGGCCAGACACGCCCACACCAACGGTTCTCGATGGACAACTTCAGCGATGCCATCGGTCTTAAATCCAGATTCGCAGGTGACAACAGCCAGATCCAGTTCGCCACGTTCCACGCCGTCAATCAGACGAGAGGTACCGTCGACCGTCACGCTGAGAAGAATACCCGGGAAGGTCTCGGCGAATCGACAGAGCATGCTTGGAAGAAACCGTTCCACCACATCGTCGGGTGCCCCCAGATGGACCTCGCCGACCAAGTTGGGTTCAACAAAGCGCGCCATCATTTCCCGGTTCAGCGCCAGCAGCCGGCGGCCATGCTGAAGCAGCGCTTCGCCATCACGGGTCAAGCTGACCGAGCGGCTGTCACGCACAAAGAGTGTGGCGCCAACGATCTCTTCCATCTTCTTGACCTGCATGGAAACCGCGGACGGCGTTCGCCCCAAGCGATCGGCCGCAGCGGAAAAATTGCCGGTTTCGGCGATCGCGACCAAGGTCCGAAGTAGGTCCAGCTCCAAAAGCGGGCCGGGCTGCACGGTGGTGGAGATGTTCATGAGCGGAGATCCCTGACCAAAATGCTCTTCAATATTTTCTGACAGTTACGTTCAAAACTATTCGTTTGATTGAAACATGATCGAAGCGCATTGTCCATCTTGAGACTTTCGCGAAGCCTCCTCACTGACACCGGGCCGATCCCCTCACCGGCCCAAAGTCTGTTCAATGGAGACAACAATGACCGTTCGACACACCACCAATGCCCCCTTGAGCTTGGGCGCTTTCGTGCACAACGCTCTCAGTGCCGCAGCCCATGCTGTCACATCAGTGTGGTTCGCGGCGGAAGACCTCTATGCACGTGTCCAGTATCGGCGCGGCATCCGTGAGATGCTGGAACTTGATGACCATATGCTCTGCGATATGGGCGTGACGCGCGGCGATGTTCTGCGCGCCTCCAATCTGCCGTTGCACGAAAGCGCCGGCGAAGAGCTTAGACGGATCAGCCGCTCGCACATGCTGCGCTAGCCGCAAGCGCTCATCCTCCCGGAATGACTGGATGTTGGTCCTTCCCTGTACCTGCCTTCAGTCTGGCCTGGGCGCTTCAGCGAGCGTCCAGGCCGTTTGTTTAGGATTGGGGACTAGGCAAGGACTTCCTGCAGCACGTTCTCGGCCACCATTTCGGCCGTGCCGGCCGACATGGTCCAGCCAAGATGGCCGTGGCCGCAATGGTAGTGCACGCCTGGCGCTTTGCCCTTTTTCAGGCGCGGCATCATGTCCGGCATCATTGGGCGCAAGCCGGCCCAAGGCACAACGTGCTCGGTGGGCATGTTCGGGAACAGCGCGTGACACCACTCCACCAGCGGACGAATGCGGTCGGCGCGAATGTCGCGGTTGAAGCCATTGAACTCGGCAGTGCCGGCAACACGGAACCGGTCCTTGCCAAGGCGGGAGGTGACGATCTTTGCGTCGTCATCGACAAAGTTCATCCAAGGCGCAGCCGCCTGGGCCGCCTCATCTTTCAGCTCCACAGTGATCGAATAGCCCTTGACCGGATAGACATTCACGCGGTCGCCAAGCTGCGCGCCGAAGGCCCGAGAGCCAACGCCGGCGGCCACGACAATCTGGTCGAACCGTTCGGTTGAAGTCTCACCATCCTTGGCGTAGCGCACGGCGATGCCGTTGCCGGCTGACACCCGCTCAACATCGACATCCTGTTCAAAGCGCACGCCCATCCGCTTGGCCGCTTCAGCCAGGCCGACGGTGAACTTGTGAATGTCGCCGGTGGTGTCAGACGGCGTGAAAAACGCGCCTTTGAAGTCACCGGATAGGTTAGGCTCTATCTGCTTGGCCTCATCCACCGAGATCTCACGGCGATCCAGCCCAGCCCGATCAAGCAGCGCGTTCACGCCACGCGCATGCTTGGTGGCCTTGTCGGTCTTGTAGATGTGCAGAATGCCACGCTTCTCATGATTGAAGTCGATGCCCTCGGCCGCAGCCCAGTCAAACAGGTTCTTGCGCGCCAGGATGCCGATCTCGGCGGAGCGCACCGTGTTGGCCTCATAGTTGCGCATAGCCGCCATGAACTCGGCGACCCACGAGTATTTGTGCCAGCTCGGCGTCATGTTGAAGAGCAGCGGCGCATCGGCCGCGAACATCCATTTGATGCCCTTGATGATGTTCGAGGGATGATTCCAAACTTCGGCGTTGGAGGCCGAAAGCTGACCACCATTGGCGAAGCTGGTTTCCATGGCCGGATAGCGGTGGCGATCAAACACCGTCACCTGCAGGCCGCGTTTGGCCAGCGCATAGGCTACAGTGACGCCGGTGATTCCAGCGCCGATGACGGCAACGCTGCGCGCGCCGGATTTGGACAGCACGCAGGGGACGTTACCGGCGAGCGTCGTGGCATTTTTTAGCTGGTCTGAGGTGGTGGGTGCGTTCATCAAGCAAGGCCTCCTAAGGTTCAGGACGTGAGTGACCGCCTGGCGCTAGTCCGTTGCGCCGAACGGTCCCCATCTGTCCTCGAACCTGAGAGTTTCGTCGCTTCATCCCCTGTTGTGGGCCCGCATCGTGCGATCCGATGCGATGATGAGCGGCGTTGCTCCTTCGGTGGATCACCCGCAGATGATCACTCTCCAGATTGCCTTGTCGCGATACGGTCCTTTCGCCTGAAAGATTCCGGGGAGGTTGCTTCTTCGGCCCCATCGACATGTGCGTCGATGACGTCTCCCGTACCGCAAGGTAGTGGGTGATCTTGTGCCACGAATCGCGCCCTGCGACAAGATGGCTCAAACGTGCGCCATGCTCAAAGTGTGTGCACAAACGCGTGATGGGCCATGAGTCTGCCGCCTAGATCAAACCCACTGATTTTCTGATGGCGTCATCGCGCAGCGACACATCACCGCCCAAATGCGGATCGGCATCGGCCGTGCAAAGCCAAGCAATCGCTTTGGCCGGCCATTCGGGCGGAATGTGCACATCAAAGTCCAGCTGACTGACGGGATTGATGCCCGAGGCTTTGATCTGCACCTGCATTTCGGTAGCGACCGTGCCCGGCGAAAGGCCAACCGCGCGCACGCCCTTGTCGGCATATTCCTTGTGCAGACAGCGCGTCAGCATCAGCACGGCCGCCTTGGACGAGCAGTAATGGCTCCACCCTTCCAGCGCGTTGGTCGCCGCGCCGGACGAGATATTGACGATGGTGCCACCGCCGGCGCCCTGCATGGCCGGTAGCACGGCCCGCGCGCAATGGTAGACACCCTTGACGTTGATATCGATGACCTTGCCCCAATCGGCTGGATCGAGATCGTCCATGCGGCCGATGGGATCGATGATGCCGGCATTGTTGACCAAGATCGTCACCGGCCCGAAAGCATCGTTTGCAGCGCTCATTGCGGCCTCTACCTGGCCATAGTCGGCAACGTCGCAGGCGACCGCCAAGGCCTTGCCGCCCGCCGCGTTTATCTCGGCAGCGTGCTTTTCGATGTCGCCGGTGGAGCGTGCCGCAAGCACCACATTGGCGCCCAAACGGGCAAGCTCATGGGCGGTGGCAGCGCCGATACCACGGCTGGCGCCGGTGATAAGGGCTGTTTGGTTGCTAAGATCCGGCATGATCTAGTCCTTTTGATCTTGTTTAGATGTCCATATGGACTATATTGGATGCAAGGAGATGCACAGTGGCCCTTGCAGATGTTCACGTTTCGCCAACCGACAGGCAATCGGTTGGGCTGAAGGCCTACAGCCGCCTTGCGGCGCAATGGCGGCTGACTCTGCGCGAAGCCGCGCAGCTTCTTGATGTGTCGGAATCGACGTGGAAGCGGATCAAATCCGGCCAGTTTTCCGGCGACCTGACCCGCGATCAGACGCTGCGGCTCAGCGCCCTTATCGGCCTTTATAAGGCACTGGCGCTCTATTTCGACCCTCCGCTTTCAGAGCGCTGGGTCAAGCTTGAGAACACCGGGCCGTTGTTTGACGGACAGCGCCCGTTGGACCGAATGATTGAGGGCGGGCTGCCGACGATTATCGCAATACGGACCTATGTCGATGCGCTGCGGGGCGGCGCTTGAAGCTCGTCACGATCAACGACCGCGCACTGGTTCGGCTGATCCCTGCGACCTACCACAAGCCACCGGTGTTGCGCGGCCTTGTCGATAGCGATGAGGAGGCGGCCATTCTGGCCGAGCTGGAAGGGCTGACCAATCAGCGGTTGAAGGTGGAACGCGAAGGCTCGCCGGCTCTTGACCGGCGCGAGCTGGCCTTTGCACGGCGCGACGGGGATCTGCGGCTCTACGGCCAGACCCACATCAACGCCGCTTTCACCTACACGCGCGCCGGTGGCAACCGTTTCAACGATGACAGTCGCGGTGCCTGGTATTGCGCCTATGACCTTCAGACATCCGCCGCCGAAGTTGGCTACCACCGGACACGCGAGCTGAGCTTCATCGGCGTCTATGAGGATAAAGCGCGCTATGTGGAACTGCTTGCTGATTTCGTCGGCACGTTCCCGCGTATCACCAAAGCGTCCCACGCCGATGCACTGCACGAGGACCCAACAGCTGGGTATCCAGCCGGGCAAGCGCTGGCGCGCGACCTGCGCGCCGAGGGTTATCGCGGGTTGCTCTATCCCTCGGTGCGAAAACCCGGCGGACGCTGTTTTGTCGCCTTCGATCCGCACATCGTTCAGAACGTTAGGCCCGGCGCCAGTTGGACGTTCACCTGGTCCGGTTCACCGGACTATGCGCTGAAGGCCGTCGCATGAGGTTTCGCTCGCCGACTAGACGGGATGCGCTGAAGCTTGGGCTGGCGGCGACGCTGGTACCCAACGCTGCCCGGTCCGCGTCCGAGCCCGACGTGTTGGTCGTCGGCGCAGGGACAGCCGGGCTGGCCGCTGCGCGTACGCTCGCTGATGCCGGCAGATCGGTCGCGATTTTGGAGGCTTCTGACCGCATTGGCGGGCGCATCCATACCGACCGCTCGCTTGGGCTGCCCGTCGAGCTCGGTGCCGGTTGGATTCACGGACCGCGCGGCAATCCTATCTCAGCTCTCGCGCGCAACGCCGGGTTGGAGACCTTCGTCACTGACGATGACAGTTTGATCGTTCATCGCGCGGATGGCGCCTTGGTTCCCGACGCAAATGTGGTGGCCGGCGAAGCGCGCTTGGCCCGCCTGGCCGCAACCATCGACGATGTCGTGGAGACCGACATGGCGATGTCCGAAGCGATTGCGCGCTTGGGTGCGGGCGAGCTCGACGATCCGCTGATGCGGTGGATGCTCTCCGCCTATCTTGAGTTTCTGACCGGCGGCCCCATCGACGCTATCTCTGCCGCAATGTGGGACGAGGATGAAAGTTTCAGCGGCGCCGATGTTATCCTGCCTGCCGGCTATGATCGCATCCTCACGCAACTGGGGCGCGGGTTAGACATCCGGTTTGGCGAGAGAGTGCTGAGCATTGCCTACGATTCCAACGGCGTCTCCATCACCACATCGAGCGGTTCGTTTCAGGCCAAGCACGTCGTCTGCACCCTGCCCATCGGCGTGTTGAAAGCTGGACGCGTGACGTTTGATCCGCCGCTGCCGACTCCCTACCAGCAATCCATCGAAAGGCTCGGCATGGGCCAAGTGACCAAACTGGCGCTGCGGTTCGAGCGACCCTTCTGGCCGCTGGACGTCCAGTACTTTGGCGTGACCACCGAGCCGATGGGCCGCTGGAACTGTTTTCTGAACGCCATGACCTATTCCGATGTGCCGCTGATGATGGGTGTCAGCCTGGGCTCCTACGCGACGGTTGCCGATGCGATGAGTGACGACGAGGCAAGCGCTGACATGATGCAGGTATTGCGCGGCGTGTTCGGCACCAACATCCCTGAGCCAATGGGCATTCTCAAAACCGCATGGTCCCGCGATCCGTTCGCCCTAGGCGCCTACTCGTTCGCTAAGGTCGGCGCGACACCCGATGATTTCAACCGCTTCGCCGAACCCGTAAGTCCGCTGCATTTCGCAGGTGAACACACCGACTTTGATTATCACGGCAATGTCCATGGCGCTTATCTGAGCGGGTTGCGCGCGGCCGACGCGATCTTGAGCTAACGGCTAGATCGCGAGCTGAGACACGGCCAGATGTCCAGCGCCACCAAGCCCGGCGCCAAGTATCAACGCCCAAGACACAGGGTTGTTGAACTCGTTCTTGGGGTGATTGCGAAACAACCAATGCAGGCCAACATGGATGATGGCAAAGGCTGACAGACCTGTCGCGACGCTGCTCGTCGGATCGCCAGCGCCGAAGTAGAAGAGCACGGCGAACAACGGCACATGCATCCAAACAAAGGTTTGGCGACCGGTCTCTTCAGGCAGGAAAGAGGTCAGTGGCAATATACGCCATTCATGACGCTGCATGGCATCAAGCTCGTGCGTGAGGAAAAAGCCGAGCATGATCACGTAGAACAGCTCGGCCACGGGCTTAGCTGTCCATTTTCAGGGCCTTGATGAAGGCTTCCTGCGGGATATCGACCTTACCGAACTGGCGCATCTTTTTCTTACCCGCCTTCTGCTTTTCCAGAAGCTTACGCTTACGCGTGACGTCGCCACCATAGCATTTGGCCGTCACATCCTTGCGCAGGGCGCGGATGGTCTCGCGGGCGATAATCTTGCCGCCAATCGCTGCCTGGATTGGTATCACGAACATGTGCTGCGGGATCAGATCCTTCAGTTTCTCGCACATCGCCCGACCACGATATTCAGCTTGGCTACGGTGTACGAGGATCGACAGCGCATCCACCGGCTCGGAATTCACCAGGATCTGCATCTTCACCAGGTCACCCGCCTCATAGCCGGTGATCTGATAGTCGAAACTCGCATAGCCTTTGGAGATCGACTTCAGCCGGTCGTAGAAATCAAACACCACCTCATTGAGCGGCAGATTGTAGACCAGCATGGCTCGCGCACCGACATAGGACAGCTCTTTCTGAACGCCGCGGCGCTCCTGACAGAGTTTTAGGATCGCGCCCAGATAGTCATCCGGGGTCAGAATGGTCGCGGTGATCCAGGGCTCGCGGATTTCCTCGATCTTCATCACGTCGGGCATGTCGGCGGGGTTATGCAGCTCCATAACCTCCGGCTCGCCCTCATCATTGGCGCCCTGCCGCATTTGCAGCTCGTAGACCACCGAGGGTGCCGTTGCGATCAGATCGAGATTGAACTCGCGCTCCAGCCGCTCCTGGATGATTTCCAGGTGCAAAAGACCGAGGAACCCACAGCGGAAACCAAAGCCAAGCGCTGCCGAGCTTTCCATCTCAAAGGAGAAGCTTGCATCGTTGAGCCGCAATTTGCCCATCGCCGCGCGCAGATCTTCAAAGTCCGCCGCATCGATGGGGAAGAGGCCGCAGAACACCACCGGCTGCGCCGGTTTAAAGCCCGGAAGCATGTTGGCCGTTGGCTTTTTCTCGTCGGTGATCGTGTCGCCGACGCGGGTATCGGCAACCTCCTTGATCGAGGCGGTCATGAACCCGATCTCGCCCGGGCCCAGTTCATTGAGCGTTGCCAGCTTCGGCGTGATGACCCCAACCCGGTCAACGTCGTAGGTCGCGCCGGTGCCCATCATGCGCACCTTCTGGCCTTTTTTCAACTTGCCGTCGATGACGCGCACGAGCACGACGACGCCGAGATAGGCGTCGTACCAGCTGTCGACCAGCATGGCTTTGAGCGTTGCATTGGGATTGCCTTTGGGCGCTGGCAGGCGGGTGACGATGGCTTCGAGCACATCATCAACGCCAAGGCCGGTTTTGGCCGAAATCATCACCGCATCGGTGGCATCCAGGCCGATGACGTCTTCAATCTGCTGTTGCACCCGTTCCGGCTCGGCGGCGGGCAGATCAACCTTGTTGAGGACCGGCACGATCTCATGATCGTTCTCGATCGCCTGGTAGACATTGGCCAGCGTTTGCGCTTCCACGCCCTGGGAGGCATCGACCACGAGCAGCGAGCCTTCGCACGCGGCCAGCGAGCGGTTCACCTCATAGGCAAAGTCCACATGGCCCGGCGTGTCGATCAGGTTCAGCGTGTAGGTCTCGCCGTCCTTGGCCTTATAAAGAAGCCGGACCGTCTGGGCTTTGATGGTGATGCCGCGCTCGCGCTCGATATCCATCGAATCGAGGATTTGCTCCTTCATTTCGCGCTCGGTCAGACCGCCGGTCATCTGGATCAGACGGTCAGCAAGCGTCGACTTGCCATGGTCGATATGGGCGACGATGGAGAAGTTGCGGATATGGCTGATTTCCACCGTGTCATCGGCGGTATCAGTGTGGGGGGCTAGGGCGGTTTGGTTCATCGCCCGCCTATAGCACCACCCCTGCATCCGGCAAAGGGATGATGGTGCCGCATCATTCTTAGTTTGCCGCCGTCCATGGCGGGGTTTACACTCATTCTTGTTCAGGTGCCTGAACGGCGATGCGAGCGCATGGTCGGTCGGGTGAAAAGGGAATGCGGGACAAGCCGACCCAAACAGGGGGCTTTGGCCGCAGCTGCCCACGCAACTGTAAGCGTGAGCCTCATCCTCAGCGCCACTGGGCCAAACGGTCTGGGAAGGTGGGATGGGACGATGATCGCGAGCCAGGAGACCTGCCTGAGCATCGACTGTGACCCGCGCACGATGGGTGCGCTATCTGGGAGACTTCTCATGCATATCGAACCGGGCGTCGTGGACGGCGCCAAGATCGTTCTTTCCTTCGCTACCGCCGCCGGCGCCACTGGCCTTGCTGCCAAAATGGCGTGGGACACAATTCGCAAGGATGGGCTGATGTCGTTTGGCCTGCGTGCGGCGCTTTCGACCGTCGCCGTTTTCATCTTTTTTGAAATGTTCTTCAAACATCCCGTCGGCGTGTCAGAAGTGCACCTGATCCTCGGGGCGACGCTCTATCTGGTGTTTGGAGCTGGGCCTGCTGCGATTGGCCTGGCGCTTGGCCTGCTGGCGCAGGGGGTGCTGTTCGCGCCAGCCGATTTGCCACAATATGCCATGAACGTGACCACGCTCATCGTGCCGCTCTGGGCCGTGGCCATGCTCGCCAAGCGGATCATTCCCGCCGGTACAGCCTATGTTGATCTGCGCTATCGCGACGTGCTGGCGCTGTCGGCCATGTATCAAGGGGGTGTCGTGGCCTGGGTGGCGTTCTGGGCCTTCTATGGTCAGGGTTTTGGCGCGGAAAACCTTTCAGCCGTCGGCACCTTTGGTGTCGCGTATATGACCGTCATCATCCTGGAACCGCTGGTCGATCTGGCAGTGCTGGCCGGAGCCAAAGCGTTGGGCGATGTCGGCCGTGGCAATCCCTGGCTTTATGACAGGCTGCATCACGCCGCAGCCTAGCCCCAGTCAAACAATCGTCCTCGGGCTTGACCCGAGGGTGAGCTAGGCTGAGCTCCGGATATCCAATTTCCTTGCGCTACGCTCCGGTCCTGCGGCCTGATCGTTTCGGATATCCATTTTCCTTGTCGCGCCCGCTCCGTCGCAAGCGACGACCACTTGGCGCGAGGGTCAATCTTCCTGCCGGTGCGCGTACGTCTCCGTGATGCGCTGCTCGACATAAGCGCCGGCCTGGATTGGCTCATAGCGCGGTGGGTTGCTGGCTGACTGACAGCTATCGAGCACTGCGATCTCAACATCGGGGTTGGTGCCAAGAAACAGCGGGATGGAATAACGCTGTTTACCCGACCGGTTGATCGCCCGGTGGATCGTCGATTTGAAATAATCGTTGGTCCAACGTTCCATCATGTCGCCGACATTGACGATGAACGCGCCTTCCACAGGTGGCGCCTCGATCCATTGCCCGGCTGCGTTGAGCACCTGCAAAGCCGCCTTCTCGTCTGTGCAAAGGATCGTGAAGCACTCATAGTCTGAGTGCGCGCCGATGCCGATCTGCTTTTCGTCGATCTTTCCCTCTTGCGGCGGGTAATGCAGGACGCGCATCACGGCCAAAGGCTTGGTGATCTTCGGGGCGAAATAGTCCTCCGGCAGTTCCAGCGCCAAAGCGAAGGCCTGGAAAATGCGCGCGCCAAACGCCAGTGCCGCACCATGATAGGTGAGCAGCGCATTGCGAAAATCCTCGATGCCCTCCAGGCTGGCATCGGGCCACTGGTTGGGCGCATAACCGAACAGACCTTTTTCCAGATCAGGATCGCCAGGCTCCATTTCCAGCCCAAAATCAAAGGCCTCGTGTACGTCGCCCTTGGCGGTCGGGTCGGTGTTTTCGCCAAGCAGCGGCGTGTAGCCGCGATTGTTGTCGGAGTTCTCCACGCTGATCGCGCGCTTGGTCTCGTCCGGCAGCGCGAAGAACCGATGGGCCGCCTGGAACGTGGCGTCGATCACAGGCTGCGGCACACCATGATTGAGGGCGTAGAAAAACCCAACCTCGGTGCAGGCTTTGCGGACGGCTGCGCCGACTTTTGCGCGCTCGGCAGGGTCGTCGGAGAGCATCGGGCCGAAGTCGATCAACGGGATCGCCTCGAAAGGCGTCGGTTTAGCCTCCAGGCCGGATTCAAAAAATGCCCGTGGGCCATTGCCCGTATCGACCTTTGCGATGCTCATCATTCACTCCTGTGCCCTTGAACCGGCTCAAGATGCCGCGCCGAACAGGCCGCGTCAAAGCGCAATTGCAGGCGCCGGCGCCTGCTTTGTGGGCAGTGGCTCCGAGCCGTGGCCCCTACCCGGCCAAACGGCGCATCAGCATTTCCATCGGGCCGCGCTTCCAACGCCTGGACCACATCCAAGCAAACATCGCGGCGCCTAGGCAAAAAAGCACGGCAGCGGCGAACGCTGCCTCGGCGCTTTGGCCGCCGAGCATTCCCAGCGCCTCCAAGGTGCCCATGCCGAGCAGGATATGGGCGATATAGAGCGTGAGGGTCTGGCGGCCGGCGGGCGTGACCGCATCAAGAACACCGATTGCTTTGAGCGGTGCGGCTAAAACCAAGCAAAGCCCGATCACAGCCGATGCGAACCCACCGCCGGCCAGCATGTAGAGAGGAGCCGGCGGCACTGGGCTCGTGCCGACCAGGTCGAAAAGCTCAAACCATTCGCCAGTCAGACGTGATTGCAACGTCCAAGACAACGCCTCGGCAGCCAACCAGACCGCCAAGCCGCCAGCTATCAGAAGGCGTTGGGTTCGTGGCTTCGACAGGTCGCTCTTTGCGAGCAGAATGCCGAAAAGCAGAAAGGCAAGCCAAGGGATAACCGGATGCCAACCGTTGAAAAGGAGGTTTCGAACAAACCCGTCTGGCGTCCAAAACCCAGAATAAGTCAGCGTCTGCCAGTTCCAACCCGCATCATAGTCGAGCACGAAGACCAGCACCAAAAATCCGATGATCAAGACGGCGATAAGAGCCGCGAGCCATCGGCGCGGCAAGGGCAGGCAGAAAACACCAAGCGCGAAATAGACCGCGTAATAATGCAGGATGTCGGCATCGAAGATCAGGCTGTTGAGAAGGCCGATCACCATCAGAAAGGCCGACCGTCGCAAGGTAATGGCGACCAGCGGCTGTCCGGCTGCGCGTTGGTAGGCCAGGCCCAATCCAATGCCGGCCAGGACAACGAAGGTGGCCGCGGCCCGTCCTTCCAAGCTCCCGCCAATGGCACCGGCCCAGTCTGTGCTTTGGTCTGGCACACCCATGGCGATCTTAAAGTTGACGATCACCATGCCGACCAGAGCTAGGAACCGGGCAAGATCGAGACCTTCAAGACGGAGATGGTGGCTGGATGACACGGCGAGGCACTAAGTGAGGGGAACTAACCCTCGCTTAGCGCCTTGATCGTCTTCGGGCCAGTCCGTTCGGGACTAGGCAGCCAGTTTTTGGCGGGCGTCCTCGATCTCTGCCAGCAAGGTCTCGGCTTGTTCGAGCAGAGAACCCGCGCCCTGTTCAACCTGACCCATCTCCTCTTCGATCGCCTCAACCGCTGTGACCACCCCACCAAGTTCGCCCGAGACGCCCTTGGCGTTGTCCGAGGCACCATCCATGCTGGAGGCGATTTCGTTGGTGGCTGAGGATTGCTGGCTGACCACGGAGGCCAGATCGGCGAGCGTTTCGTTGATTTCGCCGATGACCTCGTGAATGCCGCCAAGCCCGTCGGCAGCGCCGGACGATGCCTCCTGAATCCCGGCAATTTGGCCGGAAATCTCTTCGGTGGCCCTGCCGGTTTGTTCGGCCAGAGATTTGACCTCCGAGGCAACGACGGCAAACCCGCGGCCGGCCTCGCCAGCGCGTGCGGCTTCAATTGTGGCGTTGAGCGCCAGCAGGTTGGTTTGCTCGGCGATGTCGGAGATCAGCTCGATCACGCGGTGAATGGCATCAGCACGCTCGACCAGAGACCGCACGGTGACCATCGCCGTTTCCGCGCTTTGCGCGCCGGATTGCGAGCGTTCGCGCGAAGCGTTGAGCCGTGTCGAGATCTCAGCGATGGACTGATCCAGTTCCACCGTTGTTGCCGCAACCGATGCAATGCGGTCAGCTGCTTGGCCGGCATTGGCCGTGATCTCCACGGCGCGACCTTTGCTCGACTGCGTCTTGTGGCCAACCGATTGAGCCGCGCCGCCCAATTGCTCAGCCGTTGCACGCAGATTGGAGATGACCGCCGAGGCGCGCTCCTGCAATTGATTGATCACGGCGGCGGACCGCTCGCGCAGCGCGCGTTCTTCTTCGGCGCGATCATTCAAGTCAGACGACAAGGCTGCTGCTTTGCCTTGCGCTTCGTTGGCTTCATCGACCGCCACTCTTGAGGCCCGCAGCGCAGCTTCCAACGCGTGGGTGAGGAACACCAACGCTGCCGTTTGCGCGATCAAGATCACCGCGTGAATGAGGACTCGGGCGAAGCTCATACCGTCAGGAAAAACCGCAAACGGCAGAAGGAAATTGAACGAGAGGTGATGCACAGCGGTGATCGCCGCCCCAATGACAATGGGACGCCAGTCGCACCACGCTGCCAGAATTGCCAGGCTGGCAAAGAAATACATGTGCATGTCGACCTGGTAGGCATGACCGGAGAAAGCCATGACCAGGAAGGCCACCTGCGCCATCACTGCGATGGCCGACAGGTCACGGGTCAGTTGCGCCGCACCGTATTTCCACCAGGAAGCGGTGGTTGCTGCGGCCAGCACAATCGCTGCTGGGATGAGAAACAGCGGCGCTTGATCGGTCACGAAAAGGACCGACACGGCGATGAGGCCAGCGTTCAACCAGATCAGAGGGATGAGAACGCGGGCAAACTGCGCACGCAGTCGAGCCAGAGCATCACCGCTCCCGATGGCAAGGGGGGAGGAATCGTTCATGGGTTTGGTCTCGTGATGGCGTTGGAAAAGGGTTGATTAAAACAGCCGGCCAAAAGCGCCGGATGGAGGAGGAACAGTGCGCCGGCGCCGCGAAGCGCTGCGCGGAAGTCGGATGGCGCCTGCGCGTTGCGTGGCGCCGCGACGGCCAACCAGGGATAGCGGCTCTGGCGCACCAGAACGCCATCGGCAGCGGCCACCACTTGCATCAGTCCCGATTGCCCCAGGCTCGGCGGAACGATGACGGCAAAGGACGCGCCCTCAGCCGGTCGCGAGGCGACGGCGCCAAGGCTAGCCACGAAAACGGCCAGCATGGCGCAGATCGCAAGTCGGTAGACCCAGCGCGATGGCTCGGGCCGGCTGGTTGCAGCAGACATCGATGGTGAGGCAAGGACCAAACAGGTGGCTCCGGGATGGGCAATGGCAGCAGAAGCTCTGGTATACGTAACGACACGTAAAGAACATGCTAATGCTCTGACCCCATCCGATCTAAGCGACTGAAAAACTACCCTTTTTACGTTAGGTCATGTTGTGACGAGTGCGTGGATGGCAGCCCGTTTTCGCGTCGAGCCCAAGCTGTCTCTTGCGAAGACCATGCGCCTGGGCGATGGGAAACGATGTCTGAGATCACTGTCCGACCGGCCATCGAGGCCGACCTGCCGGCCATTCTTGCAATCTACAATGACGCCGTCGCCAACACGACCGCCATCTGGAACGAGCATCTCAGTGATCTGGAGGGTCGCCGCGTCTGGTGGCTGGAACGGGTCCGTCAGGATTTCCCGGTGCTCGTCGCCGACCATGGCGGCGTCTGCGTTGGCTACGCGACCTACGGCCCGTTTCGCCCCAATGATGGGTACAAGCACAGTCGCGAGCTGTCGGTCTATGTTGATGCGGCGCAGCGTGGGCGCGGGATCGCCAGTCGGCTGATGGAAGCTCTTGAGGCCCATGCGCGCGAACAGGGCGTGCATGTGCTGGTCGGCGGTCTTGAGGCGAGCAATGAGGCCTCCCTCGCTTTGCATACCAAGCATGGGTACGAGCAGGTTGGGCACCTGAGGCAGGTGGGACGCAAGTTCGACAGCTGGCTTGATTTGGTGCTGATGCAGAAAGTGTTGGAGTGACGGTACCCGTCATCCCGCACGAACGCTCGCGTACGAGCCGGGATGACACTTAGGACCGCAACGCCGCCAATCCTTCACGATAGGTCGGGTAAAGCATCGGTCCAAAGGCCTGTTTGATCTTGGCGTTGGAGACACGCTTGTTCTCGCCATAGAAGGACCGTCCCATCGGCGATAGGTCAGCCTCGTCAAAAACGACCTCCGGCGGTGGCTCCACCCCTAGAAGCTCGGCGGCGTGCGCAATCACATCTTGCGGTGGGCCAGGCTCATCGTCGGTAACGTTGAAAACGCCGCCTGCATCTTGCTTGGCCGCCGCAGCGACAACGCGTCCGATATCGTCGACATGGATGCGGTTGAACACCTGGTCGGGTTTGACGATGCGGCGGGCGGTGCCGTCACGCACCTTATCCAGCGCCGATCGCCCAGGCCCGTAGATCCCGGCCAAACGAAAAACACCAACCTTGATTCCGGCAGACGCACCCAGCGCCAGCCAAGACTCTTCGGCGGCAACGCGCTGTTTGGAGCGCTTGCTTTGCGGATTGGTCGGTGTGTCTTCATCGACCCACGCGCCGTCATGATTGCCATAAACGCCGACGGTGGAAAGATACCCCGCCCATTGCAGATTGGCGGCGATTGCTAGGTCGCGCGTCGTCAGAAGCGGGTCACCTGCCTCGCCCGGTGCGGCCGACATGATGAGGTGAGTCGCAGACGCCAACGCTTGGTCCAGATCAGGACTGCGCTGGTTGCCGTCGAACAGAACGGCGTCCAGGCCGTTTGCTCGCAAGCGTTCGGCTTTTTCCGGCGTTCGACGCGTGACCGTCAGGCTCTCAAGATCGCCATCAAGCGCGGCATGGATGGCTTTGGAAGAATAGCCATAGCCGATGATCAGCAGGCGCACGGTCGCAGAGCGTTTCGCGTTTGACTTGAATTGCAATTCGCTGCCTCTCTCTTCGGTCGAACGCGATTTGCAATAAGACTGCGTCAAATTAAACGCAAAACGCTTTACTCAGCCGTGGGCAAGGTCTTCAGCGCTTCGAGGCGGGGCATGGAAATGGTGTTGTAGCCAGAATCCACATAGTGAACTTCGCCTGTCACGCCGCTTCCAAGATCAGAAAGCAGGTAAATGCCTGCACCGCCCACCTCATCCAGTGTCACAGTGCGGCCAAGAGGGGCGTGCTGTTTCTGGAAGTTGAACATCAACCGGGCATCGGCAACGCCAGCGCCAGCCAACGTGCGCATCGGGCCAGCAGAGATGGCATTGACGCGGATCGCGTCCCGACCGAAATCGGTGGCGAGATATCGCACAGAGGCTTCCAGAGCCGCCTTGGCGACGCCCATGACGTTGTAGTTGGGCATGACACGCTGCGAGCCATCATAGGTGAGCGTGACCATCGACCCACCATCGGTCATCAGATCTGCGGCGCGCTTCGCCGTTTCGACAAACGAGAAGCACGAGATCGTCATGGTGCGGTTGAAGTTTTCGCGGCTCGTGTCCGCGAAGCGACCCGTCAATTCGTTCTTGTCGGAAAACGCCACAGCGTGGACGAAGAAATCGATGCTGCCCCACTCTGACTTCAACGTGTCGAAAGCTGCATCCACCGACGCGATGTCTTCCACATCGCAATCCATGACGATCGATGACCCGACACTTTCAGCCAATGGGCGCACCCGTCGTTCCATCGACGGCCCCTGATGGGTGAAGGCCAGTTCCGCGCCATGGTCGGCCAGCATCTTGGCGATGCCCCAGGCAATCGAGTGATTGTTGGCGACGCCCATGATGAGGCCGCGCTTGCCAGCCATAAGCTGTGTCATGACAGATACTCCGGCTTACGCGTCAGGGTGCTTGAAAACGAGCGTGCAGTTGGTGCCGCCAAACCCGAAGGAGTTGGAAAGCGCCACGGCGACTTTCTTGTCCTGGCGTTCGAGCGCAATCGGCAGATCGGCGACATCGGGATCGAGTTCGTCGATATGGGCGCTCTCGCAGATGAAATCATTGTTCATCATCAACAGCGAGTAGATCGCTTCCTGCACGCCCGTCGCCCCAAGCGAGTGACCAGTCAGCGATTTGGTGGCCGAGATCGTCGGTACGTTGGACCCAAAGACCTCGCGAATGGCCTTGGCCTCGGTGACATCGCCCACCGGCGTCGAGGTGCCGTGCGGGTTGATGTAGTCGATGGGCATATCGACGGTTTCCAGCGCTTGACGCATGCAGCGCACAGCCCCTTCGCCCGACGGCGCCACCATGTCGTGGCCATCGGACGTCGCGCCATAACCGATCAACTCAGCGTAGATTTTGGCGCCACGCGCCTTGGCGGTTTCATAGTCTTCGAGCACCAGCACGCCAGCGCCACCGGCAATCACAAAGCCGTCGCGATCCTTGTCATAGGCCCGCGAGGCGCGCGAGGGCGTGTCGTTGAACTTGGACGACATGGCGCCCATCGCATCGAACAGGACCGAGAGCGTCCAGTCGAGATCTTCACAGCCGCCAGCAAACACGCGGTCCTGCTTGCCCCACTGGATCATTTCCATCGCATTGCCAATGCAGTGGGCCGAGGTCGAGCAAGCCGATGAGATGGAGTAGTTGACGCCCTTGATTTTGAAGAAAGTCGCAAGTGTTGCCGAGGCGGTGGAGGACATCGCTTTGGGCACGGCGAACGGGCCGACGCGTTTAGGCCCTTTTTCGCGGGTGATATCAGCCGATTCCACGATCACTTTGGTCGAAGGCCCGCCGGAACCCATGATGATGCCGGTGCGCGGGTTGGAGACCTCTTCAGGCGCAAGACCAGCATCGGCAATCGCCTGATCCATAGCTATGTGGTTCCAGGCTGTGCCGCCGCCATGGAAGCGCATGTTGCGGCGATCCACCAAGCTTTCGACATCGACCGTCGGCATGCCGTGCACCTGGCAGCGGAAGCCAAGATCGACATAGTCCTGGGCGGTATCGATGCCCGATTTGGCTGTGCGCAGGCTTTCGAGCACCTCATCGGTGGTGTTGCCAATGGAGGACACAATGCCCATCCCGGTGACGACGACACGCCGCATGGCGATCTCCTCAAATCTTGAACGCGGATACCCGCTTGGTCAGGCAGCTAGGGTTAGCTGGCCTCATCTTCAAAAAGACCCACGCGCATACCCTGCACAGTGAAGATGGTCTCTCCGTCAGCTTTCACCCAGCCATCGGCAATGGCAAGCTTTAGCCGTGAGCGCATCACCCGCTTCATGTCGACGCCATACTCAACCGTTTTGACGCTGGGTTGAACCTGGCCGGTGAACTTTACCTCGCCCACGCCTAAAGCACGACCGCGGCCCTTTTCGCCAAGCCAACCCAGGTAAAAGCCAGTCAGTTGCCACAGCGCATCCAGGCCCAGACAACCCGGCATCACCGGATCACCGATAAAGTGGCATTTGAAGAACCAAAGGTCGGGGTTCACGTCCAACTCGGCGAGAACATGACCCTTATCGTTGGCGCCGCCTTCTTCACTGATCGAGGTGATGCGATCAAACATGAGCATCGGCGGCGCGGGCAGTTGCGCATTGCCGGGGCCGAACATTTTGCCTTCGGCGCATTCGATCAGTTGATCATAGGTCAGAGAAGAGGGGCGGTCGGACATGGAGAGCTCCCAATAAAACAGCGGCGCAAAAAGAATGGTTCTGCCGACTGTTCGGTGTTTTTGCAGCGGGTGGTATCAGTTTAGGGCCGCAAAACAAGCCCCCGCGTTGATCGGGCCAGTCAACGCCTCGCACCGCCGATCAGGTTCACCATTATGCGAATGATTTGCAAAAAGTGCGCTGCAAAGTTCTCGGAAGGCCCGCATTACCTTGACCTCCGCGCCTGAAACCGGCACATAAAGGGCCGTTCGGCACGCTTGAGTAAATAGGCTTTGGTGCGCCGCACAGAATGGTTTCAAGCGGCAGTTGGACAAGCCACCGCGCCAAAGGTTTGCAATAAACAGCATGACGGCCCCGATGGACAGCACCACACCTTCGCAGATGGACGCCACAACGGCGACCACCGCCAAGCTTCGTGCCGCTGGACTTCGGCCGACACGCCAACGCGTTTCATTGGCCGCGATCCTTTTCGATGGCGAGGATCGTCACGTTTCTGCGGAATGGCTGTACGATGTGGCCAAGCAGTCTGGTGCCGACGTGTCCCTGGCAACAGTCTACAACACGCTGCACCAGTTCACCGCCGCCGGCCTGCTGCGTGAGATCACGGTGGATTCGACCCGCACCTATTTCGACACCAATATCGGTGATCACCACCACATGTTCTTGGAGCATGAGGACAAGGTGATCGATGTGCCGTCCAATGCCGTTTCGGTGAACCGCCTGCCGGAAATTCCCGAGGGCATGGAGTTGGTGAGCGTTGATGTTTTGGTCCGCGTACGGCCAAAAACGAGCTAGTCAGCAACCGGCCCGTTAGACTTTAGCCCGAGCCGGGCAAATCCACTTCGATTTGAACATCCGGCTCTGAGCCAGGAAGCCAGCCATTGGTGTAGGCTACAGCTGCGCCCGCCAAGACGACGACCAAGATACCGGCGACAAACCAGCCTGCATTGTTCGATTTCATAATCGACCCGCTTTCGCATTGAAGACTGTGCTCCCGAGACTGGAAGCTTACTGTCCTAAACGCGCAGGCGCGACGATGGTTCCATCCATCGGATTAGTTGGCCTCAAACGCCTCATCGGGATAGGCGCCCCAGAGGGATGTCTGGCGCACAAACCCGCGCCAATCGAGCTGCGGGTTGGCAGAACTCACCTCGCACCAGTCGCCATCGCATTCGATAATTTCAGCCAAAACGCCGGGCTGTAGCAGGAAGCGTGTGCTTGCATCGGGATCCGGTGCACGGCGCGCAGGGATCGGGTCACCGTCACTCCAAGGCGCGATGACAGCGGTGCGACGTCCGGTTAGCAGATCGTGTCGAATCCAGCCTTCATCGCCTTCCATGTCGCGGATTTTGCGCCAGTTGCCGAACTCGGCGGTGATCTCGACCGGCAGACCGGCGCGCACAAAGGTCCAGCGGATGTCATAGGCGCCACCCGGGCCGACTCGCACATTGGCTTCATTGGGACGGATGGAAACAAAGCGCGGCAGCGGAAAGCCGGTCACCGGCCCGACCGTCACGCCGTTCTGGATCGCCGGCGCCTGCGCGTTGGCGGGAGCGACGGACGCCAGCCCTGCCCAAAGGGCTGTGGCTAGGACGAGGGCAAGCGGCTGTGTGAAACTTTTGATGCGGATTGGACAGGACATTGTGCGCTGCGATAAGCCTTGAGAGACGCGGGTTGGTTGGCTGGCCATTGGTTTGGCTGGACAACATGGGTCGCGTACGGTTGTTAGGGCCGATACTTGGCGCAGCAGCGTTAATTTTGGGTCAAAACGCGTCGGCGAGCCGGCATGAAAAGGTGAATGCAGATGGTGAAGACGAAACCTCAAATCGTGGTCACGCGGAAGCTGCCCGATGTGGTTGAGACCCGGATGCGCGAGCTTTTCGATGCCAAACTAAACACCGATGACCGGCCAATGACCCAGGCTGAGCTGGTGGAAGCGGCGCGCACCGCCGATGTGCTGGTGCCGACGGTGACCGACAAGATCGATGCTGGCGTGCTGGCCCAGGCTGGACCGAAGCTAAAAATGATCGCCCAATTCGGGGCAGGCGTGGACAATATCGACGTTGATGCTGCCAACAATCGCTCGATCATCGTCACCAACACGCCCGGTGTTTTGACCGAAGACACCGCCGACATGACCATGGCGCTGATGCTTGCTGTCCCACGCCGCCTGAAAGAGGGTGCGCGCTATTTGGTGGACAATGCGGAAAACTGGGAAGGCTGGTCGCCAACCTGGATGCTCGGCCATCGGATCTGGGGCAAACGGCTCGGCATTGTCGGCATGGGGCGGATCGGTCAGGCCGTTGCCCGCCGCGCGAAAGCCTTCGGGCTTGCGATCCACTATCACAATCGGCGACGCGTTGCGCCGGGCATCGAAGAAGAGCTCGAGGCGACCTATTGGGAGTCGCTCGACCAGATGCTGGCGCGCATGGATGTTGTGTCGGTCCATTGTCCGCACACACCGGCAACGTTCCACCTGCTTTCAGCCCGCCGCCTCAAATTGATGAAGCCGACGGCGTTCATCGTGAACACGGCGCGCGGCGAGATCATCGATGAAGCGGCGCTGATCCGTATGCTGGAATCCGATCAACTCGCCGGTGCCGGGCTCGACGTCTTTGAGCACGAGCCCTCGGCTGATCCGAAGCTCATCAAGCTGGCGCGCGACAACAAGGTAGTGCTGCTCCCACACATGGGTTCGGCCACCATCGAAAGCCGCATCGATATGGGTGAGAAGGTGATCATCAACATCCGCACCTTCGCCGACGGGCACCGCCCGCCAGATCGTGTGCTGCCGAGCATGTTGTAAGAAACTCACGTTCCGCATTGGTTGCTGGGCGGTGGTCCGTTTACTTCCGCTCTACGCCTTCGGCTCAACCTCCATCCTTGTTTGCTCTGCGCCTCCGGCTCAACCTCCATCCTTGTTTGCTCTGCGCCTCCGACGCAACCGCGGGTGCCCGCCAGATCGTGTGTTGCCGAGCAGATTTAAGGTGATCGTCAACTGCCGTCGCCGGTTTTGATACAGCGTTGTGCGGACCAGTGGCACTGGATCCTCGGGTCAAGCCCGAGGATGACCATCGCATTCAGTCGCTGGTGGTATCCGCCAACAACCACACCATTCGGTCGATGAACCACAGCTTTCCGCCGAGAGTCATCACCAGGCCAAGCAAAGTGGCCCACAGGTCCAACGTCCATAGGCCGTAGATCAGCGGCACAAGACCTACCCCCGCCACAACAGACAGGCCGATTCCCCAGCGCAGATGGTGCTCCGAGATGGGATTGGTCTTGCGAGCCAGGAACACCCGCTCGCCTAGCACGCCCTTGGATTCCCAGCGGTCCAACGTTTCGGGTTCCGGAAAGGCGCGCGGATTGATGAACGTCCAGACAATAATCGCGGCTATCGGTAGCAGGCACCACCAACCGATCCAGAGGCGCGACCAAATGGCCAAAGCCAGCAAAGGCAAGATGATGAGGCGCGTCCAGAAGCTCCAAGGGTTGGCATGGCGCGCCCAGGTGCGATCGTCCATACCCATCAACTGCTCAGCTTTGGCGAACAGATCAGCCATAGGCGATCTCTTCAAAGCGCATCGTCAACGCGTTGACCAATAGCAGCCGGCCAAGCAGCGGCTCACCGGCACCGGTGATCAGCTTGATTGCTTCCATGGCCTGCATGGTGCCGAGCATGCCCGTCAGAGCGCCGATCACGCCAACTTCCGCGCAGGTCGGCAAGGAACCGGGCGCCGGAGGGTTGGGAAAAAGATCGGCGAAGCGTGGATAAGGGTGGCCATCATCCCTGGTCCTGTGCGGTGCAAGGACCGTCAGCGACCCCTCCCAAACCGAGACTGCACCGGTGACAAGTGGAACACCAAGAATTTCACACGCGGCGGCAACATGGGCCCGGGTTTCAAAACTGTCCGATCCATCAACAACCACATCGGCGCCTTGCAACAGGTTGGATGCGTTGTCTGATGACAATCGCGTCTGATGTTTGATCAGCGCGACGTGCGGGTTTACCGCCTGGAGGGCGTCGGCTGCGCTTTCCACCTTCGGATCACCCACTCGCGCCGTCGGATGGATGACCTGGCGTTGCAGATTGGAGAGCGCGATGCTGTCATCATCGATAAGGGTCAATGTCCCGACCCCTGCCGCCGCCAGATACAGCAGACAGGGTGCGCCAAGCCCCCCTGCCCCGATGACGGCGACATGGGCTGCCTTCAGTTTCTGCTGGCCCGGTCCGCCCACATCGCGGATCACCAGATGCCTGGCGTAGCGCTCGATCTCAGTTTGCGAGAGTGTTTCGTCCATGGCCCGTCTTAACCCCCTACCGTTTTGCCGTCACCTCACGCTTGCCCCGGCGCGTCCGCACCGCTAGATCACCGCGATGCCTTCTGTTGACGTTAAAATCTGCGGGTTGAGCGAGCCGGAAACGCTGGAAACAGCACTTGCCGCCGGCGCTGATATGGTCGGGTTCGTCAATTTCCAAAAAAGCCCTCGCCACGTCGAGCTTTCGCGAATGGAATCGCTTGCCACCATGGCGCGCGGACGGGCGCAGATCGTCATCCTGACTGTCAACGCAACAGACGCGCATTTGGGTGCACTCAACGAGGTCGTCAAACCAGACTGGTGGCAATTGCATGGCAGCGAGGAAGCGGCGCGGGTTGAAGCTATTCGCACGCAATTTGGTCGCCCGGTGATGAAAGCCGTCGGCATCGGATCGGCCGAGGACGTCGTTTCGGCCAACACCTTTGTCGGCGTTGCCGACAGGCTGCTGCTTGACGCCAAACCGCCGAAAGACGCGACGCGTCCTGGGGGGCTCGGTGTGACATTCGACTGGGCTTTGCTGGATTCGGTTGACCGCTCGCAGCCCTTCATGCTTTCCGGTGGTCTGACGCCCGCGACAGTGGGCGATGCCATAAAGGCCACCGGCGCCAGTGGCGTCGACGTCTCTTCCGGCGTTGAAAGCGCGCCAGGCCACAAAGACGCCGCCCTAATTGAACAGTTTATCGCCGCCGCCAAAGCGGCCACACCCGATTTGACGATGAGGACCAGCGCTTGACCCCACCGACCGCGCAGCCCAACTCCTTCCGCACTGGACCCGACGAGGCCGGCCATTTCGGTATCTTTGGCGGGCGCTTTGTCGCCGAAACGCTGATGCCTCTGATCCTCGACCTGGAGCAGGCCTATGAGGACGCCAAGGCGGACCCGAATTTCCAAACAGAGCTGGATGGCCTCAACGCCACCTATGCCGGCCGACCGTCGCCGCTTTATTTCGCCGAGCGCCTGACCGAGGAGCTGGGCGGAGCAAAAATTTACTTCAAGCGCGACGAGTTGAACCACACCGGCAGCCACAAGATCAACAATTGCCTTGGCCAGATCCTGCTGGCCCGCCGCATGGGCAAAACACGGATCATCGCCGAGACCGGTGCCGGGCAACATGGTGTGGCAACGGCCACCGTTTGCGCGCGCTTCGGGCTGAAATGCGTCGTCTATATGGGCGCCACCGATGTGGAACGACAGGCACCCAATGTCTTTCGCATGAAGCTTCTGGGCGCCGAGGTCATCCCAGTGACCGCCGGCGCAGGTACGCTAAAGGACGCGATGAATGAAGCGCTGCGCGATTGGGTCGCCACCGTTGATGAAACCTACTATTTGATCGGCACCGCCGCTGGCCCCCACCCCTACCCGATGCTGGTGCGCGATTTTCAATCGGTGATCGGCAAGGAAACCCGCGGCCAGATGCTTGAGGTGGAAGGGCGTTTGCCGGATGCGGCGGTGGCCTGCGTTGGCGGTGGTTCGAACGCCATCGGGCTCTTCCACCCGTTCCTCGACGACACCGATGTTCAACTGATCGGCGTCGAAGCCGGTGGTCATGGCGTGGACGTTGAAAACGGCCATGCAGCATCGCTCTCCGGAGGTCGCCCCGGCGTGCTCCACGGCAACCGAACCTTCCTGCTTCAGGATGAGGATGGTCAGATTTTGGAAGGCCACTCGATCTCAGCCGGGCTCGACTATCCTGGCATCGGGCCAGAGCATTCCTGGCTGAAAGACATTGGCCGGGTGGAGTATGTGCCGGTGACGGACAGCGAAGCGCTGGAAGCCTTTAAACTGCTGTCGCGTACCGAAGGCATCCTGCCAGCACTGGAGCCTGCCCATGCGCTCGCCCATGTCGCCAAAATCGCGCCGACCATGGGCAAGGATCAGATCCTGGTGATGAATCTCTGCGGGCGCGGCGACAAAGACGTGCACACCGTTGCGCAGGCATTGGAAGCCCAGGACACGGCGCGGCAGTAGGCCTTCGGCATGACCATCACGATCTACCACAACCCAAAATGCGGCACCTCGCGCAACACGCTGGCAATGATCCACGCGTCGGGCGAAGAGCCAGAGGTGATCGAGTATCTGAAAAACCCACCGAGCCGCGACACGCTTGTCAGCCTCATCCAGGCGACTGGACTTTCGGTTCGTGAGGTCCTGCGCAAAAAGGGCACGCCCTATGAGGAGCTCGGGCTCGATGATCCGGACCTCACCGATGACCAGTTGTTGGATGCGATGGTCGCGCATCCGATTTTGATGAACCGACCTATCGTCGTGACACCGCTTGGCGCGGTGCTCGCCCGCCCATCGGAAAAAGTCTTGGAGGTTCTGCCGAACGCGCAGGCCGTTGGAACGTTCACCAAAGAAGATGGTGAAACGATCTCCAAGAAAGGCTATTCATGACCGACTATTCTGACCTCAATGCCCTGTTCATCAACACGACGCTGAAAAGCACAAACCAGGGCGATAGCCACACCGAAAAACTGATGCGCAATTCCATGGCGATCATGGAGAAGGCCGGCGTCGGCGTCTCCATGATCCGCGCCGCCGACCATGCCATCGCCTTCGGCATCTATCCCGACATGCGCGAGCATGGCGCCGACCATGATGACTGGCCAGACCATATCTGGCCAAAGGTGTGCGAGGCGGACATCCTGGTGATTGGAACGCCACTTTGGCTGGGGGAAGAATCCTCGATCTGCCGGGTGATCATCGAGCGGCTCTACGCCCATTCGGGCCAGCAGAACGACAAGGGCCAGGGCATTTTTTACGGCAAAACAGGCGGTTGCATCATCACCGGCAATGAGGATGGAGTGAAGCACGCTGCGATGACTTTGCTCTACGCCATGCAGCATGTCGGCTACACCATTCCGCCGCAGGCCGATTGCGGTTGGATTGGCGAAGTTGGCCCGGGCGCCTCTTACGGCGATGATGGCGCGGGCTATGACAATGATTTCACGAAGAAAAACACAACCTTTATGACCTGGAACCTGATCCATATGGCGCGGATGCTGAAAGATGCCGGCGGCATCCCGGCGCACGGCAATCAGGTTCCCCAATGGAATGATGGCGAGCGGTTTGGCCATCCCGACTTATCAGAAAGCTCTGTATGACAACGCGTATCGAAAGCCGGTTTGCCGCCCTCAAGGCCGAAGGCCGCCCGGCGCTCATGACCTATGTGATGGGCGGTGACCCGGACCTTGAAACCTCGCTGGGGATCATGAAGGCGCTCTCCACCTGGGGCGCCGACCTCATCGAACTCGGCATGCCGTTTTCTGACCCCATGGCCGATGGCCCCTCAATCCAAGCGGCGGCGCGACGCTCGTTGCACGGCGGCCAAACCTTGGCCAAGACGCTGAAGCTGGTCGAGCAATTTCGCGAGGTCGATCAGGAAACGCCGATTATTTTGATGGGCTACTACAATCCCATCTACATCTATGGTGTGGAGGCGTTTTTGACGGAGGCCCTGCGGGTCGGCGTGGATGGGCTGATCGTGGTCGATCTGCCGCCAGAAACCGACGACGAGCTATGCCTGCCGGCGCTTGAGGCGGGCCTCAACTTTGTGCGCCTTGCCACCCCGACGACCGACGATAGACGACTGCCAGCGGTTTTGAAGAACACGTCGGGCTTCGTCTATTACGTAGCCATTAAAGGTATCACCGGGACGGCAAGCGCCGATCCGGCGCAGGTTGAAACCGCCGTCACCCGTATCAAGGGTCACACCGATCTGCCTGTTGCCGTTGGTTTCGGCATCAAAACACCCGACGATGCGGCGCGCATTGGCGCGGTGGCCGACGGTGTGGTTGTTGGATCGGCATTGGTGGATGCCGTCGCCGGAAGCCTTGATGAGGATGGCAAGGCCACCGATATGACGATAAAAGCGGTGACGGAAATGACCGCGCAACTGGCTGGCGGCGTGCGCCGCGCAGCGAAAACGGCCTAGTACCCAAGCGGTCTAAGCCCTTTTAGGAGACCTCTCCCCGTGAACTGGATCGACAATGTCGTGCGGCCAAAGATCCGCACCCTGTTTGCCTCTTCGAGCCAAACGCCGGAAAATCTTTGGATCAAGTGTCCGGAAACGGGTGAGATGGTGTTCCACCGCGACCTTGAGAACAATGATTGGGTCGTGCCGAACTCCGGTCACCACATGCGCATGCCGATCCGCCGTCGCTTGGAACGGCTGTTCGATGAGGCGCAGTTCGAGCTGATCGAAACGCCGGATGTGGCCGCTGATCCGTTGAAGTTTCGTGATGAGCGCAAATACACCGACCGCATCCGCGATGCGCGCGGCAAGACCAATGAGCAGGATGCCTTTCTGGTGGCGGCTGGCACCATTCACGCTCAGCCTGTGGTGGTCGCGGCGCAGAACTTTGCCTTTATGGGCGGTTCGCTCGGCATGGCCGCAGGCGAAGCGTTCATCAAGGCCGCCGAAGTCGCGGTCGAGCGCGGCCGTCCTCTGATCCTGTTTGCCGCGTCTGGCGGAGCGCGCATGCAAGAGGGCATTCTCTCGCTCATGCAGCTGCCGCGCACGACCGTTGCCGTGCAGCGCGTCAAGGAAGCGGGCCTGCCCTATATCGTGGTGCTCACCAATCCCACCACCGGCGGTGTTACGGCATCTTACGCCATGCTGGGCGACATCCATATCGCCGAGCCGGGCGCGCTGATTGGTTTCGCTGGCCCCCGCGTGATTGAGCAGACCATCCGGGAAAAACTGCCCGAAGGATTCCAACGTTCGGAATATCTCCTGGAGCATGGCATGCTCGATATGGTGGTGACCCGCCAGGAGATGCGCGACACGCTGGCTCGTTTGGTTGATCTCTTCATGAACCCTGTATCGTTGCCAGCACTGGCGGCGCCCGAAGAACCAGTCGAAGACGCCGTACCCGCCGATGAGCCGGCTTCTCCTGAGGCTCCCGCAATGACGGACGGCGAACCGCAGCGCGAAGCTCAGCCTGCATGATCGGCAGACAAGGAACCAACTGGTGAACGATCCGGTTATGCCCAACACGGGCGGGCAAACGTCGACCGAAAAGGTCGATGTGCTCGACCTGCTGCACCGTTTCACGACGCTGCACCCGCGCGCCTGGGACCTAGGTCTGGAGCGGCTTGCCCGTCTCCTGAACGATCTGGGCAACCCGCATCTGCGTTTGCCGCCGGTGGTGCATGTGGCAGGTACCAACGGCAAAGGCTCCACAATCGCCTTCATGCGCGCGATGCTGGAAGCCGACGCCCGCAGCGCCCACGTCTACACCTCGCCCCATCTGGTGCGTTTCAATGAGCGGATCCGCATCGGCGCGCCTGGCGACGGCCAGTTCGTATCGGATGCAGCGCTGACTGAGACTCTGCTGCGCTGCGAACGGGTGAATGCCGGTCAGCCGATCACGTTCTTTGAAGCGACGACGGCAGCTGCCATGGCGCTGTTTGCGCAGCATCCGGCGGATGCGACTCTGCTTGAAGTCGGTCTAGGCGGACGGCTTGATGCGACCAACGTGGTTGAAACGCCGCACATCTGCGTCATCACGCCGATCTCCATGGATCATATGAGCTTCCTTGGTGACACGCTGGAAAAGATCGCCGCAGAAAAGGCTGGCATCTTGAAGCGAGACGTCACGGCCGTGATCGGCCCGCAGGAACCAGCCGCACTTGAGGTTATCCGGGCCGCCTCGCAACGGGTCGGCGCACCGCTTGTTGTCCATGGCCAAGATTACATGGCCTATGAGGAGCATGGGCGTCTGGTGTATCAAGACGCGTTCGGATTGCTCGATTTGCCGCTGCCGCGCCTGCCAGGACGCCATCAGATCATCAATGCAGGGCTGGCGCTCGCGGCCATGCGGCACAGCCAGTTCGAGCTTCCTGACCAGGCCTTTGAAACGGCGATGAGCACCGTAACCTGGCCGGCGCGTTTGCAGAAGCTCACCGGTGATCTGGCGGCGCTTGCCCCCTCATGCGATGTCTGGCTCGATGGCGGACACAATGCTGGTGGTGGCCAGGCGCTGGCAGAGGCGATGGCTGATCTGGAAGATCGCGTGCCACGCCCACTTTTTCTCGTGGCAGGCATGCTGCGCACCAAAGATGCCTCCAGCTTTTTTGAACCATTCGGCGGGTTGGCGCGGCAGGTGATCGCCATTCCGATCCCTGGGCACGAAAAGAGCTATGACACGGTAAGCCTTGCCTCGTCGGCTGCGGAAGGCGGCACTTTCGCCGCGATCAGCCCGAGCCTGGAAGATGCATTGCAGGAGATCGAATCCGCCTCAGACGAGCCTTGTCGTGTGCTGATCTGCGGCTCACTCTATCTGGCCGGTTACGCGCTGAAGGCGGATGGTTCGGAGCCTGTTTGACTCCACTCGGGCGTTGTCCCTAGCCTGACCCGGGATCGCAGCCAAGCGCAGTTGTTCACGGCGATCAAGGACAGCTTTTGGCTTCCGGGACGACGTTTCAGGTATTGATGCTTTCTCGCAACTCCGCCCTTGCCCACTCCGCGGCATCGCGAACAATGTCAGACGGATCGTCTTGAAGCGCTGCGACGCGTGGCACGAGGCTTGGATCATCGCTGTTGCCAGCAGCGATCAGGCAATTGCGGATGAACCGGTCTCGCCCAATGCGTTTGATCGGTGAGCCGGAAAAAAACTGTCGAAACGACGCGTCATCAAGCGTCAAAAGATCGGCGAGCTTGGGAGCCTTGAGGTCTTCACGCGCCTTGAGCTTGGCTTCGCGTGCCGTGCCAGCGAACTTGTTCCAAGGACAGACCGCCAAACAATCATCACAGCCATAGATGCGGTTGCCCATGGCCTTGCGGAACTCCTCCGGGATCGGCCCCTTGTGCTCGATGGTGAGGTAGGAGATGCAGCGCCGCGCATCCAATTGGTAGGGCGCGGGAAAGGCGTTGGTCGGGCAGATGTCCAGACACCGCGTGCACGAGCCGCAATGGTCGCTCTCTGGGGCATCATCGGGCAGATCAAGCGTCGTAAAGATCGCGCCCAAGAACAGCCATGAGCCATGCTCGCGCGAGACCAGATTGGTGTGCTTGCCCTGCCAACCAAGCCCGGCTGCCTCAGCCAGCGGCTTTTCCATAACGGGAGCGGTATCGACGAAGACCTTCACCCCACCTCCCAGTTTGGAGACGATTTTTGAGGCCAGGGTTTTCAGGCGGCCCTTGATAACATCGTGATAGTCGCGATTGCGCGCATAGACAGAAATCGTTCCGGTGTCGCCTTTGTCCAAAGTGCCCATTGGGTCGGTGTCCGGTGCATAGGACAGTCCGAGCATGATGATCGCCCTTGCCTCTGGCCAGAGCGCGCGCGGATGGCCACGCCTTTCTAACGTCTCTTCCATCCACCCCATCGTGCCATGCCGGCCGAGTGTGACGAACCGCTCTAGGCGCGGACGCAGATCATTAATCCGGTCGGCATGGGTGATAGCGCAGATGTCAAACCCGACATCCACGGCAGCCCTGCGGACAAATTCGGTTTGTTTGGAACTAGAAGTCCGGGTCGTCATAATGCGCCGGTGGTATCACACCGCTGATGCGCTCCTCCAGAAGCGGCGCAAAGGACGGGCGTGATTTCACCCGTGCGTACCAAAGCTTGGCCGACTCGCGGTCTTTCCAGGCGACCTCACCAAGATAATCCAGCGACGACAGCGCGGCGGCAAAGGCAAGATCGGCCAGTGTCAAACGTTCGCCTGCCAGCCAATCGCGGCTAGCCAAGACATGGCCGAGATAGTCCAGATGCCAACCCAGATTGTCCCGGGCAATGCGCATGGCGGCGGTGTCCGGCGGCCCACCGCCAAGATCGGCGGGAATGCCCCGTTTCTGCGCCTTTTCATGGACAAGAACGCCGGTGACATCATGCTCCATGAGCACCAGGGCCCAATCCATGAGACGGCGAACCTCGGCGCGGGCGGCGATGTCAGCTGGCATATAGGGTGCGCCACGATCCTCGCGTGCCTCGGTCAGATAGCCGGTGATCGGACCGGCACCAACAACCACCAAATCCTCATCTGTCTTCAACACTGGGACGGTGGCAGCCGGATTGAGCGTTAGAAACGCGCGCCGCCGCTCCCACACCTTTTCCTGTTCCAAATGCACCGCTTCTGCGAACTCGGCCAGAACCAAACGCACAAAGCGCGAAGATGCATCCAGCGGTAGGTGGTAAAGCGTCGTCATGATGCCGTCATGGTTGCAATGGATGGGAAACACGTCAAAAGGAGCCCGAGCGGGTCTGACGAGACCTGATGGCCAAACCAAGGCGCTTGTTGAATCAGGTGTGCATCGTATAGGCACGGCGCAGTGCCGTCTCAAGTCGAGCAGCGTTTTCTTTCTGCCTCCTGTTTAACAGGCAGCGCCCACCGATGGCGGTGTGTTTCTTATCTGGACTTTTCATGACCCTTGAGACGTTTTTCCAAGCCCTTTTCCTCGGCCTGTTGGAAGGGCTGACGGAGTTCATTCCCGTCTCCTCGACCGGTCATATTCTGCTAGCTGGCCACTTCCTGGGGTTCGAGAATGAAGGGCGCCTATTCGAGGTTCTGATCCAACTTGGCGCGATCCTTGCCGTGTTCTCGATCTACACCGCCAAGCTCCTGCAGATCGCTGCTGAACTGCCGACAAACCCGAGGGCGCGACGCTTCGTGGCCGGTATCGTTTTGGCGTTCTTGCCTGCGGCCGTGGTCGGCGCAACCTTCCATGAGCTGATCAAAACGGTGCTTTTCGAGACCCCTGCCCTCGTCTGCACGACGCTGATCATCGGCGGCATCATTTTGCTCATCGTTGATCGCATGGACTTGCAGCCACGCTACACCGATGTGATGGACTATCCGCTGTCGCTCTGCCTGAAGATCGGTCTGTTTCAGGTTTTGGCCTTGATTCCAGGCGTGTCGCGATCGGGGGCGACGATTGTCGGCTCGCTGCTCATGGGCACGGACAAACGCTCAGCCGCCGAGTTCACGTTTTTTCTCGCCATGCCGACCATGGCCGGCGCGTTCGCTTTCGATCTCTTTCAAAACCGCGACATCGTTACAAGCGAGGGATTAGCGGTTGTGGCCGTCGGGTTCGTCGCCGCTTTTGTGATGGCGGTGATCGTGGTGCGGTGGGTGCTCGACTATGTCAGCCAGCACGGCTTTGCGCTTTTTGCCTGGTGGCGAATCATAGTCGGATCGCTTGGTTTCTTGGGGCTGGCGCTGCTCGGGTAGCGATCGTTACTCGTGTCATCCCGGACGGCAAAGCCGATCCGGGATCTGCGACCGTCGTGTCTCAGTCAGGGCTTCGCACCCAGCGCCGCATACTGCCCATGCTTGCGGTAGCGCCAGAGATAGGTCGGAATGATCGCATCAATCGCCGCCGGGTTAAGTCCAAGGCCGGTCAGCGTGCGGCCTTCTTTGTCGGCTTGATCCGACACCACATTGTCGGTCGCGAGCATCTTCACCTGATCGACGGTCAAGACCGGGTTTGGCATGATTTCAAAAACCTTGGCCTGCAGTTCGGCAACGCGTTCCGGCATGGCGATGATTGGGCGTTTGCGGTCGATGACTTTGAGCATGCGCTCCATCAGGCCTTCAAACGTATCGACCTCCGGTCCGCCAAGTTCATAGGTCGCACCCGGCGTTGCGCCGCCATCGACGGCAAGGGCCACAGCGTCGGCGACATCCCCAACATAGACCGGCTGGAAACGCGTTTGCGGGCCAACCACCGGCAAAATCGGAGAGAAGCGTGCAATGTTGGCAAACCGGTTGAAGAACTCATCCTCCGGACCGAACACGATCGATGGGCGCATGATGATCGCTTCGGGGATGGCGGCGCGGACCGCCTTTTCGCCCAGCGCTTTGGAGCGGGCGTATTGAGCTTCGGACTCTTCGTCGGCCCCGATCGCAGAGACGTGCACTAAGTTGGTGATGCCAGCCTTTTTGCAAGCCTGCGCGATCAACCCAGGGCCTTCGGCCTGGACTTTCGCAAAGCTTTGCTTGCCGCTTTCGTGCAGAATGCCGACCAGATTCACGACCGCGTCGGCACCATCAACGGCGCGATCCACCGACCAGCTGTAACGAAGATTAGCCTGGATCGCGTGCACTTGACCAACCGCACCCATCGGCTGGGTGTGACCGGCAAGATCAGGGCGGCGCACCGCCACGCGCACGCGGTAGCCGCGTTTGGCCAGCTCGCGCACGATGTAGCGTCCGAGAAAACCAGAGCCGCCAAACACGGTAACGAGTTTGCCGTTCAGCCCTGCATTGCCGGGGGTGTCAGCCATGACGCAAAATGTCCTTTGTGGGTCGCCTTTGGCGGTGATGTAGCCTGCGCTGCGGGCCATGCGCAAGCAGGTGATTGGTCTCACGCCCAAGCTGCGCACCAATCCTTTCGAAGGGGCCGTTGACAGGACCGCGCGCCAGCCGTAATGCAACGCCCTCGACCCTAACCACCGGCCCAGGTGGCGGAATTGGTAGACGCGCTGGCTTCAGGTGCCAGTGATCGCAAGATCGTGGAAGTTCGAGTCTTCTCCTGGGCACCACTTTTCAAATCAAGGGCCTTTTGACCCCCTAACGCTTTGAAAGGCAACGACAAAGTTGCGGTTCTAGCACCCTCATTACGGGTGTAGGCGAGGGGTTCGGTGAAGACCATTTTAAGCACTGCTCGACGTAGGGCGATATGGCCTGTATCCCAGAGTGTCCGTCGTCAGGGTTTTTGGGAGCGATGGTTGCTCAGCTTAAGCGAGAGATCAGCTCATCTGTTTTTGATGTTATGCGGCTTGGTTGCGGTATTGCAAACGCCTCTGTTTGAACGTGTTTCGTTTGATCCTTTCGCGTTCGAGTAGAATGGTCTGGCCACGTCCGAAGTAGACGTCGGCCGGTGTCAGTTTTTCCAGGCTCTCGTGGTATCGACGGTGATTGTAGTGCTCGACGAAGCGCTCGATGTTGGCTTTGAGATCACCAGGCAGGAAGTAGTTTTCCAGCAATATGCGGTTCTTCAGGGTCTGGTGCCAACGCTCGATTTTGCCCTGCGTCTGTGGGTGGTATGGAGCGCCACGGACGTGACTCATGTTCTGCGACCCCAACCAATCGGCCAGTTCCTCGGAGACGTAACTGGCACCGTTGTCCGAGAGCAGGCGAGGCTTGTGGCGAACGGCAACCTGATCACAGCCCGAAGCCTGCAATGCCAGTTCCAGCGTGTCGGTGACGTCGCTTGCCTTCATTGTGGTGCACAGTTTCCAGGCCACAACGTAAGCTTTGGGGCGAAGATGCCGAAGCGGCGGCCTTGCGCCAGTCCCGATGGCGCGATTTCGAGGCGGCTGCCTTCGT